>JAEUKZ010000382.1 GCA_016793045.1 Alphaproteobacteria bacterium
CGATGATCCCGCTGAGTCCGTCCGGCGCGAAGCGCATCAGCAGGACCAGGATGATCCCGAAGACGACCAGCCGCCATTCCGATGCCACGCGCAGCGCTTCCGGCAAGGCGACGAAGAGGATAGCGCCGAGGACCGGACCGATCAGACGGCCGGCGCCGCCGACGATGACGATGAGCACGAGGTTGATGCTCTCCAGCATGTCGAAGCTTGCCGGTGCGGCGACGCGCAGGAACGAGACCTTGAGGGCGCCGCCGATCCCGGCGAGGCCGGAGCCGATCGCGAAGGCGGCGACCTTGCAGGCCATCACCTTGACCCCCTTGGCCGCGGCGAGCGTTTCGTCCTGGCGGATCGCTGCCAGCATCCGACCGAAATCCGAATGCACGAGCAGCGCCGTCAGGCCGAGCGCGACGATCGCCACCGCGGTGGCGAAGCGCGAGAAATCCGCCAGCCGACCGAAGGCGAACGACCAGCCGAGCACTGCGAATGCCTCCGGCCGCGGGATGCCGGCGAGCCCGACCGGGCCGCGCGTCAGCCCTTCCCAATTGTTCATCACCGCATGGAGGATCAGGCCGAGCGCGAGCGTCACGATCATGAAGTAGTGGGTGCGCAGGCGCAGGCTCGCGAAGCCGACCGCCGCACCGGCTGCCGCCGCGGCGACGAACGCCGCCGGCAGCGCCGCCCATACCGACCAGCCGGCATCGACGGTGAGGATGCCGAGGCAATAGGCGCCGATGCCGACGAAGCCCGCCTGGCCGAGCGAAACCAGCCCGCCATAGCCGAGCATCAGGTTGAGGCCGATCGCGGGGATCGCATAGATGCAGGTCAGGCTGAGGATGTGCAGAACGTAGGGCGGCAGGTCGAGCGCGGCCGGCGCGGCCAGCGCGGCGATGGCGAACACGGCGAACAGCAGGACGGACGCGCGCGACATCCCAGCCCCTTACGAATCGTCGCGGGTCGAGACCCCGAACAGGCCCTGGGGGCGGAACAGCAGCACGACGACGATGACCGCGAAGGTGATCGCGTCGCGGTAGTCGGTCGGCAGGAACAGTGTCGAGACCGCTTCGGTGACGCCGATCGCCAGCCCGCCGACGACCGCGCCGCCGATCGAGCCCATGCCGCCGAGCAGGATGCCGGCGAGGCCCTTCACCAGCGGCAGGTCGCCCATCTGCGGGAAGACCAGGAAGAGCGGGCCGAGCAGCGCGCCGCCGATCGCGGCGAGCGCCATCGAGATCGCGAAGGCGGCCTTGTGCATCCGCTCGACGTCGATGCCGACGACGATCGCCGCGCGCGGGTTCTGCGCCACCGCGCGCATCGCCGTGCCGAACTTGGTGAGGTGGAGGAAGGCGAACAGCGCCGCGATGCAGAGCGCGGTCGCGGCGATGATGAGCAGGTGCTGCAGGGCGAACTGCAGCGGCCCGAACGCCACCGTCGCCTGGGTCGAGACGACGCGGAACTGCAGCGCGTTGGGGCCCCAGATGATCACCACCAGGTTCTCGATCACCAGCACGAGCCCGAGGCTGGCGATCACCTGGTTGCGCAGGTTCGAGCGCAGCGGCGCGAACACGCCGCGCTCGAGCAGCGCGCCGACCGGGATGAGCAGGCACACCGCGCCGAGGATGGCGAGCAGGTAGTTCCCGGTCAGCGTCGCGAAGACGAAGTACGCGAGGTACCCGCCCAGCATCAGCAGCGCGCCGTGCGCGAAGTTGAGCACGTGCATGACGCCGTAGATCAGCATCATGCCGAGCGCGACAAGGACGTAGATCGACCCCATCATCAGGCCGTTGACGGCCTGTTCCGCGAGCGCGGTGAGCATGCCTGGATTCGGGCCGGGCCGCGGTCAGCCGGCGCCGCAATCCGCCACGACGTCGGCCGGGGCGACGATGCGCCGGCGCCCGTCGGCGCACCATTCCGTCACGTAGATCGGCGGATTGGCCTGGCCTTCGGCATCGAAGCGGATCTGCCCGATGACGCCCTGGTGGTCCGTGCGGGCAAGCGCATCGCGCACGCGCCTTGCATCGGTCGCGGTCCCGGCGGCGGTGATGGCGGCGGCCGCAACCATCAGCCCGTCATAGGACTGCGCCGCGAAGCCGTGCGCCTCCTCGTTGAACTTGGCGCGGTAGCGGCGCGAGAAGTTCTGGATGCGCGCGATCGGCGCATTGGGCGGGAAGGCGTTGTACTGCACCATGCCGTTCAGCCGCGCCGCATCGAGGCGCGCGAGGAAACGGTCCGAGCCCATCGCCAGCGTGCCGATCAGCTGCGCCGAGAGGCCGGCCGCGCGGATCTGCGAGATCGCCAGGCTGCCCGGCTCCTCGTCCATCAGCAGCATGACGGCGCGCGCCCCGCTGTTGCGCATGTTGGTGACATGGGCCGAAAAGTCGACCTCGCCCACGTTGAAGAAGCCGGTATAGGAGATCGGCCAGCCCTGCGGCAGCGCCGAGCGCATGCCGGCGACGCCGCCGCGGCCGGCATCGTTGTTCCAGGCGATGAAGGCGAGCGGCTGCCAGCCGCGGGCGCGCACCACCTCGGCCAGCGCCACGGTCAACTGGTCGTTGTGCGCGTTGACGCGGAACATGTAGCGGTTGTTCTGCTTGGTGAGGTTCGGCCCGGTCGGAACGGTCATCACGAAGGGGACTTCGTTGTCGGCCGCGATCGGGCCGATCGCCGCGACGACGCCCGACGACAGCTCGCCGAGCACCACCGGAACGCGGTCGACCGTCGTCAGCCGCTGCATTGCCGTCGCCCCTTCGGCAGGGTTGCCGCGCGTGTCATAGGTGCGCAGCTCGACGCGCAGGCGGCGATTGCCGACCTGGATGCCGCCGGCCTCGTTCAGCTCCTCGACCGCGAGGTTGAATCCGTTCATCTGGAACCGGCCCGGCGCCGCCAGCGGGCCGGTAAGCGCCGTCAGGACGCCGATCGTCACCCGGTCCTGCGCGGCCGCCGGCTGCGGCAACCCCATCAATGCGAACATGCACCCGACTGCGGCGACTAGCACGGAACGGCGCATAGCGGTCCCCCCTTCACGTTGCACTGGATGAAATCTCAGGCGGCCATTTGACCGGTGGCGGGAGTGTGCGACAAATCCCGGCCACGAGGTATGCAAATGTCACGACGCACGATGCAGGCGGCGACCACAGGCGAAGGATTGATGCGGCTGCTCGCCGCGCGCGGCGTCGACTGCTTCTTCGCCAACTCGGGCACCGACTTCCCGAGCATCGTCGAGGCCTATGCTGCGGCCGATGCCGCCTCTCTGCCACGGCCGATCCTCTGCCCCCACGAGACCGTTGCGATCGGCATGGCGCACGGCCACGCGATGATCTCCGGCCGGCCGCAGGCGGTCATGGTCCATGTCAATGTCGGCGCCGCAAACGCGCTGGCCGGGCTGTTCAACGCCGCGCGCGAATTCGTGCCCGTGATCTTCATGATGGGGCGTACGCCGATCCTGGAGACCGGCGCACATGGCGCGCGCTCGCTCAACATCCACTGGGCGCAGGAGATGTTCGACCAGGCCGGGCTGCTGCGCGAGGCGGTCAAATGGGACTACGAGCTGCGCCGGCCCGAACAGCTCGAGACCGTGATCGACCGCGCGATCAGCCTCGCAGCCAGCGATCCGCGGGCGCCGATCGCGCTGACCCTGCCGCGCGAAGTGCTGGCGGTGCCGATGTCGGAATTCTCGGTCGCCGAGCCGCCGGCCCAGGCGGCCGCCGCACCGGCCGCACCGGACGAAGCCGCGATCGAGCGTCTGGCCGACGCGCTGCTCGCGGCCGAACGGCCGCTGATCGTCACCGCCTCCGCCGGGCGCGACCTCGCCGTGCCGGCCTTGCTCGCCGGCATCGCCGACCGCGCCGCGATCCGCGTCGTCGAGTTCCGGCCGCGCTACCACAGCCTTGCGAACGACCACCCGATGCATGGCGGCTTCGAGGTCGACCCGTGGCTCGGCGAGGCCGATGCGATCCTGGTGCTGGAGTGCGACGTGCCATGGATTCCCTCGATCGCGGCGCCGCGCGACACGGCGCGGATCTTCCATGCCGGGCCCGACCCGCTGTTCCAGCGCTATCCCGTGCGCAGCTTCCGCTCGGAGCTGTCGATCCCGGCATCGGCCGGCCCCGTGCTGCGGGCGCTGGACGGTGCGATCGCGCGCCGGGTGCCGGCGCGCGCGGCGGCAATCGCGGCGCGCCATGCCGATCAGACGGCGAAGCACCGTGCCATGCGCGAAGCCGCACTCCGCTCGGCAGAATCCGTGCCGGCCGGACCTGGCATGACGATGGCCTGGGCAAGCCTTTGCCTCGGCCGCGCGCTGCCGCGCGACGCGATCGTCGTCAACGAATACACGCTGATGCGCAACGCGGTGTCGTTCACGCAGCCCGGCACGTATTTCGGCTCGTCGCCCGTCGGCGGCCTCGGCTGGGGCCTGCCGGCGGCGCTCGGCGCCAAGCTCGCGGCGCCGGACCGTCTCGTCGTCGCGACACTCGGCGACGGCTCGTACATCTTCGCCAACCCGGTCGCCTGCCATCAGGTCTCGGCGGCGGAACGGCTGCCGCTGCTTACGGTGGTCTTCGACAATGGCGGCTACGGCGCGGTCAAGCGCGCGACGCAGGCGATGTATCCGCAGGGCCAGGCGGTCGCCGGCAAGCGCATCCCGCTGTCGGTCTTCGACCCCGCGCCCGACTATGTCCGCATCGTCGAATCCTGCGGCGGCTGGGGCGAGCGGGTGAGCGAGCCCGGCCGACTGCCCGACGCGATCGCGCGTGCGCTCGACGTCGTGCGCAACGAGAATCGCCAGGCGCTGCTGTCGCTCGCCTGCCGCTAGGCGGCGGCGCGCGACGCGGCGATGAAGGCCAGGATCTCGTCGACCGTGAGCACGTCGCCGAAGAACTCGATGAAGGTGGCGAGCGTCGCGTCGTGCGCCGCGGGGTCGCGCGCGGCATTGGCATCCGCCGCCATGATCGTGTCGTAGCCGAGCTGCATCGCATCGCGCGCGGTCGACTCGCAGCAGACATTGGTGATCGTGCCGGCAACGATCAGCGTCGTGACGCCGCGTTCGATGAGCCATGGTTCGAGCGGCGAGGCATCGCGCGCGAAGGCCGAATAGCGGCACTTGGGAAAGACGAGGTCGCGCGGTTCCACGACCAGACCGGGATCGAGCGCGTGGCCGGGCGCGCCGGGGCGCAGGCCGGCGACGATCCGCGCTGCCGTCGCCGGATCGACCATCCGGCGGAAGAAGCCCGGCCAGCCGCCGTCGGGCGCGTCGCTGAACGTCCCCTGGCTGAACGCGACGTGTCCGCCCGCCTCGCGCAGCGCACGCGAGAGCCGGTTGATCGCCGGGATGACGGCGCGTGCCGACGGCGTTTCCGACGCCTGCGCCGGCGCCGTGAAGGCGATCTGCATGTCGATGACCGCGAGCGCGGTCCGCCGCGGATCGATCGCCTTCGTGAGATGAAGCTGCCCGCGCCGGCCGACGATCCGTGCGACCAGCGCTGCGGGAAACAACCGATCCGACGATCTCGACATGCTTTCACCTCTGCGCCAGCGCGACTATCCTGGCATCAACCCGGCGCCTGCGCCAGCCAACACCGGATACCGCCCCTTGCCGTTCGACATCCTCGCCATCGATACCGTCGTCAACCCGCTGACCCCGGAGATCGCCGCGTCGCGGCCGCGCTGGAGCGCCGAGTTCCACACCGGCGTCTTCAAGCAGGAACAGCGCGTGCGCGAAGGCTACACGATCGACGAGATGCTGCGGATGATGGACGAAGGCGGGGTCGGCCGCGCCATGCTCGTCGCCGCCAAGATCGGCCAGGCCGGGACGCGCGGCGCCTGGCACCTGCCCTACGAAACCGTCGCCGATTTCGTGCAGAAGCGACCGGACCGATTCGTCGGCCTCGCCGGGCTCGATCCGACCGAGGGCATGGCCGGCGTGCGCGCCTTCGAGCACGCCGTGCGCGAATACGGATTCGTCGGTGCCCACGGCTATCCGCACTGGTTCGAGCTCGCACCCGACCACGCGCGCTGGTATCCGTTCTATGCCAAGGCCTGCGAGCTCGACGTGCCGGTCCAGCTCCAGGTCGGACAGTCGCTGGTCTACGATCCCGGCCGGCCGCTGCGCTCGGTCGGACGGCCGATCACCTTCGACGCCGTCGCCTGCGACTTTCCCGAACTCAAGCTCGTCGGCATCCACATCGGCATCCCGTGGACCGACGAGATGATCGCGATGGCGTGGAAACACCGCAACGTCTTCATCGTCGCCGACGCCCACGCGCCGAAGCACTGGCCCGCGAGCTTCGTGCGCTACATCGACAGCTACGGCCAGGACAAGGTGATGTTCGGCACCGACTTCCCCGTGCTCGGCTTCCAGCGCATGCGCGAGGAGGTCGAGGCGCTGGGCCTGCGCGAGGTCCCGAAGCGCAAGTTCCTGCGCGACAACGCGCTGCGGGTCTACAAGCTGGCCGACCGCGCCGCCGGCGCGCACTGACGGCCCTGCCAGCGCCGTGTCGATCGGGCCTGCATCCGATTTCGCCGGAACCGCGAGCGTCCCGCTGCTCATCGTCGGCGGCGGCGCGTGCGGACTTTGCGCCGCGCTGGCCGCGAGCGATGCCGGGGTCGAGGCGGTCGTCGTCGAACGCGACCCGGTGCCGCGCGGCTCGACCGCGCTGTCGTCCGGGTTGATCCCGGCCGCGGCGACCGCGAAGCAGCGGGAGAAGGGGATCGCCGACAGCGCCGGGCTGTTCGCTGCCGATATCCGCCGCAAGAACCACGACGAGGCCGATCCGCTGATCGTCGATCTGGTCGCGCGCGCGTCCGGGCCGACGGTCGACTGGCTGAGCGAGCGGCACGGGGTCGAGCTCGACGTGCTCGACGACTTCCTCTATCCCGGCCATTCGGTCCATCGGATGCACGGCACGAAGCGGCGCACCGGCGAGGAGCTGATGGCGTTCCTTTCCGCCGCCGCCGAGCGGGCCGGCGCCACCGTCTTGACCAGCGCGCGCTGCGCCGGGCTGTTCGCCGGCGCCGACGGGCGCATCGTCGGAGTCGAGATCGCCCGGCCGGACGGCTCGCTCGAGCAGATCGGCTGCCGGGCGCTGATCCTCGCCTGCAACGGCTACGGCGGAAACAAGGCGCTCCTGCACCAGCACATTCCCGCGATGGAGCACGCGCATTTCGCCGGCCATGTCGGCAACCAGGGCGATGCGATCCTGTGGGGCGCCGCGCTCGGCGCTGCGATCGCCGATCTCGGCGCGTTCCAGGGCCACGGCTCGGTCGCCGCGCCGCACGGCGTGCTGATCACCTGGGCGGTGATGGCCGAAGGCGGCTTTCAGGTGAACCGTGACGGCGTGCGCTTCTCCAACGAGCATCGCGGCTATTCGGAACAGGCGCTGAGCGTGCTGGCGCAACCGGGCGGCATCGCCTTCGACATCTACGATCGGCGCCTGCACGCGATCGCACGGCAGTTCGAGGACTATCGCCAGGCCGAGGATGCGGGCGCGATCCGCAGCGCGGCTACGATCGAAGAGCTGGCACGGGCGCTGCACCTGCCGGAACACGCGCTCGCGCGCACGCTGGCCGACGCGCGTGATCTTGCAGCCGGCCGCGGCGCCGATGCGTTCGGCCGCGACTTCACGACCAGACCGCCCCTGCAGCCGCCGTTCTACGGCGTGCGCGTGACCGGCTCGCTGTTCCACACCCAGGGCGGGCTCGTCATCGACAGCGACGCGCGGGTGCTGCGGCCGGATCGAACGCCATTCCCCAATCTCTTCGCGGGCGGCGGCGCCGCGCGCGGCGTTTCAGGGTCGGGGGCCGACGGCTATCTGTCAGGGAACGGGCTGCTCACCGCGACGACGCTCGGCCGCATCGCCGGCATGGCGGCGGCAAAGCTGATCGGCGGCGCATCGTGAAGCGTCAGCGTCTGCCGCAGCGTTCGGCAAAGCGCAGGTAATAGTCGAAATCCGGCGTCTGGCCGCGCGGGTCCTTGGCGCCTTCGTCGAAGCGGCGCAGCTTCACGGCCGACTCGGCCCACGGGCCGGCACGGAACGACGCGGCCTCGTCCGCGGACATCGGGCCGCCCTGGAGCTGCAGGCTGCGGACCGAGTCGTCCGAAAGTTTCGCGGCATAGTCCGCTTCGGTGGCGACGAGATAGCGCTTCGCCGCGACATGGAGACGGACCGGCTCGCTGACGTCCGGACCGAAGCGTTCGGCAAGCCAATCCGCGCCGAGCGCTTCGTGGCGATCGTCGATGCCGCTCGACGCGGGGTCCTCGCCGAGATCGTGGATCATGTGGCCGACATCGTGCAGCAGCGCCGCCGTGATCAGCGCCGCCGAGCCGCCGGCGCGCTCGGCAAGCTGCGCCGACTGAAGGGCATGCTGCAGCTGGTTGATCTCCGACAGGCCGTAGCGCTTGGTGGCCCGGCCGGCGAAGATGTCGAGGAGTTCGTCGCGCAGGCTGCGCGTCGGGATCGTGTGGGCCATTTGGATAGTTTAGGACCGCACCTCCGCCGCTTCAATGCGGCGGAGCGCCGCTACGGCTGGTCCGGCCTGGCATCGGTTGCGGCGGTCGCACGGCGCAGGGCGATCGCCACTGCATCGGCGGCGGTCGTCGCGAAGGAGATTTCAACCGTCTCGCGCTCGTCGAGATAGCGGTCCTTGTGCAGGACCTGCCGGATCTTGTCGGCCCAGCCGCCCGACCCTTCGAGGATCACCACCGGCCGCGCCTCGGCATAGGCGATCGTCAGCTCGTTGAGCGTTCCGCAGCTGCCGCCGATCATGACCAGCGCGTCGCAGGAGCGCGCGGTCAGCAGGTTGCGCGCGCGCCCGAGCCCCGTCGGGAAGATGATGTCGACATAGGGATTGGCGCCGGAACGCTCCATGCCCGGCAGGAAGCCGATCGTCAGCCCGCCCGCCTCCTGCGCGCCCTTCGACGCCGCCTCCATGACGCCCTTGCGCCCGCCGGTCACCAGGACCGCGCCGGCTTCGGCTACCCGCCGACCGACCTCCTCGGCCAGCTTCATCGTCGTGTCGTCGACGCGATCGTTCTTATGCTGCTCGTTCTTGCCAATGACGCCGATCGTGACTTTCATCGCTGCCTCTCAGGGTGACGTTCAAGGAATGCGGCCGAGCCGCTTCAGGAGTTCGGCGAGCCGCAACCGGGCCGTGGCGGCGTCGGCCTCGAGGAGGGCAAGCGGTCCGACGGTTTCGACCGCGAACGAGGCCGAAACCGTGCCGAAAGCCGCCGCCATCAGAGCGTCGCCGGTTTCGACCAGCCCGGCGAGGAAACCGCCGCAATAGGCGTCGCCCGCCCCGGTCGGATCGACGACCGCGACCGGAACGGCCGGCACCGATACCGGCGCCGCATCGCGCGCGACGATCGCGGAGCCGGCAGCGCCGAGCTTGACCACGACGCGCCGCGCGCCGCGTTCGGTCAGGGTCCGCGCCGCGTCGATCGGCGTGCGCTTCGGGAAGGCGATCGCCAGGTCGGCCTCGCTCGGCAGCAGCGTGTCGATTGCCGCGAAGAGCGGCGATTCGAAGTCCGCATCGGGCGTACGCTCGTCGAACCACGGCGAGTCGACGTTCAGCGCCATGTCCGGGCGGCGCGCGCGCAGGTGGCGCATCATGTCGATGTGGCGCTGCACCGGCAGCGCCGCCGCGTGCGCCCCAGCGGCCGAAGCGATCCACGCTTCGGGGACGTCGGCCGGCACCGGCGATCCTTCGAACCAGACGCGATAGCGATGATCCGGGCCGTGCACCGTGTAGTCGGTGTAGCGGGCGCGCTCGGCCGGCGGAATCCGCGCGACGACGTCGGGCGGGAACCGGCGCTCCCGGCTGCCGTCGGGGCGATACCAGAAGGCCACGTTCATGCCGTGCGGCGCATCGAACCGCCGGACGCCGCCGAGATCGAGTCCGCGGTCGGCGAGGCGTGCCAGGAAATCCGCCGGATAGTCCGCGCCGACCGGGGCGACCAGCCCGACGCCGCCGGTCCACAGCGCCGCGCCCGCTGCCGCATAGACGACGTTGCCGCCGCAATTGCGCGGCAGCATGGCGCCCGAGGGCGCTATGACGTTGTCGAGCGTGAAGCTGCCGAAGATGATCAGCTTCGGCGCAGTCACTTGACGGCCCCGGGCGCGATGCCGATCAGCAGGTAGCGCTGGCCGACGAAGACGAGCGCGAGCGCTGGCAGCAGGCCGAGCATGGTCGCGGCGGCGAGCTCGCCCCAGCTGACATAGACCTCGCCGACGAAGCTGGCGACCGCGACCGGCACCGTCTGGGTCTGCGCGCGCGACAGGATGACCGAGAACAGGAACTCGTTCCACGACGTCAGGAAGCTGAAGATCGCCGTCGCCGCGAGCGCCGCACGCGACAGCGGCAGCGCGATGCGGGTGAAGATCTGCCAGGTCGTCGCGCCGTCGACCCGCGCCGCCTCCTCGATCTCGCGCGGCAGGGTCTCGAAATAGGCCTTCATCATCCAGATCACGATCGCGATGCTGAACACCGCATGGGTCAGGCCGATCGCCCAAAGGCTGCCCAGCAGTCCGGCCTGGCGGAAGACGAAGTAGAAGGGCAGCACCAGCGCCACTGGCGGCAGCATGCGGAACGTCAGCATCCAGAACGAGGCCGCGCGCGCATGGCGCAGGCGATGGCTGGCGAGCGCATAGGCCGCGGCGACGCCGAGGCCGAGCGCGACGGCGGTCGCGATCAGCGCAGCCACGAAACTGTTCGCCACGGTCGCGGGGAAGCGCGAGCGCGGCGCGAACAGATTCGCATAGTTCTGCAGCGTCGGCTCGGCCGGAAAGAAGGTCGGCGGCCAGGCGAAGATTTCGAGCCGCGTCTTGAACGACATGGCGGCGACCCAGATCAGCGGTGCCAGAAAAAGCACGAGCACGCCGATCGCCGCCGCATAGACCGCGACGGCGGACAGGATCCTGATGCCGTGCCGCGCCGTCATCGTGTCGACGCCCTGCGGCCGGCCGCAAGCAGGCCCCAGGTCATGGCCACGACCATCGCCAGCATCGTCAGCGCCAGGGTCGAGGAATAGCCGAGATCGAAGTAGTTCAAACCCTGCTGGTAGACGAAATACGAGATCGTCTGGGTGCTCTCGCCCGGCCCGCCGGCGGTCATCGCGTAGATGAGGTCGAAGGTCTTGAAGCCGTCGATGCAGCGGAACATGCCGACGCTCACGAGAAACGGCATCAGCATCGGCAGCGTGATGTAGCGGAACCGGCGCAGCGCCCCGCAGCCGTCGAGATCGGCGGCCTCGTAGAGCTCCGGCGGGATCGTCTGCAGCCCGGCGAGCATGAACAGGACGACGAATGCGGTCCATTGCCAGACCGACACCATGATCACCGCATGCAAGGCGAAGGTCGGGTCATTGAGCCACAACGGCGGATTCTCGATGCCCACCGCCAGCAGCACCTGCTTGAGAAACCCGAACTCCTCCGACATCACCAGGCGCCAGATCATGCCGGCGAAGAGCGGTGCGATCATCATCGGCGCCAGGAACAGCGTGCGGATCAGGCCGATCCCGCGCCACGACCGGTTGAACAGCAAGGCGACGGCGAGGCCGAGCGCAAGCTGGAGCAGAACGCTTTCGAGCGTGAACAGCACGGTCGTTCCCAGCGAGCCCCAGAATGCCTCGTCCGACAGCATGCGCGCGTAGTTGCTCACGCCGGCGAAGCTGGGGCTTCGCGCACGCGTGAGCGTCCAGTTGCACAGGCTGAGGACGAACAGCCCGATCAGCGGCAGGGCGACGAAGACGACGCTGAATCCCCCGGCCGGGGCGAGGAGAGGCCACATCGCGGCACCCCTGCGATGTAGCCTCCGGGCCGCGCCGATCTCCGTCATTCAGCGCATCGGCCTGGTCCCGTCACCGGACGGGATGGCCGGCGCTGCGGACGATCTCGGCGATCTGACGGTTCGCGAGCGCGAGCGCCTCGGCCGGCCGCACCTGGTTGAGCGCGGCCCGGTTGAGCTGGAGACCCAGCGCGTCCTCGATCTGCGGATAGAACGGATAGCGCGGCCGGTAGTCCTGGAAGATGCGGCCCTCGCGCTCCGCCCGCAGCACGAAGTCGAACCAGGGGAACTGCTGCTGCAGCGCCGGCTCCTGGAGGGCCGAGTAGCGCACCGGCGTTCCATTGAGCGGCGACAGGTCGAGCTGCGTGCGCTTGCTCATCACCCATTTGAGGAACTTCCACGACGGTTCGACCTTCTGCGAGCGCGCATTGATCGCCACCGCCCAGCCGCCGAA
>JAEUKZ010000399.1 GCA_016793045.1 Alphaproteobacteria bacterium
CGCGATGCCGCGGCGGGCGCCGACCTGCTGCTGACCGACATCTTCATGCCGGACATCGAGGGCCTCGAGCTGATCCGCTGGGTCCGCCGCAACCGTCCCGGGCTCAAGGTGATCGCAATGTCCGGCGGCGGCACGCTGTTCCCCGGCTTCGATCCGCTGCGCAATGCCGCCACGCTCGGGGCCGATGCCGTGCTGGCGAAGCCGTTCGAGCCCCCGGCGCTGCACGAGGCCGTCGCCCGGGCGCTCGCCGCCGGCGCCGGACCGGCGGCGCCAGCAGCGCCGCTTTCGCAGGTCGGGGCTGCATTGCCCGCATAGTCTATAATGACTTGAAAAATAAAGGTTATTGGCGGTTCGTCGAAAGTATTCTCGGGGTCGAGCGAGTCCTCCTCATCGAGAATTTATGCGGCTGCGTACCATATGTACGAGGCGGTGCCGGGACCGAGGGTCCCGGGGTAACGCCGTAGTTACATGGAGCAGACCGATGTTGGTTCGTTCGCCGGCGGCGCCTTCCTGCAAGGCGCCCGGCCGGGTGGCGGTCGCCCTCGACGGGGCGGTCGCCGAGACGTCGTCGCGTGTGGTTTCCGCCTGCCGGCGCATTCCCGTGCGCGCGGTCCTGGCGGTTGCGACCCTGCTGGTCACCGGCGGCGCCGGCATGTGGGCGGTCCTGGCCGTCGCCGCGCGGCTCAGCGACGCCGGCTGACCGGCCCGAGGCGCCCGGGCCACGCCTGACCGAGGCCCGGGCGCGCTTGGCCGACCGGCATGCCGCCGGCCTTGTGTTCGCGGCGGCCCGCTCCTAGTCTCCGCGCCGCGATGATTCTCCCCGATCCGGCCCTGTGGGCGGCGTTCCTCGCCGCCGCCGCGATCCTGGTGCTGACGCCGGGACCGGACATGGCCTATGTCGCGACGCGCACGCTCGGCGCGGGCCGCGCGGTCGGCTTCGCCGCGGTCGCCGGCATCCAGACCGGCGGCCTCGTCCATGCCGGCCTCGCCATCCTCGGCGTGTCGGCGGTCCTCACCGTGTCCGCGCTCGCCTTCACCGCGATGAAGCTGGCGGGCGCCGCCTACCTGCTGTGGATCGCGGTGCAGATGTGGCGCGAGCGCGGCGCGATCGGCGCCGCCGCCGGCGGCCCCGCCGTGCGCCCGCGCCGCGCCTTCGCCGAGGGCGCGCTCACCAACATCCTCAATCCCAAGGTGGCGCTGTTCTACCTCGCGCTGCTGCCGCAATTCGTCGATCCCGCGCGCGGCGGCGTCGCCACGCAGATGCTGGCGCTGCACCTGACCTTGACGGCGATCGCGCTGCTGTTCTGGGCCATCTTCATCCCGGCGACCGCGCGCGCCGGCGCGATGGTGCGCGCCTCGGCCGGCGTCGCGACCGCGCTGCGCCGGCTGATGGCGCTGTTCTTCGTCGGCGTCGCGGTGCGGCTCGCGCTCGCGGAGCGGCCGTGAGCGCACGCGCGCCGCGCCGCGCGATCATCGTCGGCGGCGGCATCATGGGCCTGTCGACGGCATGGGCGCTGGCGCGCGGCGGTGCCGCGGTGACCGTGCTCGACCAGGGTTCGATCCCCAACCAGCGCGGCAGCTCGGTCGACCAGCACCGGCTGATCCGCCATCCCTACGGCGCCTCGCGCGGCTACACCCGCATGATCGCCGAAGCCTATCGCGGCTGGGACCTGATGTGGCGCGACATCGGCGATACGCTCTACGCCAACACCGGCACGCTGGCGCTGACCGCGAGCGACGGCGGCTGGCTCGCCGACAGCCAGACCACGATGGCGCAGGAGAAGATCGCCTTCGCGCGCCTCGACCCGACGACGGTCGCGCGCGACTACCCCGCGCTGCGCGCCGACGATCTGCGCCAGGCGGTCCGGGTCGAGCGCGGCGGCGTGCTGTTCGCGGCGCCGATCGTCGCGCGCCTCGCGCGCCATCTTGCCGCGCGCGGCGTCGCGCTGCGCGCGCAGACGCGCGTCGCCGCCATCGACGCGGCCCGCGGGCGCGTCACGCTCGGCGACGGCGAGACGCTCGCCGCCGACGTCGTGGTCGCCGCCGCCGGGCCGTGGACCGGTACGCTGCTGCCCGCCATGGCGGCGAAGATGACGCCGCAGCGCCAGGTCGTGGTCTATCTCGTGCCGCCGCCGGACCTCGCGCCGTTCTGGCTGCGCGCGCCGATGGTGCTCGACATCGATCCCGAGACCGGCCTCTACGTCGTGCCGCCGCGCGGCGGCGCCGCGCTCAAGATCGGCGACCACGTCGTCGCCGAGGGCGGCGATCCCGACGGCGACCGCGTCGCGCGGAGCGACGAGATCGCGCGCGTGCTCGCCGCGGGTGCCAAGCGCCTGCTGCGGCTCGACGCGTATCGCGTCGCCTTTGCCAAGGTGTGCTTCTACGACGTATCGGGGGACGAGCGCTTCATCGTCGCCCCGATCGGCGCGCGCGCCTGGGCGATGACCGGCTTTTCCGGCCACGGCTTCAAGTTCGGCGCCGCTCTGGGCCTGCGCCTCGCGGCGACGATCGAAGGCCGGCACGCGCCGGAGGACACGACACGCTGGGCAACCGGGGAGATTTGACGATGACCATCGCCGCAGCCGATCGCATCTTTACCGCCATCGACACGCCCGACCTCGCCGCCGCGTCGACGCTCGCGCGCGGCGTCGGCGGGCCGGTCAAGCTCGGGCTCGAATTCTTCTGCGCCAACGGACCCGCCGGCGTTCGCGCGGCCGCGGGCGCGGCGCCGCTCTTCCTCGATCTCAAGCTGCACGACATCCCCAACACCGTGGCTGGGGGCCTGCGCTCGGTGCTGCCGCTCGCACCCCGCTTCGTCACCATCCACGCCGCGGGCGGGCCGGCGATGCTCAAGGCCGCGGCCGAAGCGGTGGCAGGCGCGGGAAAGCAGCGGCCGAAGCTGCTCGCGGTCACGGTGCTGACCAGCCTCGACGATGGCGATCTCGCGGCGGTCGGCCAGGCGGCCCCGGTCGCCGAGCAGGCGCTGCGCCTGGCACGGCTCGCGCGCGACTGCGGCATCGACGGCGCGATCTGCTCGCCGCACGAGATCCGCACCCTGCGCGCCGCGCTCGGCCGCGACTTCGTGCTGATGGTGCCGGGCATCCGTCCGGCGAGCAGTGCGGCCGACGACCAGAAGCGCGTGATGACCCCGCGCGAGGCGATCGCCGCCGGCGCCGACCATCTGGTGATCGGCCGCCCGATCACCCAGGCCGCCGACCCGGCGCGCGCACGCGCGGCGATCGCCGCCGATCTCGCGGCCTGACCCGCGCGCGATGACCGTCCAGGTCAAGATCTGCGGCCTCAACGCGCCCGACGCCATCGCCGCCGCCTCGCGCGCCGACTTCGCCGGCTTCGTCTTCTATCCGCCGAGCCCGCGCGCGGTGCTGCCCGCGCAGGCGGCGAAGCTCGCGTCGCGCCTGCCGCGGCGGGTCAAGCGCGTGGCGCTGCTGGTCGACCCCGACGACGCCGCGCTGCGCGCGGTGTTCATCGCCTTCCGTCCCGACATGGTGCAGCTCCACGGCAAAGAGCCGCCCGAACGCGTCGCCGAAATCCGCAAGGCATTCAGCGTCGAGGTCATGAAGGCGCTGGCGATCGGCACCGCCGCCGACCTCGACGCCGCGCGCGCCTTTGACGGCGCCGCCGACTGGCTGCTCTTCGACGCCAAGCCGCCCAAGCGCCCCGACGCGCTGCCCGGCGGCAACGCCACGTCGTTCGACTGGACGCTGCTCGCAGGGCGTAGCTGGCACAAGCCGTGGATGCTGTCGGGCGGGCTCACGCCGGAAAACGTCGGCGAGGCGCTGCGGATCGCCCGTGCGCCCGCCGTCGACGTGTCCTCGGGCGTCGAGGACCGTCCCGGCCACAAGGACCCGGCGAGGATCGCGGCGTTTTTGGCTGCCGCCAGAGGCGGTTAGTCGGCGCCGCCAGCCCCGCAAATGCCTATCGCCGCGGCTTGGCGGCTTTGCTAGAACAGCCGCCCATGCCCAAAGCCAATACAGCCAGAGCCAATACCCTGCGCGCCGGCCCGGACGCGCGCGGCCATTTCGGCATCTATGGCGGGC
>JAEUKZ010000455.1 GCA_016793045.1 Alphaproteobacteria bacterium
GTCCGCGACGATCACCGAGGGCAGGGCCCATTCGAAGCTCTGCAGAAAGGGGATCGGGCGGTCGACCACCCCGAGTCCGCGCAGCACGTAGTTGAACAGCCCGCCGCGTTCGTCGTAGAGCCAGCGCCAGATGATCGCGACCGCGACCGTCATCAGCGGATAGGACAGGAACACGATCGTGCGGTAGATCGCGGCGCCGCGCAGGTCGCTGTTGACGAGCAGCGCGATCGCCAGCGCCAGGGCGATCGCGATCGGCGAGCAGCCGATGAAGATCAGCGTGTTGACGAGCGATTCCCAAAACACGTCGTCGTCGAACAGCATCTCCTCGTAGTTATCGAGGCCGACCCACTGCGCCGGGCGCAGCGGCGACCACGACTGGAACGACAATACGGCGTTCCAGCCGAGCGGCAGGATGCGATAGAGGAAGAAGATCGCGAGCGACGGCAGAAGGAAGCACGCGACCAGCATCGCCTCTCGCGCGCGCTTGCGGCGATACCAGGATGTCGTTTGGCCGGAAACGGCCAGGGCCGGGGCGTTCATCGGCGACGTCGACGATCCGGGGCCGAGTCCCTCCCCCGCGCAGGCGGGGGAGGGGGCGGACCCGATCCTCAGGCCCGGCGCAGCTCGCGGGCGACGCGGCGATCCGCGTCGGCGAGCGCCGTGCGCGCGTCCTTTCGTCCGAGCAGCGCGTTTTGCAGTTCGGGCCAGAACGCGTCCTTGATGCGGCTGTCGTTGGCGAGCGGCCAGTTGCCGCACTGCTTGTCGGTGTGCTCGTACTGCGTGCGCAGAACCGCAGCTGCCAAAGGCTCCTCGCGGTCGAGGCGGGTCATCAGGGCCCGGTCGATCGCGGTGATGCCGGTGAGGATGCGCCGGTTGTTGGAAAACTCGCCGGCGACGCGTTCGCTCTGAAGATACTTGATGAAGTCCCAGGCGAGATCCGGCTGGCGCGAACCGCGCGAGATGCCGAGGCCGTGGCTGTTCGGGGTTGCCCAGTTGCCCGGCGCCTGCGCGGCACCCAGGGTGTCCGCATTGACCCACGAGCCCTGCGACTTGATGAAGAAGTACGCCGGCGAATGGGCCTGCAGCATGCCGACATTGCCCGTCGCGAAGGCGCCATTGGGTTCGACCCAACGTCCTGTCCAGGAGATGCGATTGATCGCCCCGTCGCTCGTCGCCTTGGCGAGCTTGTCGAGCACGTCGATGCCCTGCGGCGTGTTGAATGCGACCCGGTCGCGGCCCGGCGACAGAAGGTCGACGCCGTTCATCTGGAACAGCGGCCAGTAGAGCCAGTCGAAGTTGAGGGTCAGAAATCCGCTCTTCTCGCCGCTCGTCATGCGGCGCGAGAACGCGAGAATTTCATCGAAGGTCTGCGGCGGCCGGTCGAGCCCGGCCTGCCGGAACAAGGTCTTGTTCCAGAACAGGAGCGTCTTGGAGATGTAGTAGGGCGCCATCCAGTTCTTGCCGTCGAGCACCCAGTTGGCAAGGTAGGCCTGTTCGAACTGGTTCTTGAAGGCGGCATCGGCGGCGAAGCGCGGCGTCAGATCGAGCAGCGCCCCCTGACCGGCATATTCCAGGCCAAGTGCGCCCTGGATGTCGATGACGTCCGGCGGCGTGCCGGCGGCGAGTTGCGTCTGGTAGAAGGCGGGGAGCTCGGGGCCCTTCTTGTCGATCCACTCGACCTCGACGCCCGGGCGCGTCTGGACGAACCCGCGGATCCAGCCGCGGATCATGTCCTCCATGTCGACCAGGTTCCAGGTCATGAACGTGATCTTGCGCGGGCCCGTCTGGGCATAGATGCGGCGAGGCAGCGCGGCGACCGCGGCGCTGGCGGCGGCGGTCTTGAGCAGGGTGCGTCTTTTCATGGGCGGGTCCTCCTTGATCCGAAGTTGGCGGCCGCCTCGCGGACGGCCGGTGCTGGGCTAGAGGCGACGTTCGGTGGTGCGGTCGAAGAGATGGATGTTCGTGGCGGCGACATTGAGCGCGACTCGCTCGCCGGCGCGGCGCACCGATCGCGGCGGCACCCGCGCGATCAGCTGCTGGCCGCCGACGTCGAGCGACACGAGCGTATCCGAACCGAGCGGCTCGACGACGATCGCGCTGCCGATGATGGCGCTGCGATCGGCATCGGGCGTCCAGACCAGGTGCTCGGGGCGCATGCCGCACCACACCGCGCCGTCACGCGCGCCCGAAAGGCGCGACGCGAGCTCGGAGCCAATGCCGAGGCGGGCGCCGCCGGGCAGCTCGACGATGTTGTCGGCCGTGATCTGCGCCGGCACGAGGTTCATCGGCGGAGCGCCGATGAAGCTGGCGACGAAGGTCGTCGCCGGAGTCTCGTAGACTTCCTCCGGCGTACCGATCTGCTGGATGTTGCCCTTGTCGAGTACGACAATTCGGTCGGCGAGCGTCATCGCCTCCACCTGGTCGTGAGTCACGTAGACCGTGGTGATCGCGACCCGCTCGCGCAGGCGCTTGATCTCGGTACGCATCTGCACCCGCAGCTTGGCGTCCAGGTTCGAGAGCGGCTCGTCGAACAGGAAGACCTTGGGATCGCGTACGATCGCGCGGCCCATCGCGACGCGTTGGCGCTGCCCGCCAGAAAGCTGACGCGGCATGCGCGCGAGCAGCGGCTCGATCTCGAGGATGCGCGCGGCCTCGTCGACGCGGCGGCGGATCTCGGCCTTGGCGAAGCCGCGATAGCGCAGCGAGAACGCCATGTTCTCGAAGACGGTCATGTGCGGGTAGAGCGCGTAGTCCTGAAAGACCATCGCGATGTCCCGGTCCTTCGGATCGAGCTCGTTGACGACGCGGCCATCGATCACGATCTCGCCCGAGGTTGCTTCCTCGAGGCCGGCGATCATGCGCAACAACGTGCTCTTGCCGCAGCCGGATGGCCCGACGAAGACCATGAACTCGCGGTCCGCAACGGCCAAGCTGACGCCATGCACGATCTCGAGCGGCCCAAAGGACTTGCGAACCGTCCGCAATTCCAGCGTCGCCATGGCCGCTCAGGTTCCGTGCGCCGGCGCGGCCGCACTGCGGCCGGTGTCTGAAAGCGCTTGCAGATGCGAGGTGCGCGGCGCCGCGCGCGTGCGCGCCGGCTGCAGCTTTCGTCTCCGATGACGGCACGATGGTGACGGCGACATTGCAGCGTTTCTCGTTGATTTTTGTGCCTTCTGCCTGCGACGATCATGGCACAAGCCGCATCGGCCGCCAATGCTCGAACGGGTGCACGGAGTTCCATCCGATGAAACCGTTCTCAGAATAGCGGCCGCTGGGAGGAGGCACCATGACCGGGAGCATGCGCGGGCCGGCCATCATGTTGAGCCAGTTCATCGGCGACCGACCACCCTTCGACAGCCTCGACGGCATTGTGGGCTGGGCCGCCAGCCTCGGCTATCGCGGGATTCAGCTCCCGATCCACGATCGGCGGATATTCGATGTAGAGCGCGCGGCGTTCGACGACGGCTACTGTGAAGCAGTGAACGCGACGATTGCGGGGCGCGGGATCGCGATCAGCGAACTCGCTGCGCATCGCGCCGGCCAGTTGCTGGCTGTGCATCCCGCGCTCGACGATGCGGCCGACGTCTTCGCGCCGCCGGACGTGCGCGGTGCGCCCGCTGCGCGTCGCGCCTGGGCGGATGCGGCGCTGCGGCGGTCGATCGCAGCCTGCTCCCGCCTCGGCGTCAGGCGGCTCGCGGTGTTCTCGGGAGCGCTGGCTTGGCCGTACTTCTATCCCTGGCCGCCGGCACCTCGAGGTCTGGTCGACACGGCATTCGAGGAACTGGCACGGCGCTGGCGACCGCTGCTCGACATGGCCGATTCAGCCGATGTCGATCTCTGCTTCGAACTCCACCCCGGCGAGGACCTCCACGACGGCGCGACGTTCGACCGCTTCCTCGCCCTCGTAGGCGACCATCGCCGCGCACGCATCCTCTATGATCCTAGCCACATGCTGCTCCAGCACATGGACTATGTCGGCTTCATCGATCGCTACCACGCACGCATTGCGGCGTTTCACGTCAAGGACGCGGAGTTCGTCCGGTCCGATCGTTCGGGTGTGTATGGCGGCTATCTCGACTGGCGCGATCGCCCTGGCCGCTTCCGCAGCGCGGGTGACGGCCAGATCGACTTCAAGTCGGTCTTCAGCAGGCTCGCGCATCACGGCTATGAAGGTTGGGCGGTGCTTGAATGGGAATGTTGCCTCAAGCATCCTCAGGATGGCGCGCGCGAGGGGGCAATGTTCATCGCCGACCATATCATTCGCGTAAGCGACCGTGCATTCGACGCTGCGCTCCGCCCGCCGGTGGACAACGCGGCCATCCACCGCATGCTGGGGCTCGCCCGATGAGGCGACTCCATTCGCTGGTGACGATATGAATCCGGTTCAGGCCGCGCTGGGACGCCCGATCCGCCTTGCGGTCGTCGGCGGGGCCGCTCCATCGCTGATTGGGCCGGTCCATCGCACCGCCGCGCGGCTCGACGGCCGGTTCGACATCGTCGCCGGCGTGCTTTCATCGAACGCGGAAAAGGCGCGGCGGGAAGGTGCCAGTATCGGGCTGGCACCCGAGCGCAGCTACGGCGCGGTCGAGGACATGATTGCTGCCGAAGCGATCCGAGCGGACGGGATCGAGGCTGTCGCGGTGATGACCCCGAACGACAGCCACTTCCGGATCGCGCGCGCCGCGATTGCGGCCGGGCTCGACGTGATCTGCGACAAGCCGCTGACCAACGATCCGCTTGACGCGGAGGCCCTCGCGACAGCGGCGGCCGGCGCCGGCGTTGCCACGGCGGTGACCCACAACTACTCCGGCTATCCGATGATCCGGCAGGCACGCGCCCTCGTCGAAGCCGGCGCGGTCGGCGAACTCCGCCTGATCCAGGTCGAGTATCTCGGCGCCGGGCTAGCCCTCAGGGTCGAGGATATGCCCGACGCCGCGCGGCGTTGGCGCCTCGATCCCGCGAAGGGCGGGCCCTCGCTGGTGCTCGCCGATATCGGGACGCACGCGCATCACCTGGCCTGCTACGTGTCGGGCCAGAACTTTGCCGCGCTGAGCGCCGAGGTCGGCACGCTTATGCCGGGCCGACGCGTTCACGACTATGCGCAGGTACGCTTCACGCTACGGGGCGGCGCCCGCGGATCGATGAGCATCTGCCAGGGCGCCGCGGGTGTCGAGAACCACATTCTCGTGCGGGTCTTCGGTTCGACCGGTCACATCGAATGGCGCCATCGCGAGCACAATCACCTGCTGCGCGCGGACACCACGGGGATGACGCAGATCTATAGCCGCGGCAGCGCCAACCTCGAACCGGCAGCCAAGCGCGCAACGCGGATCCCGCGCGCCGGCCATCCCGAGGGCTTCCACGAGGCCTTCGCCAACATCTATGCCGACTTTGCCGAGGCGGTCGTCGCACGGCGCTTGAACCAGCCGCTCGATCCACTGGCGGCGACAATCCCCGGCTTCCGCGAAGGCGCCGAGGGCGTGCGCTTCGTTGCCGCGGCGCTGCGTTCGCAGGACGAAGGGCAGCGCTGGGTGACGTTGGGGTGATTGCGGCAGTCGCGGTCAGACGGGCAGTTTCACCGGCTCGCCGGTGCGGCAGGACTCCTCGGCGGCAAGGCAGATCTCGATCGACAGCCGCGCCTCCTCGGGCGGCAGAATCGAACGGTTCTCGCGGAACGCACTCAGAGCCCGGTCGAGATTTTCGCGCAACTCGAAGCTCTCCCCCGACACCGGGACATGTAGAATCTGCGGGGCGTCGGCGCCGCGACGCAGGACCTTGAGTTCGAAGGTCGGTGTCAAGGTGCGCGCCCCCGATCCCGACCACCAGGTGCGCAGCGAGCCCTCGCTGCCCGTCAACTCGAACACGATGTGGTGCTCGAAGGCGGCGAGGTTCTGCGTCAGGAGAGCGGTCGAACCGTCGGCCCAGCTCATGTCGACGACGAGTATGTCATGCAGGCCTTCGGCCGCGCGGGAGCCGGAGCCGCGCGCGTGGACCCGTGTCGGCCGGCCCTTCTCGGCCGCGTACCAGACGACGAGATCGAAGAAGTGAACGAGTTCCTCCAGCATCCAAGAGCCGACGCCGGCACGCGAATGGCGCCACCCTCCGGAGCCGAGGCGGAAAGGATGGCGAAAGAGCGTCATCTGCTGATGTCGCACCACCCCAAGATCGCCGGCCGCGATCGTCCGCCTGATGGCCGACCATTGATGCGATACGCGCAATTCGTGATCCAGCGCCACTGCGCGGCCGGACCGGCGCGCGGCAGCGATCACCGCGTCGCATTCGGCCAGCGTCAGGCCCAGCGGCTTCTCGAGAAACACGTGGCAGCCAGCTTCGAGCGCCAAGATCGCAAATGGTGCGTGCTGCTGGTTCGGCACGCAAACGCTGGCGACATCGAAACCACCTGCGGCGAGCATCGCATCGTAGTCGCGGAAGCG
>JAEUKZ010000038.1 GCA_016793045.1 Alphaproteobacteria bacterium
CGCTTCGATCTCGGCGTTTCGCTGGTCAGCGGCGACCGGGTGATCGACGAGATTGCGCATCAGCTCGGCCATACGCTGACGCTGGCGGTTGCCGCGATCATCCTCGCCCTGCTGATCGGACCGCCGTTGGGTCTGCTTGCCGGCCTGCGGCCGCACGGCGTGGCGGATCGGCTCAGCCTGGTCGCTGCGACCGTCCTGCGCGCGCTGCCGACCTTCGTCGTCGGCATCGTCCTGATCGAGATCCTGGCGCTGCGTTTCGATCTGCTGCCCGCGGCGGGCTTTCACGAACACGGCAATCTCGTGCTGCCGGCCCTGGCGCTGGCGCTCGGACTCGCCGCCGTGTCGTGCCGCGTCACCCGCGATGCCATGGTCGACGTCGCGGCGTCGCCGCAGTTCCTCTTCGCGCGCACCAAGGGGCTTGCCGACGGCCAAGCGCTGCTCCGTCACGGCCTGCGGAATGTCGGCGTCCCGGTGGTCGCCTATCTGGCGGTGCAGCTCGTCTACCTGGTCGAGGGCGTCGTCGTCGTCGAGACGCTGTTCGCATGGCCCGGCATCGGCCACGCGCTCGTCCACGCGATCGTCGGCCGCGACATTCCGATGGTCCAGGGCTGCGCGCTGGTGATGGGCCTGATGTTCGTGCTGCTCAATGCGCTCGTCGATCTCGCCTGCATCGCGATCGATCCGCGACGGAGGGCGGCGTGAACGGCGCATCCGCGCGGGATGGCGCGGCGGCGGTCCGCGTTTCGACGCGGCGCGCCGTCGGCATGGCGCTTCTCGCCTTCGTCTTCCTGTTCGGCCTGCTCGGCCCCATGCTGGTCGCGGCCGATCCGGCGCGGCAGAACCTGTCGCGGATCCTCGCGCCGATCGGTTCGGACTTCCTGCTCGGCAGCGACCATCTCGGCCGCAGCATGCTCGCGCGGCTCGCCCATGCCACGCGGTTGTCGGCCGGTCTCGCGCTCCTGACCGTCATCAGCGCCGCCGTCCCCGGTACGGCGCTCGGCCTGGTCGCGGCCTGGCGCGGCGGCTGGACCGAGCGTGTCCTGGTGGCGCTCGCCGACGGGGTGCTGGCGCTGCCCGGCCTGCTGCTGGTGCTGCTGCTTGCGGCGCTCGCGCCGGGCGATCTATGGCCGCTCTATCTCGGTCT
Organism: Alphaproteobacteria bacterium; assembly: GCA_016793045.1. Lineage (GTDB taxonomy): Bacteria > Pseudomonadota > Alphaproteobacteria > CACIAM-22H2 > CACIAM-22H2 > JAEUKZ01. The sequence goes on from JAEUKZ010000038.1 coordinate 1,145, forward strand.
CTCGCTGGTGCTCTGGGTCGAGTATTTTCGCGTCGTCCGCGCGACGGCGACGACGCTGCTGGCGAGCCCCCAGGTGGAGGCCGCGCGGCTGCTGGGCTTCGGCCCGCTCCACGTCGTCCGCCGCCACGTTCTGCCGGAGATCGCGCCGCTGATCGGCACGCTCATGGCCTTCGGAGCGGGCGCGGCGGTGATGGCGATCGGCGCGCTGTCGTTCGTCGGCATCGGCCTTAGGCCGCCCGTCGCCGAATGGGGAATCATGCTCACCGAGCTGCTGCCCTATCACGCCGAGGCGCCGGGGCTTCTGCTGCTGCCGGCCGGGATGATCTTCGTGACGATCCTCGGCCTGCAGCTGGTGGGGGGGCGCGACCCCCGATGAGCGCGGCGCTCGCGATCGACGATCTCCACATCGCCGCCGGCACGCTTGCGCTGGTGCGCGGTGTATCGCTGGCGGTGGACTACGGCGCGGCGCTGACGATCCTGGGCGATACCGGTTCCGGCAAGACGCTGGTGGCGGAGGCTGCCATGGGGACGCTTCCGGCGGAACTGTCGGCGCGCGGCCGGGTCGGCATCGCCGGACGGGATTTCGCGGCCGGCCCGGGCGCCGCCCAGCGTGCGCTGTGGGGGCGCGCGATCGCGTTGCTGCCGCAGGAGCCGTGGCTCGCGCTCGATCCGACGATGCGCGCGGCGAAGCAAGTCGCGGAGGTCCATCGCATCGTCCGGGGCGCCGCGGTCGCGGCGGCGGGCGATGCCTCCGCACGCGACCTTTCGGCGCTCGGTCTCGCCGCGGCCGGCCGCAAGTATCCGTTTCAGCTCTCCGGCGGCATGGCGCAGCGCGTCGCGCTGGCGGCAGTCCATGCCGGCGGCGCCAAGATCCTGATCGCGGACGAACCGACCAAAGGCCTCGATGCCGATCTGCGCGACGATGTCGTGGCGCTGTTGCGCGGCGAGGTCAGTCGCGGCGCCGCGGTCGTCACCATCACGCACGACATCGCCGTGGCGCGTGGGCTCGGCGGCACGGTTGCGGTGATGCGCGAAGGACGGATCGTCGAAGTGGGCGACGCCGGCGCAGTCCTGACGGCGCCGACACACGACTACACGCGCCGCCTGCTGGCCGCCGATCCGGCCGGCTGGCCTGAGCCGCCGGTGCGCGCTGCCGGGCCGCTCGTGCTGGCCGGCAGGGGACTCGCGAAGCGGCTGGGCGGGCGTACCCTGTTCGAGCGGCTTGAAATCGAACTGCGTGCCGGCGAGGCGGTGGCGGTCACCGGACCGAGCGGGTGCGGCAAGACGACGCTCGGCAATGTCCTTCTCGGGCTCCTGCCTGCCGACGCCGGCCGCATCGACCGCCCGGGCGGCCATGCGCCCGTGCGATTCCAGAAGATCTACCAGGATCCGCCGGCCGCGTTTGCGCCGCGTGCAACGTTGCGCACGTCGCTCGACGACGTCTGCCGGCGGCACGGCATTGCCTGGACGACCGTCGCGGACCTCATGGAGCGGCTGCGGCTTGCGCCTACATTGCTCGATCGCCGGCCGGACCAGGTGTCGGGCGGGGAGCTGCAGCGGGTCGCGCTCGCGCGCGTTCTGGCGCTTGGCCCGGTCTTCCTTTTCGCCGACGAGGCGACGTCGCGGCTCGACCCGATCACCCAGCAGGAGGTTCTCGGCGTCGTCCGTGCCGCGATCGCCCGGGATGGGATTTCAGTCCTGGTGGTGACACACGACCGGCGACTGGCCGCGAAGGTCGGCTCGACGGTGATTTCGCTCGACGAAAACGGTGTCGCCCCGGCAACGCAGCGTACAGCCGCGTGTTGAGTTGCGGCGTTTGGCTGGCGGAATTCGTATCCAAACGTAAACGTGGCGCTTGCGGTACCGCGACCATGACTACAAAATCCCCGCGCCCTGATATTGTGCGTGTTGGAAAAAATGCCTTCTAATTCGCGGGACCGGCCGTGATCCGGCCGCAACCCGTCGCGGAGCTCGTCGAACACCTGATGCGCCGTCTCTACGGCGCATCGTTCACGCACGGCTTGAAGCCCGCGCAGTGGAATGCGCTGCGATATTTCGGTCGCGCCAATGAATCCGCGCGCACCGTGACCGCGTTTGCGCGGTTCCACGCGACCACGAAGAGCTCGGCCTCGCAGACGATCGGGCTCCTGGTTCGCAAGGGCTTTGTGAAGACCGTGCCAGCACCCGACGATTCGCGCTCGAAGCGTATCAGCCTGACGCCGCGTGGGCGGAGCTTGCTCGAAACCGACCCGCTGACCGGCTTGACGGAGGCGCTCGCCTCGCTCGACGAGCGGCAGCTCATGACCTTCGTCGAAGTCGTCGACATCCTGATCCGCCGCAGCTTCGTCGATCCGAAGAGCTGATCAGCGGGCAGCCGACGGCACGGCCCGGCAGAGCTGCTCGATCGCCTCGATCAGCTCGTCCCGCTCGAACGGCTTGTAGAGAACGACATTCGCCCCGAACGCCTCGGTCAGCTTGAGGCCGACGCTTGCCGGCATCCGCGGCGACCCGCCTGAGATGGCGATGATCGGGCATGCGGGGCGGGCCGCCCGGACCAGCTTGATGACCTCAATTCCGTCGAGTTCGGGCATCAGGACGTCCGTCACCACGACGTCGTACTGACCCGCCGCGACGACCGGGCGCAGCCCTGGGCCAACCCTGGGGGCAACCACCTCATGGCCGGCGGAACCGACCATTAAGGCGAGCATTTCGCGGACATCTTCGTCGTCGTCGATGACTAGGACTCGTGCCATTTGCTCGGTAGCTTAATACGAAAGTCTGCGAACGCGATACGAAATTCGCTCGCGAGATGCCGAAAGTCGATGTTATTAAGTCTATGTATTAACGCAATAAAATGACAAAACTCGACAGACCGAGTACATCTAGCGGTTGAAGATTTCATTTTCGACGGTTGCGGTAGTCAGGGAAGATTATCCTCTCAGGATTGCGGTCGGGCGCGTGCCGGGCCGCGCGGCGATGCAGCCGGGGAGTGGAAATTGCGCGGCGATCCCCGGGGGGCTGGGGATCGCCGCGCGTTCCATGCAGGGGAGGGGGCTGCACGGAGGAAGTGGTGGCGCGGCAGCCCTGGGGGGCAAGACTGCCGCGCCGAACTGCGCAGGGGAGGGGGGGCTGCGCAGGAAGCTTCGGACCGAAGGCGGAGGCGGGAGGGGAAACCTCTGCCTCCGGTCCGACCGACGCCGGGACAGCTCGTGTCCAATGCGTCAGTGTTTAGTCACTTACATAAAAACAGATTCGGGTTAACGGATGGTGAACGCGCGAATGTGAACCGGCGGCCGCGATCGCCGGCGATCCGCCGGTCGTGCGTTCGCCTATAGTGGATGGCGATTCTCCGCGACCAGGCGCGCGACCCGCGAGGCGCAGATCCGATGGCCGACGACACGATGCACGGGCGCTTCAAGGCCAAGCTGATCGAGACCAAGCAGAACTGGGCGGCCGAAGACCGCCTGATCACCGGTGCGCCGGGCGACCGGACGCGCGACCGGTTGCCGCCCGGGCAACGGGAAGTGAGGAACTGGCCGGTGCTCGATCTCGGCGTGCAGCCCGATGTACCGGCGGCGCAATGGCGGCTCGACGTCGACGGTGCGGTGGCAGCACCCATCGCGTGGTCGTGGGCGGAATTCGCCGCACAGCCGCAGGTCGATGTCGTGTCGGACATCCACTGCGTGACGGCGTGGTCTCGCTACGACAATCGCTGGAGCGGCGTGGCGACGCGCCAGCTGCTCGAGGTCGTGAAGCCCAGCGCGGACGCGCGCTTCGTCATTCAGCACGGCTACGACGGCTACACGGCCAATGTGCCGCTGGACGACTTCGCCGGCGCCGACGTGCTGCTCGCGCATTCCTGGGAGGGGCGGCCGCTGACCCGCGAGCATGGCGGGCCGGTGCGGCTCGTCCTGCCGAAGCTCTATTTCTGGAAGAGCGCCAAATGGCTGCGCCGGATCGAGTTCGCGACCGAAGACCGCGCCGGCTTCTGGGAACAGCGCGGGTATCACATGCGCGGTGACCCGTGGGCGGAAGAACGCTATGGATGAGGGGAGCGTCGGCATGACGGCGCGACGCAGCCTGCTCGCGGCAGCCGCCGCGGTCGCGGTCGCCATGGTGACGGACCGCGCGATCGCGCGCACGGTCCGGATGCGGAGGACGACGGGTATGAGCGCGTACGACCTGAGTTTCACATCGATCGAGGAGGAGCCGCTGCCGCTGGCGGGCTTCCGCGGCCAGCCCCTGCTGATCGTCAACACCGCATCGTTCTGCGGCTACACGCCCCAATATGCCGGCCTCGAGCAGTTGTGGGAGAGCTATCGCGCACGCGGTCTGGTCGTCATCGGCGTGCCGTCGAACGATTTCGGCCAGCAGGAGCCGGGTTCGAGCCGCGAGATCCGCGCCTTTTGCGACACCTTCGCCGTGTCCTTCCCGCTGTCGCGCCGCGAAGCGGTGATCGGGCCGCAGGCGCATCCGTTCTATCGCTGGGTGTCGGCCGAACTCGGCGAAGGCGCGCTGCCGCGGTGGAACTTCCACAAGTATCTGATCGACCGCGGCGGCGCGCTCGTCGGATCCTGGCCGTCGCAGGTCCAGCCGATGTCCGCGGAAATCCGCCGCGCCGTCGAGGGGGCGCTCGCCGCCGGATCAGCGTCGTGACGTTCGGGGCCGCCTGGCGCGATCGCTTCCGATTCGAAGCCGGCATCGCCTATCTCAACCACGGGTCGTTCGGCGCGGTGCCCCGCGTGGTGCTCGACGCCGTCGCCGGGTGGCGCGAACGCATGGAGGTCGAGCCGGTGCGCCACTTCTCTCGCGAAGTGCCGGTTGCGCTCGCGCAGGCGCGAACCGCGCTCGCGGCGCGGCTGAACGCCGATCCCGACGGCATCGGCTTCGTCGAGAATGCGACCGCAGGGGCGAACGCGGTGCTCGCCTCGATCGAATGGCGGCCCGGTGACACCGTGGTCACGACGAGCCATGTCTACAACGCCGTGCGCAACGCCATCCGCCACTGGGCGGGGCGGGCCGGCGCGACGCTGGTCGAGGCCGACGTTCCGTTCCCGTCCGGCGGCGAGGACGAGATCGTCGCCGTCGTCGAGGCGGCGCTGACGCCGCGGACGCGCCTGCTGCTGGTCGACCACATCGCGTCCTCAACGGCCCTGGTCTTCCCGATCGGCCGGCTGATCGCGCTTGCGCGCGCGCGCGGCATACCGATCCTGGTCGACGGCGCGCACGGGCCCGGCATGGTGGATGTCGACCTGCGCGCGATCGGTGCGGACTGGTATGTCGGCAACTGCCACAAATGGCTGTTCGGCCCGCGCGGCAGCGCCTTCGTCTACGCCGCGCCGGAACATCGCGCCTCGTTGCATCCGCCGGTCATCTCGCATGGCTATGGCCAGGGGCTGACGCGCGAGTTCGACTGGGTCGGCACGCGCGACATGACGCCGTGGCTGGCGCTGCCGACCGCGCTGGATTTTTCCGCGGAGATCGGGCCGCAGCGCATCGCCGCTCACAACCGCGCGCTGTTGGCCGAGGCGGTGGCGCTGATCGAGCGCCGCTGGGGAACCCAGGCGGGTGTGGCGCCGTCGCAGCGCGGCTTCATGGCGGCGATCCAGATGCCGCGCACCGGCGCGGCGACGCCCGAGCGCGCGATCGCGATGCACGATCATCTGTTCGATCATTACGGGATCGAAGTACCGGTCTTCGCGTTCGGCGGCGCGCTGTGGGCGCGCATCTCTGCGCAGATCTACAACGAACTCGACGACTATCGGCGCCTCGCGGACGCAACCTGGCCCGCTTCTTGACGCCCGGGCGCGCGCTTCCCATCATGCGCGCCGCGATCACGAAGCCCCCAACAGAACGATTCCCGAACAGGGCGGAAGCCAGTCATGACCGGCCGCTATCTCCTGGCGCTCGACCAGGGCACGACCAGCACGCGCGCGATTCTCTTCGATGAGGAAGGCACGCCGCGCGCCTCGGCGCAGGAAGAACTGAAGCAGCATTTTCCAAAGCCCGGCTGGGTCGAGCACGACCCCGACGAGATCTGGCGCGACACGATCTCGGTGTTCCGCCGCGTGATGTCGAATGCGCGCGCCGACGTGGCGCAGATCGCCGGCATAGGGATCACCAACCAGCGCGAGACCACGGTGATGTGGGATCGCGAAACCGGCAAGCCGATCCACAATGCGATCGTCTGGCAGGACCGGCGCACCGCCGACTGGTGCCGCAAGATGGCGAAGCAGGTCGGCGACAAGGAGCTTGGCGCGCGCACAGGCCTGCTGTTCGACGCGTACTTCTCCGGCTCCAAGATCGCCTGGCTGCTCGACAACGTCGCCGGCGCCCGCAAGCTGGCGGAGAAGGGCAAGCTCGCGTTCGGGACGATCGATACCTACGTGCTGTGGCGGCTGACCGGCGGCGCCGTCCATCGCACCGACGCGACCAATGCCTCGCGCACGATGCTGTTCAATCTCGCCGAGCAGGACTGGGACGCGACGCTGCTCAAGGCATTCAACATCCCGCGCGCGATTCTGCCCGAGGTCCGAGACTGCGCCGGCGAGTTCGGCGCCTCGACCGCCGACGTGCTGGGGCGCCCGGTCCCGATCACCGGCGTCGCCGGAGACCAGCACGCGGCGACCGTCGGCCAAGCCTGCTTCAAGCCGGGGATGATCAAGGCGACCTACGGCACCGGCTGCTTCGTCCTGCTCAACACCGGCGCCAAGCAGGTCCGTTCGAAGAACCGGATGCTGACGACGCTCGCCTACCGGCTCGACGGCAAGCCGACATTTGCGCTCGAAGGCAGCATCTTCGTCTCCGGCGCGGCCGTGCAATGGCTGCGCGACGGGCTGAAGATCATCGCCAATGCGGCGCATACGGGGACGCTCGCTGAAAGCGTGGGGGACACCGGCGGCGTCTATCTCGTGCCGGCCTTCACCGGCCTCGGCGCGCCGCACTGGGACCCCGACGCGCGCGGCGCGATCCTCGGCCTGACGCGTGCCTCCGGCCAGGCGGAGGTGGTCCGCGCCGCGCTCGAGGCGACCGGCTATCAGACCCGCGACCTGATGTCGGCGATGCGCGCCGACATCGGCGCGCGCTCGAAGATCGCGGCCGCGGCGCTGCGCGTCGACGGCGGCATGGCGGTCAACGACTGGGTGATGCAGTTCGTCGCCGATCAGCTCGACGTCCCGGTCGAGCGTCCCGTGGTCACGGAGACGACCGCGATGGGTGCCGCGTTCCTCGCGGGGCTGGGCGCCGGCGTCTTCAGCTCGATCGACGACATCGCCAAGCGTTGGCGCCTCGACCGCAAGTTCACGCCGGCAATGGCGGCCGAACGGCGCGATGCGCTCTATTCCGGCTGGTGCGATGCGGTGTCGCGGGTACGCAGCGCCCGGCGGTGAGATGGTCTGCGCGTTGGCCGGGCGCGGTCGGCGGCGGTAGGATGGAGCGACGACCGGGCACGGGGTGATGCGATGCAGATGCTTTCGCAACGGCAGAACGACATCCTGTCGATCGCGCGCACCCAGGGCCGCGTCGCCGTCGACGATCTCGCCGTGCGCTTCGACGTCACGCCGCAGACCATCCGCAAGGATCTCAACGACCTCTGCGAGCAGCGGCTGCTCAATCGCATCCACGGCGGCGCGACGGTCGCTTCGGGGGTCGAGAACCTCGCCTACGAGGCGCGACGGCTGATCGCGGCGGAGGAAAAGCGCGCGATCGGCGCGGCGGCGGCGGCGCTGATCCCCAACAAGAGCTCGCTGATCCTCAACATCGGCACGACGACGGAGGAAGTCGCGCGCGCGCTCGCCCATCACGAAGACCTGATGATCATCACCAACAACCTCAACGTCGCGCTGTCGCTCTATCCGCATCCGCGGATCGAAGTGATCGTCGCGGGCGGCCCGGTCCGGCGCAGCGACGGCGCGGTCGTGGGCGCGGCGGCGGTCGATCTGATCCGCCAGTTCAAGGTCGACACCGCGGTGATCGGCGCGTCGGCGATCGACGAGGACGGCTCGCTGCTCGATTTCGACTATCGCGAGGTCCGGGTCAGCCAGGCGATCATCGAGAACGCGCGCCGCGTCATCCTCGTCGCGGACCGGCTCAAGCTCGAGCGGACCGCGCCGGTCCGTATCGCCCATCTGTCGCAGATCCAGGTCTTCGTCACCGACCGTCTGCCGTCGACCCGGCTGCGCGGCATCTGCGCCGATCACGGCGTCGAACTGATCGAGACCGCGCCCGAGCCGCCCATTGAAGGGCACGGCTGACCGGCCGAGTCCGCGGGACTGATGCAGACGCGCGGGATTGCATTCCTTTTTGCTTTCGAATAAGGTCCGCTCGAAAGTGAAACGAAAGCGCACGCGTTCGCCGCGGCGCCCGGGAGGATCGTGACCGAGGCATCTGTCGATCTCGCCATCATCGGCGGCGGCATCAATGGTTGCGGCATCGCGCGCGAGGCCGCCGGGTGCGGCCTTTCGGTCTTTTTGTGCGAGCAGGGGGACCTTGCCTCCGCCACCTCGTCGGCATCGACGAAGCTGATCCATGGCGGACTGCGCTATCTCGAGCACTACGAGTTCCGGCTCGTGCGCGAGGCGCTGCGCGAACGCGAGGTGCTGTGGCGCATGGCGCCGCATATCGCATGGCCGCTGCGCTTCGTCCTGCCGCACCATGCCGGACTGCGTCCGGCCTGGCTGCTCCGCCTCGGCCTGTTCATCTATGACCATCTCGGCGGGCGCACCGTGCTGCCCGGGACGCGCACGCTGGACCTGCGATCCGATCCGGCCGGGGCGCCGCTCAAGCCGGGCTACGGGACCGCCTTCGAGTATTCGGACTGCTGGGTCGACGACGCGCGGCTGGTCGTGCTCAACGCGCTCGACGCAGCGGCCCGCGGCGCGACGATCCGCACGCGCGCGCGCTGCATCGCGGCGGAACGCGCCGGCGCGACCTGGCGCGTGACCATCGCGGACAAGGACACGGGCGCACCGCAGACGATCGCGGCGCGCACCCTGGTCAACGCCGCGGGCCCCTGGGTCGGCGCGCTGTTGGGCGGAACGGTGCGCGCCAACGCGCCCGCCAAGGTGCGCCTCGTGCAGGGCTCGCACATCGTCGTGCGGCGCATCTTCGACCACGATCGCTGCTACATCTTCCAGAATGCCGATGGTCGCATCGTGTTCGCGATCCCCTACGAGCGCGACTTCACGCTCATCGGCACCACCGACCGCGACTATCGCGGCGACCCCGCCGCGGTTGCCGCGAGCCCCGAGGAGATCGCCTATCTGTGCGCCGCGGCTAGCGAGTATTTCGCGCGGCCGATCGTTCCCCGCGACGTCGTGTGGACCTACTCCGGCGTGCGCCCGCTCTACGACGACGGCTCGCCGGAGGCGAAGGCGGTCACCCGCGACTACGTGCTCGATCTCGATGCGCCCGCCGGCACACCGGCGCTGCTCAACATCTTCGGCGGCAAGATCACGACCTATCGCCGGCTCGCCGTACACGCGCTGGAGAAGCTCCTGCCGCACCTCCCCGCGCTGAAGGCGAAGCCGGGCTGGTCGGCGGGCGAGCCTCTGCCCGGCGGCGACTTCGCGGTCGACGGCATCGATGCGCTGATCGCCTCGCTGCGCGCGTCCCACCCGTGGCTTGCGCAGGACCACGCCGCTCGGCTCGCGCGTGCCTACGGCACGCGCGCGCGCATCATCCTCGAGGGTGCGCGCGGCCTGGCCGATCTCGGCCGGCGCTTCGGCGGCGATCTGTGCGAGCGCGAGGTCGCGTATCTGATGAATCAGGAATGGGCCTGCGAGGCTGCCGACGTCGTCTGGCGGCGCTCGAAGCTCGGGCTGCGCATGGATGCGGGCGAGATCGCCGAGCTCGATGGGTGGATGGCGCAGCAATTCTCCGCGCGCCGCAGCACGCCGGATGCGGCGCACGACCGTCACCTGTCTGTCACAAATCCGTCATGAATGTGATAGCGTCGCTATCATACCAACGGGGATCGTTACCCCGAGAAAGCAGGAGGATCGACCGATGATTTCACGCAGAACACTGATCGCCGGAACCGCCGCGGCGGCCGGCGTCGTCGCCGCCCCGTGGGTCGCGCGCGCGCAGGCGCAGCGGGTCCAGGTCAATTTCTGGCACGGCCTCGGCCAGCCTCTCGGCGGCATCCTCGAGCAGGTCGTCGCCGGCTTCAACGGCTCGCAGACCCAGTTCCAGGTCAATGCGACGTTCCGCGGCGCCTATCCCGAGACGATGCAGGCGGCGATCGCCGCATTCCGCGCCGGCAACGCGCCGCACATCGTGCAGATGTTCGAGGTCGGCACCGCGACGATGATGGCCGCGCGCACCGCAATCATGCCGGTGCACCAGCTCTCCACCGACACCGGCGTGGCGATCGACCCGGCCGCCTATCTGCCGGGCGTGCGCGGCTACTACTCGACCTCCGACGGCAAGCTGATGTCGATGCCGTTCAACAGCTCGACGACCATCCTCTATTACAACAAGGAGGCCTTCCGTAAGGCCGGCCTCAATCCCGACCAGGCGCCGGCGACCTGGGCCGCGGTGCGCGAGGCGACACAGCGGATCAAGGCGACGAACGCGGCGCCCATCCCCTATGCGACCGGGTGGCCGACCTGGGTGCATCACGAGAACTTCAGCGCCATCCACAACGTGCCGCTGGCGACAAAGGCCAATGGCATGGACGGCATGGATGCCGAGCTGCGCATCAACAGCCCGCTGCACGTCAGGCACACGCAGATGCTGGTCGACATGCAGCGCGAAGGGCTGTTCCGCTACGGCGGGCGCGACGGCGCGGGCGAGGCGGTGTTCGCCACCGGCGAGGCCGCGATCATGACGACGTCCTCCGGCTTCCGCGCGCGCGCGCTGCGCGAGGTGCCGGGCGGCGCCGCCAATGTCGGCTTCGGCTACCTGCCGTATCACAACGATGCGATCCAGAGCCCGCTCAACTCGATCATCGGCGGCGCGAGCCTCTGGGTGATGCAGTCGCCCAACCGCACGCGCGACGAGTACCGCGCAGTCGCGGAGTTCTTCAAGTACATCAGCCAGCCGCAGATCGACTCCAAGTGGTCGCAGGACACGGGCTACGTGCCGATCACGCTCGCCGGTGCCGCGCAGCTGCGCGAATCCGGCTTCTGGGCGCAGAACCCGGGCAGCGAAATTCCGACGCTGCAGCTTCAGCGCGGCACCGCGACCGAGAATTCGCGCGGCCTGCGTCTCGGCAACATGCCGCAGATCCGCGTGGTGATTCAGGAGGAACTGGAACGCGCCCTGCAAGGCCAGCAATCGGCCGAGCAGGCGTGCAACAGCACCGTCACGCGCGGCAACGAAGTGCTGCGCGCCTTCGAACGCGCGAACCGATAGCACCGGCGCTGGCGATGTAGCCGGCACCTGACCCGCCTTCGCCCCTTCGTCGGGGCGGGGGCGGGCGGGCCGGAGGGGGCCGCCGCGATGCGCAAGCGCGTCATCTTCAACAACAAGCTGCTGCCGTATCTGCTGCTCACGCCGCAGATCGCGGTGACGCTGATTTTCTTTTTCTGGCCCGCGGCGCAGGCCATCTACTACTCGACGCAGCTCCAGGACGCGTTCGGGCTGCGCACGCAGTTCGTCTGGTTCGAGAATTTCGAGGAGCTGTTCAGGGATCGGAACTACCTCGAATCGGTGCGCGTCACGCTCATCTTCTCGGTTTCGGTCACCGTCTTGTCGATGGTGCCAGCCTTGCTGCTCGCCGTGATGGCGGACAAGCAGATTCGCGGCGCCACCGCGTACAAGACGCTGATCATCTGGCCCTACGCGGTGGCGCCGGCGGTCGCCGCGGTGCTGTGGCTGTTCATCTTCCATCCCTCGGTCGGCATTCTCGGACGCCTGCTGCTGCGTCTCGGCGTGCCCTGGGACTACGCGCTCAACGACGGCCAGGCGATGCTTCTCGTCATCCTCGCCGCGTCGTGGAAGCAGGTCAGCTACAACTTCCTGTTCTTCCTCGCCGGCCTGCAGTCGATTCCGCGCTCGGTGATCGAGGCCGCGGCGATCGACGGCGCCACGCCAACGCGGCGCTTTTGGACGATCATCTTTCCGCTGCTCTCGCCGACCAGCTTCTTCCTGCTCGTGGTCAACCTGGTCTACGCGTTCTTCGACACCTTCGGCGTCATCCATGCGCTGACCCGCGGCGGGCCGGGCCAGGCGACGACGACGCTGATCTATCGCGTGTTCGTCGACGGCCGCGAGAACAACCTTCTCGGCCCGTCGTCGGCGCAGTCGGTGGTGCTGATGATCTTCGTCATCGCCCTGACCATGGTCCAGTTCCGCTACATCGAGCGGCGGGTGCACTACTGATGGCCGAGCGCAAGCCCTTCCCGAACTGGTCGGCGCATTTCATCCTCGTCGCCGGCGTCGCGATCTTCGCTTTCCCGATCTACATGGCGCTGGTCGGGTCGACCTGGGACGCGTCGACGATCGGCCGCGGGCAGATGCCGCTCTATCCGGGTCCGCTCGGCATCGACACCTACCTCCAGGCCTGGTTCTCGGGCCAGGGCACTCGCGCACGCGGCGCCCCGGTCCAGGTGATGATGTTCAATTCGTTCGTGATGGCGCTCTTCATCACCATCGGCAAGATCGCGATCTCGATCATCTCCGCCTATGCCGTGGTGTTCTTCAGCTTCCCGTTGCGGATGTTCTTCTTCTGGATGATCTTCATCACGCTGATGCTGCCGGTCGAGGTCCGCATCGTCCCGACCTTCGCGGTCGTCTCCGACCTCGGCATGATCGACTCCTACGCCGGCCTCGCGATCCCGCTGATCGCGTCGGCGACCGCGACGCTGCTGTTCCGCCAGTTCTTCCTGACCATCCCCGACGAACTCGTCGAGGCCTCGAAGATCGACGGCGCGGGCCCGTTGCGCTTCTTCTGGGACACCGTGCTGCCGCTGTCGCGCACCAACATCGCGGCGCTCTTCGTCATCCTCTTCATCTACGGCTGGAACCAGTATCTCTGGCCGCTGCTCGTCACCAACAGTCCGGGAATGGAAACGATCGTCATCGGCATCACCAAGCTGCTCACCGCAGCCGATGCGCAGGCCGACTGGAACCTGATCATGGCGACGACGGTGCTCGCGATGCTGCCGCCCGTGGCGGTCATCATCTTCATGCAGCGCTGGTTCGTGCGCGGCCTGGTCGAAACGGAGAAATGAGGCGGGGATGGCCCAGGTCCGGCTGGTTGGAATAACCAAAGCCTTCGGCGACGTGCGCGTCATCCACGGGGTGGACTGCACCTTTGCGGACGGCGAGTTCGTGGTCATCCTCGGCCCCTCGGGCTGCGGCAAGTCGACGCTTCTGCGAATCGTCGCCGGGCTCGAGCTGCAGACGACGGGCCAGGTCTTCATCGGCGATCGCGACGTCAGCGCCGTCGAGCCCAAGGACCGGAACATCGCGATGGTGTTCCAGAACTATGCGCTCTACCCGCACATGACGGTCTACGACAACATGGCGTACGGCCTCAAAGTCCGTGGCATGAAGAAGACTGAGATCGAGGAGCGCGTGCGCCGCGCGGCCAAGACGCTCGAGCTCGAGGCGCTGCTCGAGCGCCGGCCGCGCCAGCTCTCGGGCGGCCAGCGCCAGCGCGTCGCGATGGGCCGCGCGATCGTGCGCAATCCGGAGGTCTTCCTGTTCGACGAGCCGCTGTCGAACCTCGACGCCAAGCTGCGCGTGCAGATGCGCGTCGAGATCAAGCGGCTTCACCAGACCTTCCGCACCACCAGCGTCTACGTGACCCACGACCAGGTCGAGGCGATGACGCTCGCCGACCGCCTGATCGTCATGAATGGCGGCCGGGTCGAGCAGATCGGCACGCCGATGCAGGTCTATGCGCGGCCGGCCAGCACCTTCGTCGCCGGGTTCATCGGCTCGCCGCCGATGAACATGCTCGACGCTCGGCTCAATGCTGCCGGCGGCGCCGTCGATCTGCCGGGCGGCGCCAGCGTGGCGCTGGGTGCGCCGATCGCGGACTCGGCCGGACGGGCCGTGCGTCTCGGCATCCGGCCCGAGCACATGCACGTCTCCGCCACCGGCACGCTTGCGGTCGCGGTCGATCTCGTCGAGGCGCTGGGCGCCGACACGCTCGTGCACGGCCATATCGGCGACAAGAGCGGGCTGCTGACCCTACGCCTGCCCGGCAACGCGCGGGTGGTTGCGGGTGACCGACTGCCGGTCGCGATCTCGCCCGACGACGTCCACGTCTTCGACGGGCAGAGCGGGGCACGGCTCAGCCAATGACCTTGGCGGCCGTCCGTGCCGCGGCGGTCGCCATCGGCGCGACCATCTTCGTAGCGGCGCCGGCCGCCGCGCAGGGCGTCGATGCCGCCGACCAGGCGCTGTGCGGGACACGCGCGGACTGCCGCGTCGTCGCGCGTTCCGATGCAGGACGCGATGCCGCCGGCCGCGCGCTGAGCGTCGTCGAGATCGGCTGGCCCGACGACAACGGCCACCGCCGGGCCTGCGATCCGCTGCGCCGGGAGTTCTGGCTGCGCGCCGACGGCGCCGCGCCGGTTCGCATCCTTGCGCTGTGCAACGACGGCTACGGCGCCGCGGGGATCGGCGAGGACGAGGTGACGGTCGAGCCCAACCGGCTGGTGCATGTGCGCTCCGGCGGGTCCAACTGGCGCTGGTCGACCGCGAATGTGATCCGGCTTTCGCCGCTTGCCGTCCTGCACACCGAGGGCGGCGGATGGTGGACGGTCGGCCCGAACCGCGAGGAACGGAGCTGGGATTGGACGCAGCTTGCCGGCCGTCGGCGCTGGTGGTCGCCGCCCTGCCTGCCGCCCGGCCAGACCCTGTCGGACGAGGCCGGCGAAGCCCCGTCACCGTTGCCGTTCGAGTATGCGCCGATTCCGCGCGTTGCCGCCGAAACGATGCCGGCGGGGGCGCTGGGGGCCGAGCTCGGCTCCTGTGCCTTCCAGGTCGATGCCGGCGGCGCGACCGGCTTCGTGCTGCGCGGCCGGGCGGAGCCGGCTGCGGCCGCTCGCGAGTACATGCGCATCCTCGCGATCGGCGATCGCGACGTGCTGATCACGGTCGGATCGGGGCCTTGGCAGACCGGTGCCGCCAACTGGATCCACGACGATCATCTCGAGCTGTGGATGGGCCAGCTTGGCGGCTACATCCAGCACTGCATCGGCCGCGAGACGATCCCGAGCCAATGGGGAATCCGCATCGGCGACGGCCGGGTATTCCAGGGGGCCGGCCCCGGCGAACGCCGGCCGGAAGTCGTGGCGCGGCGCGAACGGCGCGCCGGCGCCGCCCGCGTCGTTACCTTTCATCTGCGCCTGCCGCCGGAGACGCACGCGTTCACCGCCGTCCTCGCGCGCGGCGACGGCCGCCGGCAGGGTCGCATGATCGCGACCGCCCGCGTGCGCTTCGGCGAGGCCTCCTCGCTCGGCAGCTTCGAGCACATTCCCGCCGCGGCGCTGCGCTGCGCCGTGCGCGACGGCCGGCTCGACGTGGTCGAGACCGGCCGCGCCGAGATGCTGGCAGGGGAGCCCTGAACGGCCTAGCCGAGCTCGGTCCAGATCGGCTGGTGGTCGGAGCCTACGGCATCGTTGTCGATCCAGGCGCGACGGATATGACCGACCAGCGAACTGCTGACGTAGCAGTAGTCGATCCGCTTGGAGATGCCCAGATCGTCGATGCAGGTGACGCCTTCGCCCTCGCGATTGCCGGCAGCGACCCAGGCGTCGACGAAGCCTTCGACATGGTTGCAGCGGCCGTACTCCTCGGACATCGGGCCGACGAAGCGCTCGTAGAGCGGCGAGCTCGGCGGAAAGTTGAAGTCGCCCATCAGGATCGCCTCGCGTGGCATCGGCGGCGGCGGCTCGCCTTCGGTCCAGGCCACCTCGCGATGCGTGCCGCACCAGGCGCCACCTTCGCCGTAGGCGCGGCGGTGGATGTCGAGAATCGCTTCGACCTGCGGCAGCCGGCTGGTGTCGTCGACGTGGGTGAGGTGGATCGAATAGAAGCGCACCGGCCCGAACGGCGTGGCGACCACGCCTTCGAGCGCGCAGCGTTGCAGGCTGTACTGCGTGAGGCTGCCGAATTTCGGCAGCATGTGGTTGCGCGACGCGAGGATCGGCGACTTCGACAGCAGCATGTTACCGAACTGGCGGCGCATCGCGCCCGGCGGCGCGCCCTTCATCGCCATGTCGGCGCCGGGGCCGTAGACCCAGTGATAGGCCGGCAGCAGACGCGCGAGTTCCGCCGCCTGGTCCGCCTGGCCGCTGCGTTTCCAGCCGCGTTCGACTTCCTGCAGCGCGATCACGTCCGCACCATCGACCGCGCGCGCGATGCGCGCGAGATCGAACTTCCCGTCCTTACCCTTCGAATACTGGATGTTGTAGCTGGCGAGGCGCACGGCGTCGTTCCCCCATTACCATCGTTGGCGGACATCTGACACCGGCCGCGGCCCTGGCGGCAAGCCCGTCGTCCGCGCTATCGTGGCCGCAATGACAATGTCCTCGGGGGAGGGGCGCACGCGCCTGCTCGCTCTCCTTCTGCTCCTCGCGCTCGGCACCCTGTGGGGACTGGGCTTCTCGCTCGCGAAGATCGCGACGGTCGGCGGCATCGCACCGCTCGCTTATTCGTTCTGGCAGTCGGCCGCGGCGGCAGTCGTGCTCGGCGCGATCGCCGTGGCGCGCGGCGTGCGCCTGCCGATATCGGCCCGCCATCTGCGCTTCTATCTGCTGATGGGCATCTGCGGATTCTCGATCCCGAACGTCAACATCATCCTGTCGGTATCGCACCTGCCGGTCGGCATCGCTGCGGTCATCGTGCCGCTCGCGCCGATCTTCACCTGCGCGATTGCATACGGGATGGGCTTCGAATCGATGTCGACGGGGCGCATCGTCGGGCTGGCGCTGGGGCTCGGGGGGACGGCGCTGATCGCGCTGCCGCAAGCCTCGCTGCCGATGCCCGAACAGCGCTTCTGGGTGCTGATGGCGACGCTGACGCCGCTTTTCTATGCCATCGGCAACATCATCGCCGCACGGATGCGACCGCCCGACCTCGATTCCGGCGCGCTCGGCGCCGTGGTGCATGTGGTCAACGCGGTCGCGCTGTTCCCGATCGTGATCCTCGGCGGCATGCTCCATCCGATGCTGCCACCGTACGGCGCGCCGGAATTCGCGCTGATGGGGCAGATGGCGATCGCCTGCGTTGGCACCGTGCTGTTCCTGGAGATCGTGCGGCTGGCCGGCCCGGTGTTCCTAAGCCAGGCGGCCTATGTCGTCACCGTCTCCGGCGTGCTGTGGGGCATGGCGCTGTTCGGCGAACGCCACGCGCCGACTGTGTGGGGCGCGATGG
Source organism: Alphaproteobacteria bacterium (assembly GCA_016793045.1). GTDB lineage: Bacteria > Pseudomonadota > Alphaproteobacteria > CACIAM-22H2 > CACIAM-22H2 > JAEUKZ01. The sequence continues at coordinate 18,479 of JAEUKZ010000038.1, forward strand.
CGCTGATTTTCGCGGGCGTGCTGCTGGTCCAGCGCAGCACGTCGCTGACGCGCGCCTGATCGCGATATCCGAATTAGATCGTCCCGACGCAACCGTTACTCGGTGTCGTCGTGCGGTCGCGCGTGCATGCGCGCGACGCAGTGCTGAGTCGCGAAGCCTTGCCGGGCGCTTGCGAATGGTCCAACGTGGCGCTGGCGGCGGTCGGTCGGCCGAGAGCACCGCTTCACAAAAAATGGGGGAACGCCATGAAGTCGCGATCGATGGGAGTTCGCTTTCTGTCGCTGAAGGGCATTGCCCTCGCCTCGATGATGGTCGTGGGCTGGGTTGCCGCCGGCGTCTCAGTCTCCGCTGCGACGCTGCAGGACGTTCGCGCCCGCGGACACCTGCGCTGCGGCGTTCACATCGAGAAGCCAGGATTTTCGGTGACGGACTCGGGTGGCCGGATCACCGGGTTCGACGTCGACTTCTGTCGCGCGATCGCCGCCGCGATCGGCGTCGAGGCGCGCTTCACGACGTTGAGCCCGCAGCAGCGGTTCACCGCGCTGACGTCGGGCACCGTCGACGTGCTGCTGATGACGACGACGCAGACGATGGGCCGCGACACGACGCTGGGCGTCGAGTTCCCGTTCATCAACTTCTACGGCGGCGGCATGTTCATGGTGCGACGCTCCTCGGGCGTGCGCAGCGCGCGCGAACTCAACGGCGCCACAATCTGCCTCAGCCAGGGCACGACCGCGGACCAGTTCATCTCGGACTACTTCCGCCGCAACAACATCACCTATCGGCAGGTCATGTACGAGCGCCTCGACGACGGACTGCGGGCCTATGTCGAAGGCCGCTGCGACGTCTTCACCCAGGACGACACCTCGCTCGCGGCGATGCGCGCATCGTTGCGTGACCCGCAGGAGCACGTGATCCTCCCGGAGGTGCTGTCGAAGGAGCCCGTCGGCGCGGTCGTGCGCAACAACGACCCGCAATTCGCCGCTGCGCTGCGTTGGATCTTCGCGGCGCTCGTGAACGCGGAGGAGACAGGAGTCACGCAGGCGAGTGTGGCGGAAACCGCGCGCACGACCCAGGACCCCGAGCTCCAGCGGATTCTCGGCCGTACTGGCACGCTCGGCGCGGACGCCGGCCTGCCGGCAGACTGGGCGGTCCGCGCGATCCAGGCGGTCGGCAACTACGGCGAGATCTTCGAGCGTCATCTCGGGCGCGGGAGCCGTTTCGCGATGGCCCGCGGCGTCAACGACCTGTGGACGCGTGGCGGACTGATCTACGGGTTGCCGATCCGCTAGCCGCGCGCGGCAGGCACGCGGCGCGCGGCCGGCATGTCCGCAACGGCGGAACGGCCGCCGGGCCCCCGGCTCTGGCGCAATCGACGCGTGAGATTGGCCGTCTTCCAGGCCGGCTTCGCGATTGCGCTGGTGGCGGTCGCTTGGCTCGCCTATCGCACGACCGCGGACAATCTCGCGCGCCGGCGCATTGGCGTCGGTTTCGGCTTTCTCAGTCGGGAGGCGGGCTTCTCGCTCGGCGAAATGCTGCCGCTGCCCGTGCCGGATGGCCGGTTCGGCTTGTTCGCGCTGAGCCTGGTTGCCGCGGCATTGGTGGCGGCCGCGCTGAAAGGGCTCGCCGGCCGCCTGGGCAGCGGCGGCGCGTTGGCGATCGGCGCGGCGCTCTGCCTTGCCGTGCTGCTTGCGAACCGGGCCCTCAATCCGGGCTTCGAGAGCTTTGCCCCCGATCGCAGCTTCCTCTTCGCGATCGCGACAGCGCTGGCCAACACCGTAAAGGTGGCGGCGCTCGGTATCGTGCTGGCCACGGTCCTCGGCTTCCTGATCGGCATTGCGCGGCTGGCCGCCAATCCGCTCGTGCGCGGCACGGCAACGGTCTATGTCGAGATCTTTCGCAACGTTCCGCTGCTCATCCAGGTCTTCTTCTGGTACTTCGCCGTTCTGCGGACGCTGCCGGGGGTTCGTGCGAGCATTGACGTCCTGGGGATTGCGGCGATCAACAACCGCGGCATCTTCCTGCCGCGCCTTGTGCCCGGCGATGCGGCGGCGACGCTCGTGGCGATCGGCCTTGCGGCGGCACTGCTGGCGGCGCTCTTCGTGGCACTGCGCGCCCCGCGACTGTCGCTGCTGCGCACCGGCGCGATCGTCTTGGCGTCCGGCGCTGCGGCGGTGGCGGGCGGGGCGCTTGTGCTGCCCGACGGGTTCGCCCTCGAGTATCCGCGGTTGACGGGCTTCAATTTTTCCGGGGGCATGGTCATCACGCCGGAGTACGGCGCGCTCCTGCTTGGCCTCACGCTCTATACTGCGGCCTACATCGCCGAAATCGTGCGCAGCGGCCTTGCGGGCGTGGGCAGGGGACAGACCGACGCTGCCGAGGCGCTCGGCCTCGACCGCGCGCAGACCCTGCGGCTGGTGATCCTGCCGCAGGCCCTGCGCATCGCCGTTCCGCCGCTCATCTCTCAATATCTGTCGCTGACCAAGGACAGTTCCCTTGGCATCGCCATCGGATATCCCGAGATTGTCAGCGTCACCGGCCAAGTCATCAACCAGACGGGGCAGGCTATCGAGATGCTCGTCATCGCGCTGCTGATCTACATGGGCCTGAGCCTCGGCGTGTCGGCGGTTCTCAACTGGTACAACGCGAGGATCCGGTGGTCGCTGGTCTAGCGACGGCGGGGCGCCGCTTGCGGCCCTTGGTCCGCGCGCTTGCGGGCACGCCCGGCAACGCCCTGCTGTCGCTGCTGTTCTTCGTCGCGATTGGATGGGCCGTCCTGCGCCTCTGGCGTTGGGCGGTCGCCGAGGCCGCGTTCGGTACGACGCCGGAATCGTGCCGCGCGGTCGCCGGGGCATGCTGGTCGGTCATCGCGGACATGTGGCCGCTGTTCCTCGTCGGCCTTTACCCGATGGAAGAACGGTGGCGTGTTGCGAGCGCGGCGGTCGTCGTGCTCGCGGCCGCGCTGCCCTTCGCGCTGCCGGCGCTGCGGCGGGCCAGACCGGCTGCGCTGGCTGCGGTCGCGACGATTCCCGGGGTTCTGCTTCTCCTCTACGGAAGTCCCGCCCTCGGCCTGCCGGTTGTCGGCCCCGAAAAGTGGGGAGGGCTGCTGCTGACGCTTGTCCTCGCCGTCGTCGGCCAGACGCTCGCCTTTCCGCTCGGCGTGCTGCTTGCGCTCGCACGCACCGCGCGCGAACTGCCGGTTGTCCGTTTCGCCGCGGTCTGCGCGATCGAGGCGGTTCGCAGCCTGCCGCTCGTTCTCGTTCTGCTGCTGGCGACACTGATCATGCCGGTCTTCCTGCCCGCCACCCTGCCGCTCAATACGATGGTGATGGCGCAGATCGGGTTCGTCATCTTCTCCGGCGCCGCCTTCGCCGAGATCGTGCGAGGCGGTCTGCAGGGCGTTCCGCCGGCGCAGGTCGAAGCGGCGGCCGCGCTCGGATTGCGCTATTGGGCGACGATGCGCCTGATCGTGCTGCCGCAGGCGCTGCGCTTGGTGCAGCCCGCGCTGGTCGGGTCGATCGTGTCCTTCGTCAAGGGATCGTCGCTCGTCGTCGCGGTCGGCCTCTACGATCTGCTCGGCACTGCAATGCTGGCGGCGGCGAACGACAAGTGGGTGGGCCACAGCATCGAGCCGTTGATCACCGTCGGTGCCGTGTTCTGGGCCATCTGCTTCACCCTGTCGCGCATCAGCGCGCGATGGGAACGCGAGCGCGCCATGCGGACGACCGGGGCGCGCTAAGGGGGAGTCATGCCGGCATTCATCGAAGGCCTCGTCTGTCGCGAGTGCGGCGCGCTGCAATCCGACATGGAGCGTCAGTTCCGCTGCACGGGCTGCAACGGGTTCCTCGAGGCACGCTACGACATGGCGGCAATTCGCCGCCATCTGGACCGCTCGACGCTGGCGGCGCGCCGCGGCGGAGTCTGGCGGTTCCGCGAGGTCCTGCCCGTACGCGACGATGCGAATATTGTATCGCTCAAGGAAGGCGGCACGCCGCTGCTGCGCTCGCGGCGCATCGGGCGTGCGCTTGGGATGGCGAACCTCTACTTCAAGGACCTCACGCGCAACCCGACCTACAGTTTCAAGGACTACTCGTCGACCGTATCGATCTCCAAGGCGAAGGAGATCGGCGTGCCGGCGCTCGCCGTCATGTCGGCCGGCAACGGCGCCTCTTCGGTCTCGGCGTACTGCGCCGCAGCGGGGATACCGTTCCACGCCATGATGCTCCCCAATGCCTATGAAGGCATGATTACGCAGTGCATGGTCTACGGCGCGAACGGCTACATGCTCGACGGCATCGGCGCCGACGTCTGGCCGCCGGTCAGCAAGCTCATCCAGGAGCGCGGGTGGATGGACAGCGGCGTGCCCATCAATCCCTATCGCGCGGAAGGCAAGAAGATCATCGGCTACGAGATCTGCGAGGATCTGGACTGGCAGGCGCCGGACCGCATCGTCTGTCCGACCGCCGGCGGGGCCTCGATTCTCGGGCTCACCAAGGCGTTCTCCGAGTTGAAGGCGCTGGCGTGGATCGATGGGGGTGCAAAGCTCGACTGCGTGCAGGCCGAGTCTTGCGCGCCGGTCGTCGAGGCATGGCGTTCCGGCGGACCGATCAAGCCGGCGCAGAATCCGAACTCGATCGCGATCGGCCTGTTGGCGGCAAATCCGGGTGCCGGTCGCTACCTGGTCGATGCCATCAGGGGAAGCGGCGGCGCCGGCGTGACGGTAAACGACCAGGAGATCAAGGCAGCACAACTGTCGCTGGCGAAGGACGAGGCGCTCTATGTCGAGCCTTCTTCGGCCGCGGCCCTGGCGGGTCTCAAGCGTCTGCGCGAGGCCGGGGTGGTCGGTGACGACGAGCGCGTGGTGCTCCTGCTCACCGGCGCGGGCATCAAGGCGAGCGAGATCGCTAGTTCCTACGTGCCGCGCCCGGTTCCGTTCGCCGTGCGCGGCGCGACCTGACCCGGCATCGCGCCGGACGCACCGAAGGCGGGCTAGGCGTTTTCGCGGATGAAGTCGCGCACGCGCGGCAGGATCTCGGTGCGCCAGCGCCGGCCGTTGAAGATGCCGAAATGGCCGACCTTGCGCTGCAGATGGTGGCGCTGCTTCTCGGCCGGCAGCGCCGAACAGATCGCGTGTGCGGCATAGGTCTGGCCGGGGCCGGAGATGTCGTCGAGTTCCCCTTCGACCGTCATCAGCGCGGTGCGCGTGATGGCCTTCGTATCGACCGGGCGGTTGCGCGACACCATCGTGCCGCGCGGCAGCGCATGGTCCTGGAAGGCGGTCTTGATCGTCTGCAGGTAGAACTCCGCGGTCAGGTCCATGACCGCGAGATACTCGTCGTAGAAGGTGCGATGCGCGGCGGCGTTGTCGCCATCGCCGCGCACGAGATGCTGGTAGTGCCGCATCGCCGAGCCGACATGGCGGTCCGCGTTCATCGACATGAACCCGGTGAGCTGCAGGAACCCCGGATAGACCCGCCGCATGAAGCCCGGATAGTTCATCGGCACCCGGGTGATGACCGCGTTCTCGAACCACTCGATGCGACGCGTCTCGGCGAGCTGATTGACCTTGGTCGGATTGACCCGTGTGTCGATCGGCCCGCCCATCAGCGTCATCGTGCGCGGCGCCAGCGGATCGTTCGCCGCCGCCATGATCGCCGAGGCGGCGAGGACCGGCACCGAAGGCTGACACACCGCAATGACATGCACGTCCGGCCCGAGCAGGCGGACGAACTCGATCACGTAGTCGATGTAGTCGTCGAGGTCGAAGCTGCCGCGCTCGATCGGCACCAGCGAGGCGTTGATCCAGTCGGTGATGTAGACGTCGTGCTCCGAGAGCAGTCCCTGGACCGTACCGCGCAGCAGCGTGGCGTAGTGCCCGGAAAGCGGCGCGACGAGCAGCACCTTGGGATCCTTGCGCGCGGTGTCGCGCTTGAAGTGCAGCAGGTCGCAGAAGGTACGCGATGCGACCGTCTCGACCTCGACCGGAACCATCGCGCCGTCGACCTCGGCCTTGGTGATTCCGAAGCTGGGCTTGGGGTATCGGCGCGTCGCGCGCTCGAAGATCTCCGAGCCGGCGGCGATGACGCGGCCGATGCGTGTATAGGACATCGGCACGGCCGGATGGCTGAAGACGTGCTGCATCGCCTCCGCGGCGATGCGCCAGGGCGCGACCCAGGCATGGTGGAAGTCGTACAGATGGTAGAGCATTAGGCTGTTCACCCCGGCCTCGACACGACCTGTCGCCTTTTTACCAGACGACTCGTCGTAAAATGATTAACGCCCATAATGTCGGCATTCATGCCCACCGGTCAATCAGATGGACGAACGACCCCATGACCCTGCCGCGGCGCGCACCAGCGTGGCCAAGCGGAATTCCTGACGCGTCCGCGGTCACGAACAGCGGTTCGCCGGCATCCTCCCTGACAACGCTGGCATAGTGGAATTCGTGACCGCGTAACGGCGTACCGGCAGGCCCGAAGGGCGCACGATCGACGAGGGTGGCGGCCCGGTAGCCGAGGTGCAGGCGGCGGCTGGCGAAGCTGGTCTCCAGGCCGAGCAGCCCGGCCATCGCGTGGCGCGCTCCGCTTGCATCGGCCAGCCCGTCGCCCAGAACCATGTAGCCGCCGCACTCGCCATAGACCCAGGCGCCGGCCTGCGCGGCCATCCGCAATCCGGCAAGAAAGTGTGCCGCCGCGGCAAGCCGCCCGGCGTGAAGCTCGGGATAGCCGCCGGGCAGGAACACGGCGTCGGCGTCGACGGCTGGCGGCTCGTCGGCAAGCGGCGAAAACGCCGACAGCGTCGCGCCGGCGCGGCGCCAGCCTTCGAGCAGGGCGGGATAGGCGAAGACGAACGCTTCGTCATGTGCGACCGCGATCCGCTGGCCGAGCGGGGGGATGCCGGCCCCGGCGGGCTCGCCGGCTACGACGGATGGGCCTGCCAGTCCCATGAATGCATCGAGGTCGACGGCCGCCCCCACGCGGGTGGCGGCGGCCGACACGAAGGCCGACAGCGTTCCGGTTTCTCCGGCCGGGACCAGGCCGAGATGGCGCGACGGCAGGGCAAGCGCCGGATCGCGCGGAATTGCGCCTAGCAGGCGTACCGCAGCGACGCGGCCGATCGCGCCCGTGAGCACGGCGCGATGGCGCTCGCTGGCGACGCGATTGAGAATGACGCCGGCGATCGTGATGTCGGAACGGTGGCGCGCGAAGCCTTCGACGAGAGCAGCCACCGAGGCACCCTGGCCGGCGGCATCGACCACCAGGATCACCGGCCAGCCGAGCTGCGCCGCGAGGTCGGCCGCCGAGGCGGTGCCCCGTGCGTCGATGCCGTCGAACAGCCCCATGGCTGCCTCGCACAGCACGATCTCGGCGTCGGCGAAGGAGTCGAGCACGCCTGCGATCGTCGCCGGGCGCATCGCCCACGGATCGAGATTGAATGAAGGACGTCCGGCCGCGGCGGCATGGAAGCCGGGGTCGATGTAGTCCGGTCCAATCTTGGCCGGCGCAACCTTCACGCCGCGCGTGCGCAGGGCGCCGATCAGGCCGACGGCGACCGTCGTCTTGCCGCTGCCGGAGGCGGGCGCGGCGAGGATCAGGCCGCGCGGCCCGCTCACAGCACGCGGCGGATCGCCGCGACCATCGTCGCAGCGGGGGTCTGGTGCGTGAAGTGGGTGACGAACCGGCCTTCGCGGTCCATCAGGTAGAGCAGCGCCGTGTGATCGACCGCGTAGTGCTGATCGCGGGCGGGATCGCCGTTGACGCGGTAGTAGACGCGATAGGCCCGTGCCGCCGCGGCGATCTGCGCCGGCGATCCGGTGAGCGCGACGATGCGCGGAGAGACCGAGTGCACGTAGTCCTTGAGCGCCGCCGGGGTGTCGCGCTGCGGGTCGACGCTGACGAAGATGCCTGCAACCTGGTCCGCCGCCGGCCCCAGCTGATCGAGCGTGTCGCCGATCGCCTGCACCGTCACCGGGCAGATGTCGGGGCAATGCGTGTAACCGAAGGTCACGAGCATGAAGCGGCCGCGGAAATCCCGGTCCGTGCGGGTCTCGCCGTTCTGGTCGACGAGCGTGAAGGGGCCGCCGATCGCGGCGGCGCCGCTGAGCGCCGGGACACCTCCCGGGACGAACCACAGGCTGGCCGCGAGCCCGATCGCGCCGCCGACCAGCACCGCCCCGGCGATCGCGAGGATGCGGATGCGTCTGGTCATCGCGGATCGACGCGCTGGCGGCGCCAGCCGCGGCCCTGCATGCACGCGCGGTAGGAATCGCCTTCGGAGAAGGCGGCGCTGCGACCGCGCGCCTGGCCGTCGAACGACTCGCGCCCGGCATCGAGGAAGGCGAAGCGCTGCGCCTCGCGCGCGCAGGCGGCACGATCGTCGCGCAGCTGCTGCTCGGTGCCGTTCGGCCGCGTCCACTGGACCTCGCTGCTCTCGCACGCGGCCAGTGCGAGGGCGATGGCCGCGACGATCAGGCTGCGCATGGCGAGGAAGCTAGGGGCAAAGTCTGGGCTGCCAAGTGATGCGGTTCGAATCACACGATGTCGCGGTGCCGCTCGAGCGCGAGCGGATCGGGATCGAGCACCCGCCCGCGCAGCGCGCCGAGCCAGTCTAGCCCGCCGCGCAGCGCGACGACCGGACCGATCGCGACCACGGCCGGGGGCTCGATGCCCGCTGGGGCGCCGGCACGCAGGGCGCCGAGGGTCGTCTCGACCGTCGCCTGGCGCTCGGTCGTCGCATGGCTGACGATCGCCACGGCGTCGTTCGCCGGCCGTCCTGCCGCGATCAGCTGTTCGGCGATGCGGGCGATGTGCTTGAGCGCCATGTAGAGCACCAGCACCGGCGCGCCGCGCGCGAGCGCCGGCCAGTCCATCCCGTCGGGGATGTCGCCGGTCACGCCGTGGCCGGTGATGAAGGTGACGGCATGGTTGGTGTCGCGATGGGTAACCGGGATGCCGGCATAACCGAGGCCGCCGATCCCGGCCGTCACGCCCGGCACGACCCGGAATGGAACGCCGGCCGCGACGAGGGCGAGTGCCTCCTCGCCGCCGCGGCCGAACACGAACGGATCGCCGCCCTTGAGCCTGAGCACGCGCAGCCCGGCGCGTGCGTTGCGCACGAGGCGCTGCGAGATGTCCGGCTGCTTGGGCGACGGCTTGCCGCCGCGCTTGCCGGCGAAATGGAGCGATGCGCCGGGCCGCGCGAGTTCGAGGATCCGGGGATCGACGAGTGCGTCGTAGACCACGACGTCGGCATGCGCGAGCGCGTGGGCCGCCAGCAAGGTGAGCAGGCCCGGATCGCCCGGACCGGCGCCGACGAGCCAAACCCAGCCGGGCGCGAAGGCCGGAAGGGAGAAAGGCAGGCGTTCCATGATCGACGGACCCTAGCCCGGCCGTTGCGGGCGTGGAAGTCCGATTGACGCCGGCCGGTACGGCGGCGCAAGTGTGGGGCGATGAGCGGCGACGAACCCCCCGAACCCGAGCAGCCGGATGGCGTGCCGCCCGGCCGCGCGCTGCGCAGCGGCTGGACGACCGGGGCTTGCGCGGCAGCGGCGGCCAAGGCGGCCTTTGTCGCCCTGACGACCGGGGCGTTTCCTGAGACGGTGGCGATCACCCTACCGCGCGGCCAGCGGCCAAGCTTCGCGATCGTGCACAGCGGCTGGGACGATACCGGCCCGACGGCGGGTGTGATCAAGGACGCCGGCGACGACCCCGACGTCACTCACGGCGCGATGATTCTTGCGACTGTTGCAGCCGGCGCCCCTGGCAGCGGCGTGCAGTTCCGCGCCGGCGCGGGGGTCGGCACGGTGACGCGGCCGGGCCTGCCGCTGGGCGTCGGCGAGCCGGCAATCAATCCCGGACCGCGGGCGATGATCGCGGCGGCGTTGGGCGACGCGGCGGATGGTCGAGCGCCCGACGTCGTGGTCACCGTCAGCATTCCCGGCGGCGAGCAGCTCGCTGCGAAGACTCTCAACGCGCGGCTGGGCATCGTCGGCGGCCTGTCGGTCCTCGGCACGACCGGAATCGTCGTGCCGTTCTCGTGCTCGGCCTGGATCCACTCGATTCATCGCGGCATCGACGTGGCGCGGGCAAGCGGGCTGCGCCACATTGCCGCCGCGACCGGGTCGACCTCCGAGGCCGCGGTGCAGCGGCTGCTTGGCCTGCAGGAGGCTGCACTGATCGACATGGGCGATTTTATCGGCGGCACGCTCAAGTATCTCCGCCATCACCCCGTCGATCGACTGACCGTTGCCGGCGGATTCGCCAAGGTGGCGAAGCTTGCGCAAGGAGCGATGGATCTCCACTCCGGCCGCTCGCGCATCGACCTCTCGCGGCTCGGCGCGGTCGCGGCTGCAAGCGGGGCTGCGCCCGAGGTGGTGAGCGAGATCGCCGCGGCGGAATCGGCCGGGCAGGCGCTCGCCATCGCCGACGCGGCCGGATTGCGGCTTGCCGATGCGGTGGCACACGCGGCGCGCGCGGTGGTGCGGGAGACGCTTGCGGACGCGACCGCCGTCGACGTGTTCGTCTTCGATCGCGCCGGTGCGCTGATCGGCCATGCCGCGGCCTGAAGCGAAGCGGCTCCTCATCCTCGGCGGCACGGGCGAGGCCCGCGCGCTCGCCGACGCGGCACAGCGCCGCTTCGACGACCGCGTGGAGATCATCTCGTCGCTGGCCGGGCGGACGCAGGCGCCGGCGGCGATCGCGGGCCGGGTCCGCCGCGGCGGGTTCGGCGGCGCGGCGGGCCTGCGCGCCTTCCTTGAAGCCGAGTGCATCGCCGCACTGGTCGACGCGACCCATCCGTTCGCGACGACGATGCGAAGCGCGGCCCGAACCGCAGCCGAGCAGGCAGGAATCGCACGCGTCACTCTGGGCCGGCGGCCGTGGATTCCGGGCCCGGGCGACCGCTGGATCGAAGTCTCCGACGCGCAGGAAGCGGCGACGGCGGTAA
>JAEUKZ010000062.1 GCA_016793045.1 Alphaproteobacteria bacterium
CAGCGGGCTGGCCGATGAAGGAGCCCTGTTGCGCAAGTCTGGGATGCAGCCCGGCCAGACGCTGATCCTCACCAAGGCGATCGGGACCGGCGCGTTGTTCGCAGCGGCGATGCGCGGCAAGGCGCGCGGCCGGTGGATCGACTTGGCGCTCGCGGCGATGCAGGTATCGCAGCAGGCGGCAGGCGACATTCTGCGCGCTCACGGCGCCACGGCGATGACCGATGTGACCGGCTTCGGACTGCTTGGCCACCTCGCGGAGATGGCAAGGGCGAGCGCGGTCGACGCCGTCATCGATCCCGCTTCGGTTCCAGTGCTGCCTGGTGCGCGCGACTGCATCGCGGCCGGGATCGTCAGCTCGCTGCAGCCGGAGAACCTGCGCCAGGCAAGAGTCGTTGCGGGCGATCGCACCGGACGCGAGGACGACATGGCGCTGCTGGTCGATCCGCAGACGGCCGGCGGACTGCTCGCCGCACTACCCGCCGACAGCGCCGTCGCAGCGATTTCAGCGCTGCGCGAAGGCGGCTATGTCGACGCGGCAGCGATCGGGCGCGTCATACGGCGCGACGGACTGGACGCGCGAATTCGTTTGGAATCTTGACCGTGGACGCTGCATCAGCCTGGAACAAAGGCAAAACATCGGGACTTTTCATGCAGTTGCTGATGATCCCGCGGTGCAACGCTGGCCGAAACCTTACAGTCGGATGGGGGCGGCTTAACGAGTTGTTGAGACGGATTTGCGCAAAATCCGCCATTGGAGTCTGGTGTCAGGATTCTCGATATGGCCGTTCCCGTTGCAACAGCTGCTGCGATGACGATCGCGGGACATCGCGTCTCGAGCGAAGTCGTCAATGCGGTGCAGCGCGCCTCCAGCAGCACGGGCGTCGACTTCAGCTATCTGATGTCGCAGGCGGCGCAAGAGAGCGGCTTCCGCACCAACGCGCGCGCCGGCACGAGCTCGGCGACCGGCCTGTTCCAGTTCATCGACTCGACGTGGCTGCAGATGGTGCGCGACCACGGTGCCAAGTACGGTCTTGCCCAATACGCCAACGCGATTCAGGGCGCGCCGGGGACCGCCGCGCGGGTCTCCGACCGCGCGGTGCGCCAGCAGATCCTCGATCTGCGCTACAATGCCGACATTTCGTCGGCGATGGCGGCGGAGTACGCCTCGAACAACAAACAGCATCTCGAGCGCAGCCTTGGCCGCAGTGTTGGCGCTGCCGAACTGTACATGGCCCATTTCCTCGGAGCGGCCGGCGCCACGCGGTTCCTGAGCGCTCTCAGCACGACGCCCAACACGGCGGCGGCCGATCTGATGCCGGATGCAGCGGCTTCGAACACAAACGTCTTCTTCGACCGTTCCGGTCGTGCACTGAGCGTGCGGCAGGTCTACGACCGCATGGCGCAGCGCATCGAATCGCGCGCCGCGGAAGTGCGCAATGTGACCGGGACGGGCAGCGACCAGCGTGTCTTCCAGCTCTTCTCAGCGCGCAACGGCAGCGCATCGCCGCTGCGCTACGTCAGCACGAATGCGCCGGTCATTCAGCAGAATGCCGGCAACGTCGGCGGCGGTTTCTTCAACAACCTGCGCCATCTCAGCCCGGCACTCGCACCGGAGACCACGATCGCGCTGGCCGGGCTCGATGCCGGCATCTCGTCGCGGGTCGGGACTCAGCGCAGCCGCGTCCGCGGCATCTGAACATCTCGACCGGCCGGTCGATTCCGGCTACCAGAGCGTCTCAGCAAAGCGACGCATCGTCGCAATGACGGAGCGCTGATGCGACGCCTGTCCCAAATTGCCGTTCGCGTTGCATTGCTCGCCGCGATCCTGGCGCTGGCGGGGACCGGCGCCCGGGCGGAACGGGTTCCGGTCGTCATCGGCTATCAGCCTGGAACCTTCGGTGGCCTGCCGTTCATCGTCGCATCGCGTCTCGGCCTCTGGCAGGCGGAAGGTCTGTCGGCCGTGCTGGTGAGCTTCCCGGCGCCGACGCCGTTCATCATGGCGGCCGGCGTGCGCGGTTGGGATGTCGGCGCCGCCGGCCCCGGCGCCGCGGTGATCGGGGCGGGGCGCTTCGGGCTGCGCGCCGTCGCGCTCACCAGCGAGGAAGGCGGAGCAACCTTCCTGCTCGCGCCGCGCGCATTCGCCCGCCAGGTGCGCGAGGCCTCGATGCGGGTCGATGGATGGCGCCTGCTCGTGGCGGCGGGTTCAGCATCGGCGCTGGTGGCGCGGTCCTGCCTGCGCTGGCTCGGCTTGGACGACGCATCCGTGATCGCGGTCGATGTGATGGCGACGGACGTCGGCGGGCGCTTTGCCGGCGCGCAGCCCGCATTTGCCGCGCTCGCGGCGCCGCAGGCCTGGCAACTCTTGGCTTCGGGTGAGGCGATGCCGGTCTGCAGCGGCGGCGACGCGGGGATCGCGCTGCCCGGGTTTCTGGTCGCGCGGCCGACCTTCGCGCGCGAACAGCCGGATACGGTCCGGCGGGTGGTCGCGGTCTATATCCGCGCACTGGCCTGGATCGCGGCACGGCCGGACGAGCTGATCCCGCTCGCGCGCGACTACTATGCAGGCGCAGGGATCGCGCTGCCGGACCAGGCGCTACGCGACGATCTCGATGCGCGCCGGATCTACGGCGCCGAAGAACAGCGGTCGCTCTTCGATCGCAGCGCGGGGCCCTCGACCATCGACCGATGGGTCGACCGTCTTGCCGTCTGGCTCGCCTTTGCGGGCGCGCCCGACGTGCCGGCGGGGCGCGACTTCCTCACGGGCAGCTTCCTGCCAGCCGGGCAGGTGGCCGCGCCGCAGCTGCCGCGCGGGAACGGCGACGGTGCAGGACGTCCGTCGCGGCCGCGTGTAAGGTAATCCAGAACCGAGACCCGCCATCGCGAATGCCAGCGCATGACCTCGTGTCCTATCCGGATTGAAGAGCTCGACGATCCAGAAGGCGGTCATGCCGCCATCGTGTTCGCGGCCGTTCCGTCGGAGCAGCCGACAGCGCTGACGATCCGGCGGTTCGATCAGATCGACGACTACCTGTCCGAGAACGGCTGGCAGTCATTCGAGGTGCCAGTGACGCCGCTGGCGATCGACGTGACGGGTTCGGAGGTGCGCGTCGCGCTCGGGCCTTCGATTACGCAATGGATCGACTATGGCGAGCGGCTGCAGTTCGGGCTTGTCGGGACGTCGCTGCAGGGCACAGCGCTGTGGCCGGAGATCGCCAGCTATACGGGATCGACCGGCCAGCACCGTCGTCGCCTGGTAGCCGGGCGCCGGCTCGGGCGCGCCGGCGTGGCGGTCCCGCCGGTTCTGCCGCCACCGACGCCGCCGCGGCCACAGTCACTGCCGCTGCCAGCCACGGTGATTGCGCCCCAGGCCCCGGCCACGATCCTGGCCGCGCAGCCGGCCGACCGGCCCGTCGATGCCGAACCGCCACGCCGGCGCGGTGCAGTCGCGGTTGGGCTTGCGGCACTCGTCGCGGCGGGTCTGGCCGGCGCCGGAGTCTGGCAATATCGCGAGTGCGGGGCCTTGCTCTGCCTGGCGAGCGATGCACCGCAACCACCAGTCGCACCGGTTCCGCCACCACCCCCACCACCTCCGGCAGCTCCTCCGGCACCGCCTCAACCGCCACCGCCTTCGCCGACTCCGACTCCGACTCCGGTCGCTGAACCGTCACCGGCGTGCACTTCCCCCTACGACGAGCGCTGCCTCGCAGCGCGGTCGCCGGAGGACATATTGCGCGATGCCCAGGCGCTGATGGCCCAGGGGAGCCTCGACGCCGGCCTGCTGATGCTGGAGTACGTGGTCCAGCGCGGTCATGCGCCAGGGATGGTTGCCCTCGGCCGGCTCTATGATCCGGTCGGCTTCCAGCCGGGTCGGCCGTTCCAGCGGCCCAATCCGCGACGCGCCGGCGAACTCTATGGCCGGGCGCTCGCGGCGGGCGACCCGGATGCCGCCGCGCTGCGGGATGGGCTGCTGGCTTGGCTGCGCGCGGACATCGCTGCCGGCGGCGCCACGGCCGAGGATTCGCGGCGGACCCTCGAAGCGCTCGAAACGCCTTCAGCGCCCCCGCGCTGACCGGAACAGGGGCTGGCGATGGCGCGTTGTCGTCCCGCCGCCATGCGTGTCTCTTCCCGCCCGACCCGGTGCCCGGTGTAGACTCGGCGGTGGCGCGGATGGGTGCCCCGTCCGGCAACGAGGTGGAGCCGACAATGAGGCAGGGTGTAGGGATCGCAAGGCTGGTACGCGCGATGGCGGCCGCCGGCGTGCTGGTGCTGGCGGCGGCCGCGGCCATTCCGGCGCTGGCGCAGCAGGCCGCGGAACGTCAGGCGCTGCTGATTCCCGGCAAGCAGACGCTCCAGCAGCGGGTGATCACGCGCCCCGGCGCAATCCTGGTCCGGGAGCCCAACGCCGCCGCGGGCGAGGCGCAGCTCCCGTTCACCGTGTTCTACGTCTACGGACGCCGGCCCGAGAGCGGCGCCAGCGAATGGCTCGAAGTCGGCCGCTCGAGCCGCGGCCAAGCCGACGGTTGGATCAAGGCCGACCAGGCGATCGAGTGGTACCAGAACCTGACGCTCGCCTTCACCAATCCGGCGCAGCGCGACCGGGTGATGTTCTTCCGCAGCCGCGACGACGTGTTCGGATTGCTCAGCAATGCAGGCGGCGCGCAGCGCGCGCGCGAGATGCGCACCGCGGCGCAGGCGAGCCAAGCCGATGGCCCGGTGATCGCAATGGAGCCCGAAGCGTTCATCGACATCCAGCGCCGCTTCTACCTGCTGCCGATCCTCCAGGCCGAACGCGTCACGCTGCAGACCGGCGCCAGCTCGACGCTGCTCGAAGTGGCATCGATTCCATTGACGCAGGATCCGGCGCCGCCGCCCCGGCCGCCCCAGCAGGATCAGGCCGCGGCGCTGCGCAATTTCACGGTCGGAGTCGCCTTCGTCGTCGACACGACATTGTCGATGGACCCCTATATCGAGCGCGTACGGCTGTCGATCCGCCGCGTCATCGAGCGCATCCGCGGAAACGCCGATATCGGCACGCGTTTCCGGTTCGCCCTGGTCGGCTATCGCAACAGCACCCGCGCCGTCCCGCAACTGCAGTACGTCTCGCGCGTGTTCGCGAACTTCGAGGACTTCCGCGATCCGCAACGGTTCATGTCGCTGATCCAGCAGATGGAGGCGACGACCGCGGACAGCGGCAATTTCGCCGAGGATGCAATGGCCGGCATCCGCACCGCCGTCGAAGACCTGAAGTGGGACGATTTCGGCGGCCGCTATGTCGTCCTCGTCACCGACGCCGGGACGCGCCGCGCCTCCGACCCGCTCTCGAGCACACGGCTCGGTCCGGCCGAGATCCGGCGGCTCGCGCTGACCCGCGGGATCGCGACCTACGTCCTCCACCTGCTGACGCCGGCCGGGGCGCGCGCAAACGATCACGCCACGGCGCGAGCGCAGTACGAAGAGCTGAGCAACTGGCAGGGCGTCGGTCCGCTCTACTTCCCCGTTCCCGACGGATCGCTGAGCGATTTCGGCGCGCAGGTCGACGAACTGACCGACAACCTTGTGCGGCAGGTCTCCGAAGGAACGGGGGCCGGCGTGCAGCGCCAGCAGGCCGCCCAGACACCTCCGCGCCAGCCGCAGCAGCAACCTGTGCAGGCGCCGCGGCGGATCACCGAGCAGACATTGCTGGTCGGGAATGCGATGCGGCTTGCCTATCTCGGCCGCATCCAGCAGGCCGCCGCCCCGTCGGTGTTCCGCGCCTGGACCACCGATCGCGACTTCGCGAACCCCGATGTCACGTCGTTCGACGTGCGGCTGCTGGTGACGCGCAACCAGCTCTCGGACCTTGCTGAGGTGCTGACGCTGATCCTGGAGCAGGGAAACCAGAGCCGCCTGCGGCCGGCGGACTTCTTCAACCAGCTTCGCAGCGCCGCCGCGAACATGACGCGCAACCCGGCGCGCCTGCGCGCGCGCGACGCCCAGAATCTGGGCGAACTGCTGGGCGAGTTCCTGAGCGGTCTGCCCTATCGCAGCGAGATCCTCGAACTCGATCAGGACCAGTGGCTGGCGATGGGCGCGGCGCGCCAGCGCGAGGTGCTCGATTCGATCGAGGCCAAGCTGCGCCTCTACGCCGAATTCGCCCAGCGCAGTGACCTTTGGACTTCGTTCGACAACGATCGCGTGCCGGGCGACGCGGTCTTCCCGATGCCGCTGGAGGCGCTGCCCTGACAGGGAAGGTCCGGCGATGGCCGACGACGTCGTCCGGCTGGAGGGGGTCTTGCGCCTGCGGCGCAACGGCGCCGGCGCATTTGCCGTGCGCATCGAGAAGCTGGACCTCGCCGCGGGCGGCGCCTACGCGGCCGCCGGACCGAGCGGCTGCGGCAAGAGCACGTTGCTCGATATTCTGGCCCTGGCCCTTCGACCGGATCGCGCCGAACGCTTCGTCCTGGAACCGGCCGGCGGGCGCGAAGCGATCGACATCGCGGCGGCCTGGGCCGACGGCAGCGACGCGATTCTGGGGCGTATCCGTCGGCGCCATATCGGATACGTCCTGCAGACCGGGGGGTTGCTCCCCTTCGTCACGGTGGCCGACAACATCGCGCTGCCGGCACGGCTCAACGCCCGGAGCGATCGCGCGCGATTGATTGCGCTTGCCGAACGGCTCGGCATCGTCGACCAGCTCGCCAAGTATCCTGCCGACCTGTCGGTCGGCCAGCGCCAGCGCGCAGCAATCGCGCGCGCGCTCATCCATCGACCGTCGATCGTTCTGGCCGACGAGCCGACCGCGGCGCTCGACCCCGAGGCGGCCGAGATCGTGATGACGCTGCTCGTCGAGCAGACGCGGCGCGACGGCGCGACGCTTGTCGTCGCGACGCATGACCACATCCGGGCGCAACGCCACGCCCTGGTCCCGATCAGCTTCGCGCCGGTTCGCATCGGCGGGGCGCCGGGCTCGTCGGTCGCACTGGCGCCGCACGGTCAATCGGCCGAGGCCGCCGGGGCCGTGCCATGATCCGCATCGTCGCCGGGCTGGCGCTGCGCGATTGCCTCTACGACCGCCGGCTGTTCATCTGCTTCGCCGCCGCCTTTGCCGCTGTGCTGGCACCGCTGCTGGTGATCTATGGCCTGAAGTTCGGCGTCGTCGAGCACCTGGTCGGGACCTTGCGCGACGATCCGCGCAATCGCGAGATAGTCGGCGCGGGCAACCACAATTTCGACGCGGCGTGGTTCGCGCGGATGGCGGCTCGCGCGGATGTCGCCTTCGTCATACCGCGCACCCGTGCACTCTGGGCGACCGGCTTCTTGGAGAAGCCCGGCGCGGTGGCGGGGCGCAGCGTCACCGCCGAACTGATCCCGACCGCCGATGGCGATCCGTTGCTGGGACCGTTGGCGGCGCAAGTCGGTCCGCGCGCGATCGTGCTGTCCCAGGCTGCCTCGCGCCGGCTCGGTGTCGATGCCGGAGAGACCGTGAACTTCTGGGTCGTTCGGGACGGCGCCGCGGGGCGCGAGCGGGTCGATCTCCCCGTCACCGTTGCGGCCGTCGCCTCCGCCGCCGCGTTTGCGCGCGATGGCGCGTTCGTGTCGCTCGAGCTGCTGACCGCGGTCGAGGATTGGCGCGATGGCCGTGGGGTGCCCGCGCTTGGCTGGGCCGGCGAGATCCGCAACGGGGCGCGCCTCTACGCCAATTATCGGCTGTTCGCGCGGACGATCTTCGACGTATCGCGGTTGGAGGCGGACCTCCAGCGCGAAGGCCTTGAAGTCCGCACTCGGTCGGCGGAGATCGAAGCGATCGTGGCGCTCGACCGCAATCTTTCGCTTGTCTTCGTTGTCGTCGCAGTGATCGCAATGAGCGGCTACGCGCTGTCGCTGGCGGCGAGCCTGTGGGCAAACGTGGAGCGCAAGCGCAGGGAACTCAGTGTGATACGCCTCCTCGGTGTGCCGCGCCGGGCGGCGCGGGTCTTCCCGATCGTCCAGGGGGTGTTGATCGCGGCGGTTGGCCTCACGGGCGCGCTTGCGCTCTACGCCGCAGCCGCGACGCTGATCAACAATCTCTATGCAAGCGACTATCTCGAAGGGGCAGAGCTGTGCCGGCTGCTGCCAGCTCATGTCGCATCGGCGGCCGCCGGCTCGCTTGCGGTCGGCGCGATCGCCTCGCTGCTCGCGTCGCTTCGGGTGGTGCGGATCGACCCGGCCGAAGGCTTGCGCGATGAATGATCCGCGACCGTCTGGGCAGGCGCCGCAAGAGCCGATAGGGTATCTCGGGGTGAGTGAACCGGAATTCCCATGGCTGATCGATCGCTGATCGCAACCACACGTCAGGACGGTCTGCGATCGCTGGGCATCCATGGCCAGCCGGTCGCGGAAGCCTATGGGCAGATCGTCCGCTATCTCACGCGAACCCTCACGCCGGCGCATTCGGCACTTTTCGCCGAGCCGAATTTCGCAGTCCGGCCCGGCGTCGTCGAGTGGTACGCCGCTGTCGAGGGCGAGGCGGTCCAGCATGCCGCGATCGCGCCGGAAACCCGCCCGGCCTTCGATGCCGAATTGGCAAGGCTGGTCGACGACGTCGCAAAGCAGGCCGCGCTGCTCGAGCAGTCGAAGGAGAGCGGGGACCAGCTGCTCGGCCAACTGCTCGCCCTGGCGCTGAAGGTTCCGAGCGATGGGCATGTCTACGCGGTCGGACTGCAGCCGGTGCTGGTTGCCTGGGGGCACCTGCTGGACACGCCTGCCGCAGATCCCGCTGTCCTCCAGAAACTGATCAAGGCGCCGCCGAGACCGCCAGCAGCACCGCCGGTCGTGATTCCGCCGCCGCCGCGGCGGATGTGGCCGTGGTTTCTGCTGCTGCTGCTGTTGATCCTGCTTCTGAGCCTGGCCCTGCCGTGGCTGGCCGCGCCGCTGATCGCCGAGCTGGCACGACCCGATGAGGGGTTCTGCGCCATTCCGGAGGAGCAGCGTCGGCTCGTCCGCACGCTCGATTCGGAGATGGGGGCTGAGGGCCAGCTCAGGCGGGAGCTCACGTTCGTCGAGGCGCAGATCGCGGAGAACGCGGCGGCATGCCGTGCACCGGCGCCGCCAGCGATCGTCCAGGCGCCGCCGACACCGGCAGCTCCGGCCGTGCCGCCGCCGACGCCGCCGCCCGTGTCGCCGCAGCCCCCGGCGACGCCGCGCAGCGACATTCCGGCTGAGCGCTGGCAGAACCGCGAGGTCGCGCTGATGCAGGGATGCTGGAACCGGATCACCAACATGAGGGTGCGGCGCATCAGCGGTGAGGAGTTCCCGGTGCGATCCTGGCGCATGTGCTTCGACGAGAACGGCAACGGCACCCAGGACCTGGTGTGGGAGAACGGCACGCAGTGCCACGGCCAGGTGCGCGCCCGCTTCCTGCCTGACGGCCGTCTCGAACTCGAGGAGGCGGAAGCGCCGTGCAGCGACGGAAGCCGAAACCTCCGCGCCCAGACCGAATGCACGCGCGCCGCCGACGGCACCGCGGACTGCGACCGTTACATCCCCGAGACGCGCGGCACCGACCGCGGTCGCTTCAGGCGCTAGGCCGCGACAGCCGAAAGGGCAAGCGCTCCAGCGGCGGACGGGACCTGCGCCGGTACGTGAAGGGTGGCAAGAAGGAACGACGATGTTTCTGGCCGAGATCGACCGATTGATGCGAAGCCACGTCCGGCACTGGCGCCGGCGCATGGCGTTCCTCGTGACGTTCGCCTGCATCCAGGCCGCCGCGATCGTGCTGCGGCCGCTCCCGATCAAGGCGCTGGTGGAGCCGCCACCGACCGACGGCTGGGCCTTTGATGCCGCGGCCTCGCTCGGTCTGCGCTGGCTTTGGTTCTGCATGGTGGCCGTGCTGGTCATCGAGCTCGTGGTGATGTGCCTGCGCTTCACGGTCGAGCGCGGCGTCGGCAAGCTTTGCGAGGACACGACGCGATCGATCAGGCGTGCGATCGCCAGGCGGCTGCTGCGCGGGCCCTATCGCGAGGTCTCGGCGATCGGTACCGGCGCGATGCTCGCCGCGGCATCGAGCGATCTCGAGGCGATCGAGCGGCTGCTCCGCGAAGCTCTGCTGCTGGGTTCGGTGGCGGCGCTTCAACTCACGCTCATCCTGGTCGTGATCTTCTGGACCGACCAGACGCTGTTCGCAATTCTCGTCGCGCAGATCTGCGTGATGGGAGCGGGGATCGCGGCCTATGCGCGCTTCCGCAAACAGAAATATCTCGAGAAGATGGGCGTCGTCGGGCGGTTTCTCGGGCTCATCACCACGCTTCATCTGCGCATGCTCGATGTGCGCTTCTCCGGCCTGCGCGCCGTGTTCGCCAGCCGCATCGGCGGCGCGCTCCGCCAGCTGTATGGCGCCAATCTCAAGCTATGGCGTCGCCATGGCGCCTATCACACGCTGATCGACTTCACGACCGGCATATCGTCTGCGATGTGCCTGATCGTGTTGATCGTGAGTTCCGAGGGCGAAACCGTCCCCGTCGGCAAGTTCCTGATGTTCCTCTACTACACGGTCCTCATCTTCCCGAACCTGTCGCAGATCGGCGAATCCTGGCCGATGATCACCGACGCGCGCGCGGCGCTGACCCGGCTCGGCCCGAGTTCCGGGTTGGGCGAAGCGGTGACCCGGGTGCCGACCGAGGCGGTGGCGCCGCAATTCGGACCGATCATCTTCGATCATGTGACGTTGATCGGCGAGCGCGGCGAACCGCTGCTCGACGACGTGTCGTTCACGATTCAGCCGGGCGACCAGTTCTGCCTTGCCGGCGACAGCGGGACGGGCAAGTCGACCATCCTCATGCTGCTGCTCGGCCTGATCAAGCCGACGCAGGGGCGGATCACGATCGGCGGCATCGACGCGAGCGAGCTGTCCCTGTTCGCACGCAAACGCTTCTTCCTGTTTGCGCGCGCGCATCCCGCCTTCGTACCCGGACCACTGATCGAGAACATCGCGCTGCATCGCACACTCGATGACGCGGCGCTGCAGCGGATCCTCGGCCAGGCCCGGCTGGAGCGGCGCTTGTCGCTCAATGCCGTCACGCATGATGCGACGATCGGCGAGAAGGGCGAGCCGTTCTCCGGCGGGGAGCAGCAGCGCATCGCCGCGACCCGCCTGTTTCACGCAGACCCGCCGTGCCTGATCCTCGACGAAGCGCTCAACTCGCTCGACGAGTCCGGCGAAATCGGCGTGATGAAGTCGCTGATGACGGAGCTGCCCGGCAAGACGCTGATCGTCATATCGCACCGACGCGTCGTCGCGCTCATGTTCCCGCGCCGTCTGGAACTCCTGGGCGGGGGCAAGAGTCATCTCGTCGAGGCCGCGACGGCGACAACCTAGACCGCCCGCCGCCTCAGAGCGATACCGGCTGCGCGTAGCTCCGGCCGGCGATCGAGCGCGCGTGCCCGACCGTCTCGCGCTGCGCGGCCTGCAGACGCACCGGCGGCAGCCCGCGCAGGATAAGGTCGAGATCCTCGACGATCATCTCGCCGATCGTCGCGAAGGCCTGCGGGATCCCGCCGGCCCGGTGCGAGGACAGCAGCAGCGCCGATCGCCGCACCGGATCGTCCGCTGCG
>JAEUKZ010000082.1 GCA_016793045.1 Alphaproteobacteria bacterium
TCGGCGGTGGCATCGACGGCGACGATCGTGGCGACGCGGCGGCGCACCAGCTCGTAGATGCCCAGGTTCTCGAAGTGGCCGCCGTCCGAAAGCTGGATCATGCCGGCGCGCTCGTGATAGCTGCGGCCGAAGAGCTTGGCGATCTCGTACATCATGGCGTGGAAATGCGTCGGCGGCTTGACGCGGCCGAGCACGCCGGGGTTGGGATTGGCGATCCACAGCCCGAGCCGGATGTTGAGCAGCGCCGCGAGGATGCCGACGAACGGGTTGGACAGCACGCTCGTGTTCGGATTGGCGGCCGCGCCCGATACCGCCATCGCCGTCGACAGGCTCAGATTGCCCTCGGCGACGGTGCGCGTCGGCTGCCAGCCGGTCGCCGTGCCGCCGCACCAGTGCGGCGTCAGGCAGAAACTGTCGCCCAAGCGCTCGCGGCGCGCCCCGACGTCGGAGTTCAGCAGCACGACGTTGGTGTTGATGAGGTGATAGGGCATCGCCGCGGGCAGCCCGCTTTCGGCCTTGAGGTAGGTGCGGTCGGCGTCGGTCGCCGCCGCCGTGACCGGCACGGGCATGTCGGTGCGCGGATCGCGCGCCACATTGGGCATGAAGGCTTCCATCAGCCGGTCGCGGTAGAAGCGCTGCAGGCCGACGATGTTGACGTTGGCGACCCATCCGAGGATCGTCCCGGCGGCAACGAGGGCGACGAAGCAGATCGCCCACGTGGCCGATGGGCCGCCGATCCAGGCCGCCAGCGCGTAGGCGCCGAGCAGTACGCCGTAGAGCAGAAGCATTGCTGCGACCGGGACCACAGCGCGCGGCAGGCGGCCGCCGCCGCCGCCGCTGCTGGCGAGCAGCGACCACAGGCCGGAGATCACGCCCGCGGCCGCGGCGCCGGGCGCGAGCTGCGCCACCCAGCCCGCCAGGAGGTAGTTGGTCACCGGAAGCGAGCCGACGATGGCGAGGCCGACCACGCCGATCAGGATGCGGCCGCTGAACACCTCGTTGCGCCGGCGGATCTGCGCGAGGCCGCCGAACAGGCTGATGCGCAGGCGCTTGTTGCGCTCGAGCCGCGTGCCGAGCGAGTAGACGACGGCGAAGACGATCGCGAAGGCCGTCAGCACCCCGCCCACCAGCAGTGCCGCGGTGAACGACGTCCAGCACTGCCACGAGGTCGAGCGCACCAGCGCGTCCCAGCCGAGCGCGCCGATCAGCTCGGGCTTGCGGCACAGCTCGGCCGTCTGCGGATCGCGCGCGATGTCGCCGAGCTGAAGCTGCATCGCCATCATCAGCGCCACCAGCAGCGGCACCCAGACGACGAAGTTGGAGAAGATCGAGCGGATCACCGCCGCGGCGCCGGCCGCGAGCGTCATGTTGCGGTCCGGCGTCAGCACGCGGCCGTGCTTGCGCAGGTGGCGCAGCGCGGCGCGCTGCTTTTCCGAATCCGTGTCCGGCCCGTCCGGCGCCGCGACGCCGTAGGCAAACGTCTCCGGCGTCACGCCGCTGCCGCGCCGGCGCGCGTGGAACGACAGCGACGATCCGATGTAGCCGCCGCCCGATACCGTCGACAGATAGTCGAAGCGGCTGAGGATGCCCGCCGCGACCAGGTGCTGCAGCACGCCGAGGCAGAACGTCGCCGAGCGGATGCCGCCGCCCGACAGCGCGAGCCCGCTCAGCTTGCGGCCGTCGTCGCGTCCGTTGGCGCGGCGCCACGCCGCGACGTAGCCGGCCTCCGCATCGGCGACCGCCCGGGGCAGCCACTCGCGCGGCCGTCCGTCCGCATCGAGCGGCGTCGGGTCGAGGCATTCGCGCCAGACGTCGAGCCGCGTCGGCCGGGCGGCGGGCGGCGGTTGCGACGGGGCGCGGGTACGGGACGATTGGTCGGCCGTCATGAGCTGTCCCCCCTCGCTGCGCGGCGAGCACGAGCCATGGCGCGAATCACCGGATCGGCTGGCATCGTACCGGGCCGGCGGTGCGCTGCCTAGCGCGGGGGCGAGGCGGCGTTCTGCGTTTTGCTGGTCGCGCCGCCGCCGGCCGCCGTAAAATCCGGCGCCGCGATTCGGCGGCGGCGCAACGGCATCGGGTGACGGTTCAATGGCGGAAAAAGCGACACCGCTCAGCGCGGACCAGCAGGCGGAGATCGACGCGCTGCGCGCGGAAACGCGCCCGACGCTGCGGCCGACCGTGCCGGCGCTCGAGGAGATTCTCTACGCCGCGCTGCCGGTGCTCGACCACGGCTTCGTGCGCGTGGTCGACTATTTCGGCGACGACGGGGCGGTCGTCCAGGCGGCGCGCGTCTCCTACGGGCGCGGTACCAAGAAGGTGTCGGACGACCGCAACCTGATCCGCTACCTGATGCGCCACAGGCATTCCACGCCTTTTGAAATGGCTGAGATCAAGCTGCACGTGAAGCTGCCGATCTTCGTCGCCCGCCAGTGGATCCGCCACCGCACCGCCAACGTCAACGAGTACAGCGCGCGCTACTCGATCCT
>JAEUKZ010000106.1 GCA_016793045.1 Alphaproteobacteria bacterium
GTCGTACGCGCTCACGCGCAGCGCCTGGTTGCGGCGCAGCCCGGCGACGTCGGGCGGCTGCACGCGCTCGATCATGTCGAGGGCGTTGGCCTGCAGGTTGGTCACGCGCACCGTGCTGTCGGGCACCGGGCGGTAGATCACGCGGTCGACGTGGATGTTCTGCGCGTCCCAATACTGCGCGAAGCGCTCGAGCACGATGCGGTCCTGCGCCACGCGCTCGACGAAGCGGAACGGCCCGGCGCAGACCGGCCGGTTGGCGAAGTTGGCGCCGGCCTCGCGCACCGCCTTGGGCGACATGATCATGCCGGCGCGGTCGGTCAACTGCGCGATCAGCGGCGCGAACGGCACCGACAGGCTGATGCGCACGGTCAGCGGGTCGACGACCTCGATGTTCGAGACGACGCTGATCTCCGAACGGCGAAACGAGCCCTGCATGTTGAGGTGGCGGTCGAGGCTGAAGCGTACCGCCTCGGCGTCCATGCGCTCGCCGTCGTGGAAGAAGACGTTCGGGCGCAGCCGGATGGTCAGCGTCTTGTTGTCTTCGCCCCAGGCGAACTCGGTCGCCAGCTGCGGCACGATGCGCAGATTGGCGTCGATGTCGAACAGCTTGTCGCACAGCCCGGCGAAGACGATGCGGCCGACGAAGGTGCGCGCCGTCGTCGGGTCGAGCGCGTCCGGATCCTCCGCGAGGCCGATGCGCAAGGTCGTCTGCGCCGCGGCCGGGGTGGGCGCGCCCGCGCCCACCAGGAGCGCGATCGCGGCGGCGCCGAGCGCGCCGAGCAGCTTCGATGCGTGTGCCATGGCCCTGTCTCCTGCTTTGTGATTGCGGATAAGTCTATGCTCCGGCCGGCCGTCTTGCCACAACCGTGCCAACGCTCAATTCGCCGCCATCCGCACGCCCTGCAGCCGGACCAGGCCGTCGGGATGCGGCGTGAAGCCGGTGATCCGCGTCGTGAACGCGTGCACGTTGGCGACGTGGTAGAGGAAGATCCACGGCCGGTCGGCGGCGATCGCCGCGCTTGCCTCGCCGTAGAGTCGCTGGCGTGCGGCGAGGTCGCTCACGGTGCGCGCCTCGTCGAGCAGCCGGTCGACCGTCGCGTTCGAGTAGCGCCCGTCGTTGTTGGTCCCGCCGGTGCGCAGGAAGGCATAGATGTTGCCGTCCGGATCGGGCCGGCCCGACCAGCCGGTCAGAAACGCGTCGAAGCGCCCCTGGTTGGACTGCGCCAGCGAGGTCGCGAACTCGGTTGCCTGGATGCGCACGTCGAATCCCGCCTCGCGCGCCATCGACTGGATGACCTCGGCCGCCTGCAGCCAGTCCGCCGCGTTCTGCACCATCAGCCGGAAGCTCGGATTGGGCTGGCCCACCTCGCGCAGGATCGCGCGCGCGCGCGCGACGTCGCGCGGCTGCGCGCGCAGCGCCTCGACGTGATAGGGCGTGCCGGGCGGCGCCCAGTGCCGGTCGGCGATGTAGGCGCCGCCGAAGGCGACCTGGTTGAGCACGTCGCGGTCGAGCGACAGGTCGAACGCCTCGCGGATGCGCGGGTTCGACATCGGCGACGCCGCCGCGGCCTCGCCATGCGCGACGTTGAACTGGATGCCGCGGAAGCCGAGCGAGCTCGTCGTCACCAGGCTGAGGCGCGCATTGCGCCGCACCGTCGGGATGTCCGACGCCGCGACGGTCTCGACGAAGTCGACGCCGCCGCCCTGGAGGTTGGTGAGCCGCACCGTGCTGTCGGGCATCGGACGGTAGACGACGCGCTCGAGATGGATCGCGTCCTTGTTCCAGTAATCGGCGAAGCGCTCCAGCACGATGCGGTCCTGCGCCACGCGCTCGACGAAGCGGAACGGGCCGGCGCACACCGGCCGGGTCCCGAAGTTCGCGCCGCCGCCCTGGATCGCCTGCGGGCTCATGATCATGCCGGCGCGGTCGGTGAATTGCGCGAGCAGCGGCACGAACGGCGCGGACAGCCGCAGGCGGACCGTCAGCGGATCGACGATCTCGATGGCGCGCACGACGCTGATCTCGCTGCGGCGCTGCGAGCCCTGGAAGGTCAGGTGGCGTTCGAGCGACAGCTTGACCGCCTCGGCGTCGAGCGCCGCGCCGTCGTGGAAGCGCACGCCGGCGCGCAGCCGGATGGTCAGCGTCGTGTTGCCGTCCGACCATTCGTAGCCGGTGGCGAGCTGCGGCACGATGTTGAGGTTTGCGTCGGTGTCGAACAGCTTGTCGCACAGCGCCGCGAAGACGATGCGGCCATAGAGCGAACGCCCCGTCGTCGGGTCGAGCGCGTCGGGATCGCCGGCGAGCGCGAGGCGAAGCGTCTGCGCCTGGCCGGGGGCGGCGGTCGCGGCGGCGAGCGCGAGGGCAACGGCGGCGCCGGTGAGGATTCGTCGGAACGTCATGGCGTGGCCTCCGCTGGAGAGGGGGACGGGCGCGGTGCGCCGAAATGGGCCTGCAGGCGGTCGAGCCGCGCGCGGCTCGCGTCGCCGTGCGACGGCACGGGAAGTTGCGGCGGCGCGATGTCGCGCCAGAAGTGGCAGGCGATGGCATGCGCGCCGTCGCCGGCGAGCGGCGGTTCCTCGCGCCGGCAGCGCTCCTGCGCATAGGGGCAGCGCGTGTGGAAGCGGCAGCCGGCGGGCGGATTGAGGGGGCTCGGCACGTCGCCTTCGAGGATGGCGCGCTGGCGCTTGAGCGTCGGGTCCGGCCACGGGATCGCCTGCAGCAGGGCTTGCGTGTAGGGGTGGCGCGGGCTCGCGAACAGCGCGTGCTTTTCCGCGATCTCGACGATCTTGCCGAGATACATCACCGCGACGCGGTCCGCGACGTGGCGCACCACGCCGAGCCCGTGCGAGATCAGGATGAAGCCGAGCTTGAAGCGCTGCTGGAGGTCCTTGAGCAGGTTGACGATCTGCGCCTGGATCGAGACGTCGAGCGCGGACACCGGCTCGTCGCCGACGATCAGGCGCGGATTGCAGGCGAGCGCCCGCGCGATGCCGATGCGCTGGCGCTGGCCGCCGGAGAACTCGTGCGGGAACCGCTGGGCGTGGCGCGGGCTGAGACCGACGAGCTGGAGCAGCTCCCCGACCCGGTCGCGCGCCTCCGCGCCGCGCGCGATGCCGTGCAGGCGCAGCGGCTCGCCGAGCATTTCGCCAACCGTCATGCGCGGATTGAGCGAGGCGTAGGGGTCCTGGAAGATGATCTGCATGTGGCGGCGGCGTGCGCGCATCTCGGCGTCGCTCAGCGCGAAGATGTTCTCGCCCTCGAATTCGACCGTTCCCTCCGTCGGTTCGATCAACCGCAGCACCAGCCGCCCGGCCGTCGACTTGCCGCAGCCGCTTTCGCCGACGATCGCCAGCGTCTCGCCGGCGGCGAGATCGAAGGCGATGCCGTCGACCGCCTTGATCGCGCCGACCGTCCGCCCGAGCAGTCCGCGCCGTACGGGAAAGTGCTTCACCAGCCCGTCGACCCGCAGGAGCGGTGCGGCCTTCATGCGGCGATCCCGTCGAGCGGGGCGCGCCAGCACGCGACCAGGTGGCCGGGCTCGAGCGCGCGCAGCGGCGGCTCGTCGCGCCGGCACTGCGCCTCGGCGAACGGACAGCGCGGCGCGAAGCGGCAGCCCGGCGGCGGCGAAGCGAGATTGGGCACCGTGCCTTCGATCGTCGCGAGGCGCGGCTGGTCCTCGCTCGGCTTGGGCAGCGCGCCGAGCAGCCCGATCGTATAGGGATGGTGCGGCATGCCGAAGATCGCCGCGACCGGCGCCTGCTCGACGATCTTGCCCGCGTACATCACGACGACGTCGTCCGCGACCTCGGCGATCACGCCGAGATCGTGGGTGAT
Source organism: Alphaproteobacteria bacterium (assembly GCA_016793045.1). Taxonomy (GTDB): domain Bacteria; phylum Pseudomonadota; class Alphaproteobacteria; order CACIAM-22H2; family CACIAM-22H2; genus JAEUKZ01. The sequence goes on from JAEUKZ010000106.1 coordinate 3,836, forward strand.
CAGGATGATCGCCGTGCCCGTCTCGGCGCGCAGCGTGCGCATGAGGTCGAGAATCTGCGCCTGGATGGTGACGTCGGGCGCGGTCGTCGGTTCGTCGGCGATCAGCAGCTTAGGATCGCAGGCGAGCGCCATCGCGATCATCACGCGCTGGCGCATGCCGCCCGAGAGCTTGTGCGGATACTCGTCGAAGCGCTGCTCCGGCGCCGGGATGCGGACCTTGCGCAGCATCTCGATCGCACGCGCGCGCGCCTCGGCGGCCGAGAGCGCGCGATGGCTCTGGATCGCTTCGACGATCTGGTCGCCTACCGTGAAGGCGGGATTGAGCGAGGTCATCGGCTCCTGGAAGATCATCGACACGACGCTGCCGCGGCGCGCGCGCATCTCCGCCGGTGCGAGTTTCAGCAGGTCGACGTTCTCGAACAGGATTTCGCCGCCGCAGATCCGTCCCGGCGGCTGCGGGATCAGGCCCATGATGCTGAGCGAGGTGACGCTCTTGCCGCAGCCGCTCTCGCCCACGATGCCGAGCGTGCGCCCCGCCTCGAGCGAGAAGCTCACGCCGTCGACCGCTCGGTACTCGCCTTCGTCGGTGGCGAAGTACGTCTTGAGGCCGCGGACTTCGAGCAGCGCGCTCATGCGGGCCGGACGTTCATGGGGTGGCGATGCCTTCCTTGGCGATGGCGGCGTCGATGATCGCGCGGTCGAAGGTGCCGGCCGGGTTGGCGCGGGTGGCGAAGAAACGGCGGAAGATCGCAAAGCGCTCCTGGCTCTTGGCGTAGAGCCGGCGCAGCTCGGCCAGCGGCTCGGCATGGTCGTCGACCCTGAGGTCGAGATCGGGATAGGGCTCGGTCGAGGCGATCTTGAGCGCCGCCGACTGCTTGCCGCGCTTGTCGCCGCCGGCGGCCTCGCCGGCCTCGAGCGCGGCGATCAGCCGCTCGGCCATCGGCCGGCCCGTGGTCGCGGCAAAGCGCTCGGCGGTCGCGGCGATGACCTGCGGCCCGGCCAGCATATTCCCGGCCACCGAGAAGTCCGCCCCGGCAATATGGCCGCACCAGTCGACGCACTGGCTGCCGGTGTACTGGGCGATGCGGCCCTGGGCGTCGATCATATGGAGCTGGCGGACATGCGCCCCGGCATCCGCCCCGGTCAGCCGGGCGACCACGTCCGCCGGCGCGACCTTCTGGCGCAGCAGGTCGAGGCCGTCGACCGCGTAGAGGGGGTTGATCAGCGCCTGGGTGCACAGCGCACCGACCCCGGCTGCGACGTGCGGGCAAAGCGCGCCGACCGCGAAGAACCGCGTCGACACGGCGGCAGCCAGGACCCCGCTGTCAGGGTCGCGGGCAACGATCGACCACGTCATTCAATGCCTCCCGGTGCCGCCGGCCGCCCATCCGGCCGGGGCGGGGCTGGAACCTTTTGAAAAGGCTAGGAGGGTCACTCCGGGCCGTCAATTGAACCGTGGCCGCGGGGGCGACGCGGTCCGGCGGGCCACGCCCGGCGGAGGAGCGAAAGCCGTGGCCCACGGGCCTTTGTGGGCGATTGCGCCGGTGGCCGGGCTCACCCCGCCGAGAGCCTTGTTTTGCTGTCCGAAAATGGGTCGGGAGGCGCCGGCGGCCGGTCGCGCGTGCGGAAATTTGCCCGCGGGGGTCGGCGTTGTCGTGCATGTCACACGAAAGTAATTCGTGCTTGAGGAAAATGCGCGGCGTTCAGCGAGTCTTCACCATCGCTTTGTAGGGTGGGAGCGGCGCATTGGGGGGCGGACGTCCGGTCCGCATGGAATCATGATCCGACGATGAGCGGTGGAGTGCGGCTCGGCTTGACCTTTTCGCGCGCTAGTTCTATGAATCTCCTCTGAAAAACTGGCTGCCTTGAGTAAAACGTAAGCAAATCGACGAACACCTCAAGAATAGGCAGTCAGCGGTGAGTAAAATGAACACACTTGCACGGTTGATTGGTTGTCTTGGCATCGTCGTCGCGGCAATTGCCATCACCGACTCCGCTTCCGCCCAGAGCCCCCGCCGCGTGGCGTCCGCCCAGCCCGAAGGCCAGCCGGCCGCGGCGCCGGCGGCCCAGAGCCCGGTGCTCCGGGCCCCGGGCACCGAGGGGACGGTGGTGGCCATTCAGCCCTTCCAGCGGACGACGACAGTGACCGTTGCCGAGCAGGGGCAGCTCTGGCTGGTCGACCTCAATTCCAACGTCCATTCCTGGCTGCTGCTCGTGCGCACCCGTCCGGGGCGCAGCGATTCCAACTTCGTCCATATCGAGAACCCCGTCGGCCGGCGTCAGACCGTGAGCCTGGAGCGCGAGGGCCTGGTGGTGACCGAAGGCGAGACCCGGGTCGTCTGCGGCTATCAGACCGGCGACAGCCGCGACCTTTTCGGCACAATGCAGCAGCCGATGACCCCGTTCTGCGACAATCGCCTGCTCGTGCGCGCCCAGCAGGGCGGATACCGCACGACCGAGGAGGCGGCGGTTTCGCTTCTGCGCAGCATGGGCGGCGTCGGCGAATCGATCATCAACATCTACAAGACGACCATCGGCCAGGACGCCAATCTGGAGCGTGTTGGAACGCAGACCGGCAACACCGAGACGCAGCCGGTCGCCGAGGCGACGGCGGCGGTGCTGCCGCGCGCGGCTGCGGTCGCTCCGACCGATGCCAACCGCGTGTTCTCGAATCATCGTCTCGGCTTGAGTGTCGCCCGGCCGGCCAGCAGGATGCAGATGCGTCCCGGCCAGTGGTATCCCGCCGCAGCGCAGCCGGGCGTCGCCGTGAGCATCGTCGCCCCGCGCCAGCTCGACCCGGCGATCTTCCAGCGCCACACCGATCGGGTGCATTCGCTCGACGAGGTCGAAGCCGAAGCGCTGGTCTATCTCGTCGCGTTCGATCTGGCGCAGTACACGCTGGACTACAGCGTCGGCACCGCGCATCCCGGCGTCGAATGGTCGAGCCGTCCGCAGGTCCCGCATGGGAGCACCGGCGGCCCCGACGGCTTTGAGAACCTGCGCCCGCTCGCGCGCGTCGGCATGGTGCCGCCGGTCGAGCGCTCACGCCTGGTCGGAGTCTTCGCCGGCGGATTCAAGCGGGACCACGGCGCTTTCCGCTACGGCCGCCTCGCCCAGGTCAACAACGGCACGCATTACGGCTTCATCGAGAGCGGCGTGGTGCTGAGCCGCCTGCAGCCGGGCCTGTCGACCGTCATCGGCCGCACCGACGGCAGCTTCGACATGCGCACCTGGACCGAACAGGATGACGCGACGCTCGATACCGTCCAGTTCGCGCGCCAGAACGGCGTGCCGATCGTCGAGGCGGATGCCAACGGCACGCCCGTGCCGGGTGCGACGATCCGCTCGTGGGGGCTCGGCAACTGGTCCGGCGCGCTGGTGATCAGCCGCGA
>JAEUKZ010000122.1 GCA_016793045.1 Alphaproteobacteria bacterium
GATCACCGACGGCACCGGCTCGACGATGAACGGCGACGACCGCTGGACCGACGCGCTGTCGCATCGGCTGCATGCGCTGTACGGCCGCCGCGTCGCAGTGGTCAACGCCGGCATCGGCGGCAACCGTGTCACCACGCCGGCGCGCTATTCGATCGACGCGCCGATCCCCGGCGGCCCGTCGGCGCTCGAACGGCTTGAGCGCGATCTGCTGGCGATCTCCGGCCTGCGGGCGGCGATCTGGCTCGAGGGCATCAACGACATCGGCACGGGCGAAGCGACCGCGGATCAGATCACCGCCGGCTTGCGCAGCGGCGTCGCGCGCATCCGTTCGGCGGGCGTCCGCGCGATCGGCGCGACGATCGTCAGCGCGCTCGGCGCCGACACGCCTCACGGCACGGCGCGGGGTGATGCGATCCGCCGCGCGGTCAACGACTGGATCCGCGCCCCCGGAAGCTATGACGCGGTGGTGGATTTCGACGCCGCGACGCGCGACCCGGCGACCGGCGCGCTGCGGCCGGAATTCCAGCCCAACGGCACGATCGGCGGCCCGGGCGACCGGCTCCACCCCAACCGCGCCGGCTATCTCGCGATGGCGGCGGCGGTCGACCCCGCCATCCTCGCCATCCCGCCGGGCCCTTAGCGCACCCAGAACGGCTTCGACGCTTCCGCCAGCACGTCGGCGCGGTCGAGGCCGATGTCGCGCAGCATGCGATCGTCGATGTCGTTCAGCATGTGCCGTTCGCGGTCGCGCTGCATCCAGCCGACGAGCAGGTCCGCGACGGCGACCAGCAGCGGGCGCCGCGCCGGCGCCGCGATCTCGACCGGGCAGGTTGCGCAGGTTGCGTTTGCCGTCGTCATGGCCAAGCTCTCCTGTGGCTTGCGTCCGGGGCGGTGCGCCGGCCGGATCGCGTCATGGCGTGAACATGGCGAACCGAAGCGCTCGCGACAAACGACCAATTCTCGTAAGATGCCCCAAATTTCCTCAGGCTTGCCGATGACCCGACCGCTGCCGCCGCTCAACGCCCTCCGCGCCTTCGAGGCCGCCGCCCGCCACATGAGCCTGACCAGGGCGGCGGCCGAGCTGCACGTGACCCAGGCCGCGGTCAGCCACCAGGTGAAGTCGCTCGAGGACCATGTCGGCGTGAAGCTGTTCCGTCGCCTGCCGCGCGGGCTGCTGCTCACCGAGGCCGGCCAGCGCCTGCTGCCCGATCTGCGGGACGCCTTCGACCGGCTGGCGCGCGCGGTGACTCGGCTCGACGCCGACAGCGCCAGGGGCCAGCTCGCGATCAGCCTGACCACCACCATGGTGCTGTGGCTGGTGCCGCGGCTCGCGCGCTTCCAGGCCGCGCATCCCGGCATCGCGGTCAAGCTGATGAGCTCGATCAGGGCCGTCGACTTCGCGGTGGAGGACGTCGACGCGGCGATCCGCTTCGGCGGCGGGCGCTGGCCGGGCCTGCGCGCCGACAAGCTGTTCGACGACGTCCTGACGCCGCTGTGCAGCCCGGCGCTCGCGGCCCAGCTCAGGACCTACGACGACCTGCGGCGCGTGCCCATCATCACGCTGTGGGACGATCCCGACGAATGGCCGATCTGGCTCAAGGCCGCCGGGCTCGAAGGCCTCGACTATCGCGGCGGCCCGCAGTTCGATTCGACCCGCATCGCCGTGCAGGCGGCGATCGCGGGCGTCGGCGTCGCCATCGGCCCGGCCTTCATGTACGCGGAGGAGATCGCCGCCGGCCGGCTCTGCCAGCCCTTCGCGCTCTCGGCGATGAACAAGCGCTCCTGGCATTTCGTGTCGCCCGAACGTACCGCCGACCGGCCGAAGATCCGCGCCTTCCGCGAGTGGCTGCTCGACGAGGCCGCCGCGGCGCTCAAGGCGCTGCCGGCGCCGGCTTCCGAAACAGCACCAGCGCGTAGTCGCCGACGGGCGTGAAGCCGAGCGCGCGATAGGCGCGCTGCGCCGCCGGGTTGTCGCCGCCGGTGAACAGGATCGCGCGCGCGATCCCCCGGGCGCGCGCGTCGCGCAGCGCCGCCGCCACCACCGCGCGTGCATAGCCGCGCCCGCGCAGGGCAGGCGGCGTCCATACGCCGCCGACCTGGACGATGTCCGGCAGCGCGGCGTTGAAGCTCTGCGTCGCCACCGGCACGCCGTCGACGCTGAGCAGCCACGACCCGCCGCCGGCAGCGCCGCGGCGGCGGAAGTCGGCGCGCGCCTTGGCGAGCAGGGCCGGGCCCGGAGTCTCGCCGAGCAGCTCGACCTCGTAGTCGTGCCACCAGCCGGCGAGCAGCTCCCGGTCGGCTTCGACCGCCTGGCGCGCGACGATCCCGGGCTGCGCCAGCAGGGCGGGCACGGCCAGCCGGTCGAGCGGCAGGGCGAACAGGATCTCGGCGCTGTCCTTGCTCGCGCGCATTCCCGCAGGCGCCAGCACGGGCCGGATGGCATTGACCTGTTCGAGCGGCCCCAGCAGGCCGGCGACCGGACGCTTCGCCGCCGCGGCGAGTGCGCGCGCCAGCGGCACCGGATCGTCCGGCGCCTGGATCAGCACGTTGCCATAGCCGTAATGCGCGACGACGCCGGTGATCGCCGCGCCGGCGAAGCGGGCGACGTAGGTCCCTTCGGCCGGCTGGCCGCGATCGACCAGGCCGGCCTGGCGCAGGTTGGCGCGCAGGAACATCGAGGAGTCGGCGTGCCGAGCGAGAAACGCCTCCAGCGCCGCTTCGTCGCCGGGGGCGAGCGGCCGGACCGTCATGCCGTCGGCATCTCGCGCAGGAAGTAGAGGAGGTCGAGTTCCGGCGGCTTCACCATCGTCTGCGAGAGAAGGCCGTGCGCCTGGCCGCGATGGTGGGTCTGGTGATTGAAGAGATGCGCGAGCACCCAGCGCACCGGCGTCGACTGCGTCTTGCCGGCCATCGACTTGTAGCGCAGGGCTCCGTTGAGGGTCGGCGCGTCGAGCCCGTCGACGAAGGCGATGATCTGCGCGTCCTCGGCGCTCCGCGCGACCCTGAGTCCGGAGAAGTCCGCGTAGAGGATCTGGTTGAGCGCCTTGATCCCCGGGTCGTGCCGGGTCAACCGGCCCATCCAGATGCGGTCGCCGACCAGAAGGTGATTGAGCGTAGCGTGGATCGAGCCGAAGAAGGACTCGCGCGGCTTGAGGTAGTCCGCCTCCGACAGCGAAGCGCAGGCGGAATAGAGCCGGTCGTTGGCCCAGCGGTTGTAGCGCGCGAAGGTGCGGAAATGGTCGAGCTGCATGGCGGATCCTCCGGCCGACAGACTGGGCCGCGAGCCCGCCTTCGTCAACGCGGCGCACGGCCATGAGGAATTCTCATCCTCACGGCGAGGCAATCTCAGTTGTCCGGCGCCGGTGCGGGGCCGCAGACTGAACGAAACGGCATCGCATCCGGAAAGTGCGCCGCACATGGCCAAGGGCAACATCTACGGCTGGACGATCGTCGCGCTGTGCTTCGCGGCGCTTTCGGTCGCGCAATCCTCGCGCGCGGCGCTCGGCCTCGTGATGCCGCTGTGGGAGCGGGAGTTCGGCTGGACGCGCTCCTTCGTCTCCACGGTCGCGGCGACGGCGCTGCTGGTCGTCGCCTGCGTCGCACCGGTCGTCGGCAATGCGGTCGACCGGCTCGGGCCGCGCCGGCTGCTGACGATCGGGCTGGTCGCCACCGGCCTCGGGGTCGGCGCCACGTCGCTGGTCGGCGAGGCGTGGCAGCTGCTGATCGCCTTTTCGCTGGTGGCGGCGCTCGGCTTCGGCACCGTCGCCAACCACACGGTCAGCACCGCGATCGCGCAGCAGTTCACGCAGAACCGCGGCCTCGCCACCGGCACCGCGACGGCGGGTTCGACCGCGGGGCAACTCCTCGTCGTGCCGCTCCTGGCGCTCGTGATCGGCACGGTCGGCTGGCGCGCCACCTTCGCGGTGCCGGCGTTGATCCTGCTTGCGCTCGCGCCGGTCGTCTGGCTGGCGATCAACCGCCCGCACGTCGCGACCGTACGCGCCGGCGAGGGCGAGCCGATCGGCGCGCGGCTCGCGTTCCTGGCGCGCAGCCCGGTCTTCCACGCGCTGTTCTGGAGCTTCACGATCTGCGGCTTCACCACCTCGGGCGTGGTCGAGGTCCATCTCATCCCCTACGCCGTCGCCTGCGGCTTCCCGCCGCTCGACGGCGCGGCGGCCTACGGCGTGCTGTCGGGCTTCAACATGCTCGGCATGATCGGCGCCGGCTGGCTGTCCGACCGCGTCAACCGGCCGCTGCTGCTCGGATCGATCTACATCGCGCGCGGGCTCACCTTCCTCATCCTGCTGCAGATCACCGACAACCCGCCGCTCCTCTTCGTCTTCGCCGTGGCATTCGGCATCTTCGACTACTCGACGGTGCCGGTGACCGCGAGCCTCGTCGCCTCGCATCTCGGCCTGCGCATCATGGGTCTGGCGATGGGCCTGCTGTCGGCGGGCCACGCCGTCGGCGCCGCCGCCGGCGCCTTCGCCGCGGGACGGCTCTACGACCTGTTCGCGCGCTACGACGCGGTGTGGTTCGTGGCGCTCGGCTTGGCGCTCGCCGCCGGGCTGATGTGCTTCACGCTGCGCGAGCGGCGGGGCGTCGCGGCCCAGCCGGCCTGAGCGGGCGCGGCTGCGCTACGGCACCGGCGCGTCGGCCATCGCACCGGCGGCGAGCAAACCGCCAGGCAGCGCGATCGGCGCCATCGCGACGAGGTCGATGCCGAAATGCGACAGTCCGGCGGGCAGCGGACCGGACGTCTCGATCATGATGGTGACGAGATGATTCGCCCGCCCGCCCGCGTCGGAGAGCGGCAGGGTCAGGCGCGCGATCTGCACGTGCTCGCGATCCGGCACCGCGAGGCGCGTCAGGCGGAAGCTGCCCGTGAAGGTGCGCGCGATCCAGGCGTATTCGCGTTCGCCGCGCGCGACCTCCTTCAGCACCGCGGGGTCGCGCGACGCCGCATGGATGTCGCGCTGGGTCAGGCCGCGCACTTCGCGGCCGAGCAGGCGGGTCGCGCGCGCGCCGGCCAGGCGATAGCGGAACGTGCCGCCGTCTTCCGGCGCGTCATAGAGGATGAGATCGGGCAGCAGATCCGGAACGTCGATCGGGTCGATGTCGCATTTCTCGGGGCAGCGACGATCGGTGCGGCGGTCGACCCAATAGTCGAGCAGGCGCCGAATCGGCGGATACGGGAGCGGCCAAAACCCTGTGCGGATCGACTGGTCCATCGGCAATCCATCCGACGAACGGACTGCCCCACCCGCTGTCCATGATGCACCGGGCGGACGGCGACCGCAATGTCGCCAGCATCACGGCACCGCAACGGTGGCTGCCTCGCCCGCCAGTGCCGTGACGTCCGACGGTAACGGGATCGGCGTCATGCCAACGAGGTCGATCCCGAACGCCACCGGCCCCATCGATGAAACCGAATAGGGCGAGCCGGCGATCGACACCATGATCATCAGCAGATGGCGCGCGCGCCCGCTTTCCGCGCTCAACGGCAGGACCAGCCGCGCCCATTCGACATGCTCGCGCTCGGGCATCGCCAGCGCG
>JAEUKZ010000154.1 GCA_016793045.1 Alphaproteobacteria bacterium
TCTACGAACGCGGCTTCGGCGTGATGCACATGCAGCACGTCACCCAGGCCAACGAAGGCTGCGATTTCGACTTCATGCGCGGCACCGCCGCGACGCCCGAGCCGGAGATCCACTGATGACCGAGCACCCGCCCCTCTCCGAGCGCGCGCGCAAGCAGCTCCTCCAGGTTTCGACCGCGACGCTCACCACGCAGCTCTTCAAGCGCGGCTTCCGCAACCTCTTCGTCCAGGGCATCCGCCTGCTCAACGCCAAGGCGCCGCGCATGGTCGGCCCGGCCTTCACGCTGCGGCACATCCCCGCGCGCGAGGATCTCGACGTGCTTCAGGCCTTCGAGGGCCGCAGCCATCCGCAGCGCGTCGCGGTGGAAACCGTGCCCAAAGGCCACGTGCTGGTGATGGACTGCCGCGGCGACGCGCGCGCCGCATCGGCCGGCGGCATCCTCGTCACCCGCATGATGAAGCGCGGCGCCGCGGGCGTCGTCACCGACGGCGGCCTGCGCGATTCGACCGACATCGCCGAGCTGCATTTCCCCGTCTACTGCGGCGGACCCTCGGCGCCGACCAACCTCACCCGCCATCACGCGGTCGACATCAACCTGCCGATCGCCTGCGGCGAGATCCCGGTCTATCCCGGCGACATCATGGTCGGCGACGGCGAGGGCGTGGTGTGCATCCCGCGCGCGATCGCCGAAGACGTCGCCGCGGCGGCGTGGGACATGCATGTCTACGAGGAGTTCGTGGTGAGCGAGGTCCAGGGCGGGCGCGAGCTGTGGGGCCTCTACCCCGCCGAGGCCGAGGCCAAGGCGCGCTTCGAGGCGTGGAAGGCCGCCGGCAAGGCACCGAAGTTCGACTGACCGCGATGACGCGCGCGCCGGCGCCGGGGGCGTTCCTCGATCGCGATGGAGTCCTGAACGTCGATTCGGGCTATCTCCATCGCGTCGAGGACGTGGTGTGGATCGACGGCGCGAAAGCGGCGGTGCGCCGGCTCAAGACGCGCGGCTATCGCATCGTCGTCGTCACCAACCAGGCCGGGGTCGCGCGCGGCTTCTACGGCGAGGACGACGTGCGCCGCCTCCACGCCTGGATGAACGCCCAGCTCGATGCGGCGATCGACGCCTTCTACTTCTGCCCGCACCACCCGAGCGCCGGAAGCGGCATCTACAAGCGCGCCTGCGACTGCCGCAAGCCTGCGCCGGGCATGATCATGCGCGGCATGGCGGAACACGCGATCATGGCGGCGGGCAGCTTCCTGATCGGCGACCGCGACACCGACATCGAGGCGGCGCGCCGCGCCGGCATCCGCGGCGTGCGCTTCGACGGCGGCAATCTCGACGATCTCGTCGCCGACCTGCTCGGCGCGGAATAGCGCCGCCTTGCCGTGCGTTAACACGGCTGCAACACGAATCGCCGATAATCCTTTCGTCATGTCGCGCATCCCGCTCATCGCCAACGCCGCCTGCGAGGCGGCGATCGAACCGCCGATCGGCCTCACCGGCCGCTGGCGCTGGACCTTGCTGCACCGCGGAATGGAGATCGGCCACGGCCAAGCGACGTCGGAGGCCGCCGCGCTCGCCGATGCCGAGGCGATGGCCGGCAGCGAGACGCCGCTGCGGCTTGCCGCGGCGCGGCTGCTGCCGTAGGGGCGGGCCGCTACGAACGATCGATCGATAGACGCCTAACCTGCCGCGTCGAGAAATTCTCCGACCATCTTGTTGAACAGCCCAGGGCGCTCGAAATAGACCGAGTGGCCGGTGTCCTTGACGCGCTCGACCCGCGCGTTGGGAAACGCCGCGCCGATGGCGACGACGCCCGCCGTCGGGATCGCGATGTCCTCCTCCCCCGTGATGAAGAGGGTCGGGAAGCGCAGCGCCGCCGCTTCCTCCGGCGCGCGGGAGCGCGCGGCGAAGAGCCGCATGCGCAACTGCTCCTTGTCGAGCCGGTGGCTGAGATCGTCGATCTCGCGATAGAGGAAGTGCGCGAGCGGCTGGTCGCGTGCCATGCGCGCGCCGCAGGCCGGGTGGATGCCGGACATGAACCATTCGCGCGCCGTACGCTCGGCATTCGCGGCCCATTCGGCGATCCCGGCCACCGCGGGGTGGCTGCTGCGGCGGAAATCGAACACGCCCGTCGTGCAGGCCATCACCAGCGCCTTGACGCGGGCGGGCGCGCGCAGGGCGAAGCTGGTCGCGGTCCAGCCGCCCATCGACTGCGCGACGATGCGGACCTGATCGAGCTTGAGATGGTCGAGCAGCGCGGCCAGGTCGTCGGCGTACTGGTTGGGATCGACGCCGTCGGCCGGCGCGGTCGACGGCGAGAAGCCGCGATGGGCAAAGGCGACGCAGGTGTAGCGCTGCGCGAACTCGGGAATCTGCTGCCACCACGACAGGTGGTTGCCGCCGAGCCCGTGCGCGAACACCACCGGCGGCCCGCTGCCGGTCACCTCGTAGTGGATCTCGCAATCCGGGCGGCGCAGGCGGTCGCGGATCCGGGCGGGTGAGGCGGTCATTTGCGCTCCTCGGCGTCGTGGGCGTGTTCGCTCGCCGGCAGGGTCGGCATCGGCATCGGCACCATCGCGGCCTGCGCGCGCGCGCGCCGCTGCGTGAACACCGCGAACGGGATGCTGCCGAGGTAGACGACGCCCATCACCAGGCCGGTGAGCCACGGCGCCGAGGTGAGCGCCACGACGAACAGCGCCGCGGCGATCAGTGCCGGCATCATCAGCGAGGGCGGCAGGTGGACCTTCTTCATCGAGAAGGTCGGGATGCGGCTGACCATCAGCATCGCGACCAGCGCGAGCGTGACGAAGTTGAACCACGGGCTGTCGAGCAGCCCGCCGCCGAATTCGAACGACGCGATCAGCGGCAACAGGCCAAGCAGCGCGCCGGCCGGCGCCGGCACGCCGGTGAAGTAGTTCTTCGCCCAGGGCGGCGGATTGGGATCGCCGAGCGCGGTGTTGAAGCGCGCGAGACGCAGCGCGCAGCACACCGCGAAGAGCAGACAGATGCCCCAGCCGAGGCTGCCGAGCTGGTTCATCGTCCAGATGTACATCAGCATCGCCGGCGCGACGCCGAAGCTGATGAAGTCCGCCAGCGAATCGAGCTCGGCGCCGAATTTCGACGTCGCGTTGAGCAGCCGCGCGATGCGTCCGTCGAGCCCGTCGAGCACCGCGGCGACGACGACCGCGAGCGCCGCGTTGCGCCAGTCGCCGGCGAGCGCGAAGCGGATCGCGGTCATGCCCGAGCAGAGCGCCGCGACCGTCAGCATGTTGGGGATGATGCGGTTGACCGCGGGCCGCTGGATGCGCGGCCGGCGCAGCCGCAGCCGGCGCATGCGCTGGTTCTGTCGCTCGAACATCATCGCTCCTCGCCCTCGCGCGCGGGCTCGCTGGAGTTGAGATCGGCGAACACGGTCTCGCCGCCGATCGCGTACTGGCCGACCGCCACCAGCGGCGCCACGCCGGGCGGCAAGTATACATCGACGCGGCTGCCGAAGCGGATCAGCCCGTAGCGCTCGCCCGCGCGTACCGCCTGCCCGTCGGCGAGGTCGCAGCGGATCCGGCGCGCGACCAGTCCGGCGATCTGCACGAACGCGATCGACCGGCCGTCAGCCGTGTCGACGCGCACCGACATGCGCTCGTTGTCCTCGCTCGCCTTGTCGAGCGCCGCGTTGACGAACTTGCCGTGGCGGTAGGACAGCGCGCCGACGACGCCGTCGACCGGCACGCGCTGGATGTGCACGTCGAAGATCGACAGGAAGATGCTGATGCGCACCCGCGGTTCGTCGCCCATCGACAGCTCGGGCGGCGGCGGCACGGTGGCGATCAGCGAGACCAGGCCGTCGCCGGGGCTGACGACGAGGCCGGGCCGCGTCGGCGTCACCCGCTTGGGGTCGCGGAAGAAGTAGGCGACCCAGGCGGCGACGCCGGCCACCGGCCAGAACAGCGGCGGCCACGCCAGCCCGGCGGCGACGGCGAGGACGAGCGTGATCATCACGAACGGCCAGCCGTCGCGGTTGACGGGGGCGGCCACGGACTTGAGCGCGGGATGCATGATGCGGGTGCGTGCCTGGTTGGTCCTGCGCCTCGAGCCGCGCATGCAGGGTTCGCGTGCGGTGCGGCGGGCGCGGATTAAAGCAAGTCCGGCCCGCGCCCGACAACTGATATATGGCGCCTTTCAGACGTTGTTAAGGATGGCGGAGCGACATTCAGCACGAAGCACGAGGATAGGATGCCATGACCCCGCCCACCGCCCTGCCGCAGGCCGTCGACGTCCTGACCGGCCAGACCGTTCCGTTTCCGCTGCGCGCGCTGTCGATCGACTCCGCCGGCCGGATCGTGCGCCGCGACCACGCCGACGCGGTGTTCGGCTTCGCGGTCGCCGGCACGGCGTTCCGCGCCTGCGCGCGCGAGCGCGCCGGCGGCATCCAGGTGGCGGTCGAGGCCGATCTGGCGACGCTGCCGTTCTCCGCCGAATCGCCCGGCGCGCGGCGCGAGCTGCGCGAACTTGCAGCCGAGGCGCGGCTCTCCAACGGCCGCCTGCTGGTGGTCGACCACCGGACCGTGGCGCTGTCGACCGCGATCGACGTGCCCGGGCCGGCCTCGCCGGTCGACGTCATCACCCATCTGGTGGCGCTGGTGCTGGAGCTGCGCCCGTATCTCACGCGCATCGCCATGCTCGCGGCCACGGCGATGCCCGGCCGCGCCGCCGGCACGGCCTGAGCCGATGCCGATGGGCGCGCATGCGCTCACGGCCGGCCCGGCGGAAGCGTTCGTCGCGATCGAGTCGGCCGCCGACGCCGCCGCGTTCCGGCCCGAGCTGCGCCGCCTCTACGACTACTGGGCAGGCATCGCGCCGCCCGGCCGGCTGCCCGGGCGAATCCACTTCGACCCGCTCGACATTCCGTCCCTGCTGCCCATGCTCTGGCTGCTCGAGGTCCATCGCGCGCCGCTGCGTTTCCGCTACCGGCTCGTCGGCACCCGCTTCGCGAGCCTGCACGGCATCGACCCGACCGGCCGCTGGCTCGACGAGGCGTTCCCCGAAGCGCCGGTCGGCAACTTCCTCACCCGCCTCGAGTTCGTCGTCACGCGCGGCGTGCCGGCCTGGCGGCGCGGCGTGGCCCTGGTCGGCCACGGGCTCGACTGGCAGACGCTCGAAACCCTGGCGCTGCCGCTGGCGAGCGACGGATGCACCGTCGACATGGTTCTGGGCGGCACGCTGCGCCATCAGAACGAATTCACGATCCCCTGAGCGGCCGCCCGGCACCGCCGCCTGGGGCCCGAAACGCGACCGGCCGCGGCGGGTTGCCCCGTCGCGGCCGGATGAGTTCGCGTATCCTCGGCGCGGATCAGGCGGCGGACAACGCCGCGTCGGCGACCAGCGTGCGATCCCAGAAGCGCGAGACGCGACGCAGGGCTTCGGCAGTCTTGCGGACGTCGTCCACGCCGACGCCGGTCGTCTCCATCTCCTTGGAGTGGCGCAGGAAGATCTTGTCGAGCTGGGCGTGCAGGGCGAGGCCCTTGTCCGAAAGCTTGATGCGGACCGAGCGGCGGTCGTGCGGCGAGCGCGCCTGGCTGATGTACTCGGCCTCGATGAGCTTCTTGAGGTTGTACGACACGTTCGAGCCGAGATAGTAGCCGCGCTGCGTGAGCTCGCCCACGGTCAGCTCCTCGGTGCCGACGTTGTACAGGATCATCGCCTGGACGTTGTTGATGTCGCGCACGCCCTGCCGGTCGATTTCGGCCTTCACGACCTCCAGAAACTGGCGGTGGAGGCGCTCGACCAGTGCGACGGTTTCAAGATAGGCCCGCTTCATGTTCAGTCCCTTTCGCTCCCAAGCGATGCGAATGCGACGTTAGGCCAACACCGGTAAAAATATCCTTACTTTCCAGGCATCTTTCCTCAACGTCCGGCGAGCATCCGGATGATCCCGGAGAAGTCCGCCTGGCCGTGGCCGCCGGCGACATACAGCCCGTAGAGCGACTGGGCGAGCGCGCCGAGCGGCGAGACCGCACCGGCCGACTGCGCGGCGTCGGCGGCGAGCTTGAGGTCCTTGAGCATCATCGCGGCGGTGAATCCGGGCTTGTAGTCGCGATTCGCGGGCGAGGTCGGCACCGGGCCCGGAACCGGGCAATAGGTCGTCATCGACCAGCTCTGCCCCGACGACTTGGACGAGATGTCGAACAGCTTCTGGGCGTCGAGACCGAGCTTTTCGGCGAGCAGGAAGCCCTCGCAGGTCGCGATCATCTGGATGCCGAGCATCAGGTTGTTGCAGATCTTGGCCGCCTGGCCGGTGCCCGAATCGCCGGCGTGCAGCACGTTCTTGCCCATGACCCTGAGCAGCGGCTCGGCGCGCGCGAAGGCCGAGGCATCGCCGCCGACCATGAAGGTGAGGGTCCCGGCCTCCGCCCCCGCGGTGCCGCCGGAGACCGGCGCGTCGAGCATCTCGCAGCCGGCCTCGCTCGCCTTCGCGGCGACGTCGCGCGCGGTCGCCACGTCGATCGTCGAGCAGTCGATCAGCAGCGTACCCTTGCCGCACAGGGCGAGCACGCCGCCGGCGCCGGTATAGACCTCGCGGACGTGGCTGCCCGCGGGCAGCATCGTCACCACGATTTCGGCGCCCTGCACCGCCGCGGCGACGTTGGCCGCCGCCTGGCCGCCCGCCTGGGCGAACACAGTCACCGCCTGCGAGGCGACGTCGGTGCCGCGCACCACGTGCCCGGCCTTGACCAGATTGCGGGCCATCGGCCCGCCCATGTTGCCGAGCCCGATGAAGCCGATCGTCGCCATGGCTGACCCTCCGGATGTGCGTCGTTATTCGTCGAAGACGAGTTCGTTCGCGAGCGGTGCGAAGTGGCGGTCGACCAGTGCGGCGTCGACCGCATCGAGCGTCGCCGGCTGCCAGCGCGGCGCGTTGTCCTTGTCGACGAGCACCGCGCGCACGCCTTCGAAGAAATCATGCCCGCGCATGCAGGCCTGCGACAGGCGGAACTCCATCCTCATGCAGTCCTCGAAGACGAGCCGCTTGCCCTCGCGGATCTCGCGCAGGCTCACCTTCATCGCGGTCGGCGACTTGGTGGCGAGGCCGGCGCGCAGCGCGTGCGCCCACTCGCCCGGCTCGCGCGCCAGCGCCGCGAGGATATCCTCGACGCGGTCATGCGCGAAGCAGCGGTCGATTGCCTCGCGGTGCTCGGCGAGCGGCGCCGGGCCGGCGTCGCGGTTGAATTCGCGCAGCACGTCGGCGGCCGGCCTTGTCTCGAGCGCCGCCACCAGCGCCGGCACCTCCGCCGACGGCACGTAGTGCGTGGCGAAGCCGCAATAGAGCATGTCGGCGGCCCTGATGCGCTGGCTCGACAGCGCCAGGTAGACGCCGAGTTCGCCCGGTGCGCGCGACAGGAAGTGGCTGCCGCCGACGTCGGGGAACAGGCCGATCGCGGTCTCGGGCATCGCGAACAGCGTCTTCTCGGTGGCGACGCGGAAGCGGCCGTTGACCGAAAGCCCGACCCCGCCGCCCATCGTGATGCCGTCGAGGACGGCGACATAGGGCTTCGGATAGCGGTGGATCAGGCGGTTGAGCCGGTATTCGTTCCAGAAGAAGTCGCGCAGCACGGCCGCGTTGGGATCGCGCTGCCGGGCATCGTAGAGGCCGCGCACGTCGCCGCCGGCGCAGAATGCCTTGCCGCCCTCCCCCGTGATCGCAACCGCGGCGACGGCGGGATCGTGCGCCCAGGCGCGCATCTGCGGCGTGATCGCGTGGATCATCTCCAGCGTGAGCGCGTTGAGCGCCTTCGGGCGGTCGAGCACGATGCGCGCGAGGGCGCCCGCGCGGCTGAACTTCACGTCTGACGTCATGTCGCGGATCAGGCCCCCAGCAGCTTGCGCGCGATGATCAGCCGCATGATCTCGTTGGTGCCTTCGAGGATGCGGTGGACGCGGGTGTCGCGCAGATAGCGTTCGATCGGATAGTCCTTGAGATAGCCGTAGCCGCCGAAGAGCTGCAGCGCCTCGTCGCAGATCGCGAAGCCCGCGTCGGTGGCGAAGCGCTTGGCCATCGCGCAGTGGAGCGTGGCGTCGGCGTGCTCCGCGTCGAGCAGCGTCGCGGCGCGCTGGACCATCAGCCGCGCCGCCTCGAGCTCGGTCGCCATGTCGGCGACGCGGAACTGCAGCGCCTGGAACTCGGCGAGCGTCCTGCCGAACTGCCTGCGCACCTTCATGTGCTCGCGCGCCGCGTCGAGGCAGGCGCGCGCCGCGCCGAGCGAGCAGGCGGCGATGTTGAGCCGCCCGCCGTCGAGGCCCTTCATCGCGATCGCGAAGCCGTCGCCTTCCGCGCCGACGCGGTTGGCGACCGGCACGCGCGCGTCCTCGAAGATCACCATCGCGGTCGGCTGGGTGTTCCAGCCCAGCTTCTTCTCCTGCTTGCCGAAGGACAGGCCGGGCGTGCCCTTCTCGACCACCAGGGTCGAAATGCCCTTCGGCCCGTCGGCGCCGGTGCGCACCATGCAGACGTAGACGTCCGACACGCCGCCGCCGGAGATGAACGCCTTGCTGCCGTTGAGCACGTAGTGGTCGCCGTCGCGCACCGCGCGGGTCTTGAGCGACGCGGCGTCGGAGCCCGAGCCGGGCTCGGTCAGGCAGTAGCTCGCGAAATGCTCCATCGTCGCGAGGCGCGGCACGAAGCGGCGGCGCAGGGCCTCGCCGCCGAAGCGGTCGATCATCCACGTCGCCATGTTGTGGATCGAGATGTAGGCGGCGGTCGAGGTGTCGGCGGCGGCGAGTTCCTCGAAGATCAGCGCCGCATCGAGCCGGCTCAGCGCCGAGCCGCCGACATCCTCGCGCGCGTAGATGGCGCCGAAGCCGATCGCCGCCCCGGCGCGCATCGCGTCCACCGGGAAGATCTTGTCCTCGTCCCATTGCGCGGCATGCGGCGCCAGGCGCTCGGCGGCGAAGGACCGCGCGGTGTCCTGGATCGCTCGCGCTTCCTCGCTGAGTTCGAAATCCATGGCGATGTCTTGGCCCGCCCGGACGGCGAAGTCAACGCGCGGCGGCGCGCACCGATTGCGCCGCCCCCCGACCCGGTGCCAATGTCGCGGCCATCACCATGCGGCTGCCCATTCCCCCTGCCCTGCAACGGCTCGGCGTCGACGGGTTCCTTCTCGCGCTCGTCGCGGCCGTCGCGCTGGCTTGGGCGTTCCCGGCGCCGGGCGTCACCGGCGGGCCGCTCCATGCCGAGTTCGCCTCGACGGTCGGGGTCGCGATCCTGTTCTTCCTCTACGGCCTCAAGCTCAGCCCCAAGAACCTGCGCGCCGGGCTGGTGCGCTGGCCGCTCCATCTGCTGGTGCAGACGACGACCTTTGCGGTCTTCCCGATCGTGGTGCTCGGCTTCGCTGCCGCGACGGGCGGGCTGCCGGCGCGCGAGCTCGCGCTCGGGTTCTTCCTGATCGCCGCCCTGCCGTCGACCGTCTCGTCGTCGGTGGCGATGACCGCGATCGCGGGCGGCAACGTCGCCGGGGCGATCTTCAACGCGACGCTTTCCAACCTCATCGGCGTGTTCGTGACGCCGCTCTGGGTCGCCTGGTATCTCAGCACATCGGGCGCCGCGCTCGAACTCGGGCCCGTCGTCGTCAAGATCGTGCTGCTGCTGCTCGCCCCGGTGGCGGTCGGCCAGGCGGTGCGGCCGTGGCTCGCCGGTTGGGCGGCCCGCAACGACAAGCTGACGCGCCACTACGACCGGGCGGTCATCGTCGTGATCGTCTACAACGCCTTCGCCGATTCGATGGTCGCCGGGGTGTGGACGCAGCACGGGCCGGGCACCATCCTCGGCCTGCTCGCCGCCGCGATCGCGCTGTTCGCCGTCGTGTCGGCGGTGACGATCGGCCCGGCGCGCGCCCTCGGCCTGCCGCGCGGCGACCTGATCGCGGCCCAGTTCTGCGGCTCGACCAAGTCGCTCGCGACCGGCGTGCCGATGGCCAAGGTGATGTTCGGCGCCGACCCGGCGCTCGGCCTGATCCTCGCACCGCTGATGGTCTACCACCTGTTCCAGCTCGTCGCCTCGTCGGTGATCGCGCGGCACCTGGCCGGATCGGCGGCGCCCCGCCCGTGACACCGCCGTCCCAGTTTCTGTAGAGTGCGCCGCGCCGCGACACCGATCGCCGCCACCGAAGACAAACCGGAGGATTCCCGCATGACGACCACGAGCAAGCATCCGGAGACGATTGCCCTGCATGGCGGCAACTGGCGCAGCGACCCGGCGACCGGCGCGGTCGCGGTACCGATCTACCAAACGACCAGCTTCCAGTTCCGCGACACCGAGCACGCGGCGAATCTCTTCGCGCTCAAGGAATTCGGCAACATCTACACCCGCATCATGAACCCGACGCAGGATGCGTTCGAGCAGCGCATCGCGCAGCTCGAAGGCGGCGTCGCGGCGCTCGCGCTCGGCTCGGGCCAGGCGGCGTCGCTGTTCGCGGTGACGAACATCTGCCACGCCGGCGACAACTTCGTCAGCTCGACCGATCTCTACGGCGGCACGTGGAACCTGTTCCTCCACACGATGAAGACGATGGGCATCGAGGTGCGCTTCGTCGATCCGTCGGACCCGGAAAATTTCCGCCGCGCCACCGATGCGCGCACGCGCTGCTACTACGCCGAGACGCTGCCGAACCCGAAGCTCGCCGTCTTCCCGATCGGCGAGGTGGCGAAGATAGGGCGCGAGCTCGGCGTGCCGCTGATCATGGACAACACCGCGGCGCCGATCATCTGCCGCCCGCTCGACCACGGCGCGGCGGTCGTCATGCACTCGACGACCAAGTACATCGGCGGCCACGGCACCTCGATCGGCGGCGTGCTCATCGACGGCGGCAATTTCGACTGGGAAAAGAACGCGGCTCGCTTCCCGATGCTCAACACGCCCGACCCGAGCTATCACGGTGCCGTGTGGACGCAGGCGGTCAAGCCGCTCGGGCCGGTCGCCTACATCATCAAGGCGCGCGTCACCCTGCTGCGCGACATCGGCGCGCCGGTCAGCCCCTTCAACGCCTTCCAGTTCATCCAGGGGCTCGAGACCCTGCCGCTGCGCATGCGCGCGCATTGCGATAACGCGGTCGCCGTCGCCGACCATCTGTCGAAGCATGCCAAGGTCACGAAGGTGATCTTCCCGGGCCTGATGACGGGCGAGGCCAAGCGGCGCGCCGACGCCTACCTGAAGCGCGGCTACGGCGCCCTGATGGGCTTCGAGATCAAGGGCGGCAAGGACGCGGGACGGCGCTTCATCGACGCGCTCAAGCTGCTCTACCACGTCGCCAACATCGGCGACGCGCGCAGTCTCGCGATCCATCCGGCGTCGACGACGCATTCGCAGCTGACGCCCGAGGAGCAGGCGAAGACCGGCGTTTCGGACGGCTACATCCGGCTGTCGATCGGCATCGAGCACAAGGACGACATCATCGCCGACATCGATCAGGCGCTCGCGGCGGCGTGACGCGGCGGCGGGGGCCGGCCCGGCGGCCGGCCCTACCCGTTCACGAAGTCCGGATGGCCGAGTACGGTTTCGAGGTCGCCGCTGTGCCACGTGCCGGTCATCAGCGTGCCGACCGTCTCGGCCGCCGGATCGGCTTCGTAGGGCAGGACGATGCGCTGATAGGTCCGCGACACCGGGCCGCGCGCGACCGTGATCGAATAGAGCATCGGCGCGCCGGACGCGAACACCGCGGCAAGCTGCTCTT
The DNA here is from genome assembly GCA_016793045.1 of Alphaproteobacteria bacterium. Taxonomy (GTDB): domain Bacteria; phylum Pseudomonadota; class Alphaproteobacteria; order CACIAM-22H2; family CACIAM-22H2; genus JAEUKZ01. Next base: position 11,716 of record JAEUKZ010000154.1, read on the forward strand.
CCACCATCCGCGCATAGAAGCCGGGCTTGAGGTTCGAGACGAGCTGGCCTTGCATGTCGATCGCGCCGATCTTGGCGATCACGGTGCCGACGAGCCGGTAGCGGAAGCGGATCGGCCGGTCGAGCACGTCGACCAGGTTGATGCGACCGAGCATGAACCGTAAATCTTCCGGCCGGATCGAACGGAATGGCGGCAGCGCCTGGTCGCCGCGTTGCGCACGCCAATGATCGTAGAGGCGGCCGAGCGCCGAGTCGGGGATCGGATCGAGCGGCAGAATGGCCGCGGATGCGCTGGCAATCGACTTCGACATATTCATCCAGTCCCCCGGCGAAATTCCGGTCCCCTCGCGCTGTATATCTCGACTTCCGGTTGCCCGGGAACCTGA
>JAEUKZ010000430.1 GCA_016793045.1 Alphaproteobacteria bacterium
ACGCTCGACGTCAAGCCGCGCGAGACGCTCGGCATCGTCGGCGAATCGGGTTCGGGCAAGACCACGCTCGGGCGCTGCCTGCTGCGGGTCTACGATCCCACCGAGGGCTCGCTGCGCTACCGCCGCGCCGACGGCTCGATCATCGATCTCGCCACCGCCGATCCGGCGACGCTGCGCCATTGCCGGCGCGAGATGCGGATGATCTTCCAGGACCCGTTCGCCTCGCTCAATCCGCGCATGACGGTCGGCCAGATCGTGGCCGAGCCGCTGCTGGTCAACGGCCTCGCCACCGGCTCCGAGCTGCGCGACCGCGTCGCGGCGCTGCTGCGCCGCGTCGGACTCGACCCGTCCTGGAGCGAGCGCTACCCGCACGCCTTCTCCGGCGGCCAGCGCCAGCGCATCGGCATCGCGCGCGCCCTCGCGCTCGAGCCGCGCCTGATCGTGGCCGACGAGGCGACCTCGGCGCTCGACGTTTCGCTGCGCGCGCAGATGCTCGACCTGCTGCTGCAGCTCCAGGACGAGCTCGGCCTGTCCTACGTCTTCGTCAGCCACGACATCAGCGTCATCCGCTACGCCTGCGACCGCGTCGCGGTGATGTATCGCGGCCGCGTCGTCGAGCTCGGCACCGCCGACCAGGTCTGCGACGAGCCGCAGCACGACTACACGCGGGCCCTGCTTTCCGCGGTGCCGCGCCCCGATCCGCGCCACCGCCGGATCCACATGCGGCACCGCTACGTCGCCTGACAATCCGGAAGACACGCCCATGAAGATCACGGCGCTGGAAACCATCCAGGTCGAGGAGTTCGGCAACGTCGTGTGGGTCCGCCTGCACACCGACCAGGGGCTGGTCGGCCTCGGCGAGACGTTCCGCAATCCGCAGGCGACGATCGCCTATCTCCACGAGACCTGCGCGCCCTACCTGATCGGCAAGGACCCGCTGCAGATCGAGCGCCATCATTTCGCGCTGATGAACCGCGTCGGCAGCCACTTCAACGGCTTCCCCACGCGCTCGGTCGAACTGCGCGGCAATTCCGCGGTCGACATCGCGCTGTGGGACATCCTCGGCCAGTCGCTCGGCGCGCCGCTGCACCAGCTGCTCGGCGGGCTCGCGCACGACCGGCTGCCGGTCTACAACACCTGCGCCGGCTACACCTACAACAGCGTCGCGCGCACGGCTTCGAACACCGAGATGGCGGCGCGCGGCGCCGGCGCCGGCCCCGATCCGGCGCGACCCTACGAAGACCTCGAAGCGCAGACCAACCGGCCGGGCGAGCTCGCGCAGAGCCTGCTCGCCGAGGGCGTGCGCGCGATGAAGGTGTGGCCGTTCGACGGCTACGCGCTCGCCACCGGCGGCCAGCACATCGAGGCGGCGGACCTCAAGGCCGGGGTGAAGGTCATCGAGGAGATCCGGCGCGCCGCCGGCGACCGCATGGAGATCATGCTGGAGTTCCACGGGCTGTGGCAGCTTTCCCCGGCGCAGCGCATCGCCGAGGCGCTCCGCCCCTGCGACATCTACTGGCTCGAGGATCCGATCTCGCTGCAGAACTTCGACGACCTCGCCGCCTACAAGGCGAGCGTGAACACGCGCGTCGCGGCGAGCGAGAACCTCGGCACGCCCGCCTGGTATCGCGAGGTGTTCGGCCGGCGGGCCGTCGACGTCGCCAATTTCGACATGGGCTGGATCGGCGGCATCACCGCCGGCCGGCGCGTCACAGCACTCGCTTCCGCCTACGACCGGCCGATCGCCCCGCACGACTGCACCGGGCCGGTCGTGCTCTGCGCCAATACCCACCTGATGATGGCAAGCGCCAACGCGCTGATCGTCGAAACGGTGCGCGCGAGCTACAGCGGCTTCTATCGCGAGGTGCTGACCGCGTTGCCGCGGATCGCCG
>JAEUKZ010000173.1 GCA_016793045.1 Alphaproteobacteria bacterium
CGCGACCGCCGCCGCGACGATGGACGGCGGATCGTTCGTGACGTCGGCGACGATGGCGTCGCGCGGCTCCTCCAACGTCGCGAACTGGCTCTTGAGCAGCGAGGGCGGCATGAAGTGGTTGCGCCGCCGTGCGAGACGCGCCCCGATCACCTCCTCCGTGCCGCGCAGGTAGAGGAAGCGAACCTCCGGCGATCCATCGGCGAGAATGTCGCGATAGCGCTGCTTGAGCGCCGAACAGGCCAGGACGGTCGGCCGCTCCCGTGTTCGCCAGTCGCGGATCGCCGCCGCCATTCCGGCCAGCCACGGCATCCGGTCGTCGTCGGAAAGCGGCTCGCCGCGGCTCATCTTGGCGATGTTCGCCGGCGGGTGGAACTGGTCGCCCTCGGCGTAGTCGCCGCCGAGCGCCTTGGCGAGCAGCGGTCCGATCGTCGTCTTGCCGCAGCCGGCGACACCCATCACGACCACGACCATCATGACTTGGCCCAGTCGGCATGGAAGCGCCCGGGTCGGTCGACGCGGCCGAAGCCATGTGCGCCGAAGAGATCGCGCTGGCCCTCGATCATATTCGCCCACAGTCTGCCGGTCCGGTAGGCATCGACATAGGACAGCGCCGACGCGAAGGCCGGCGCCGGCACGCCATGGGCGACGGCGGCACCGACGATCCGGCGCCACGCTGGATCGCGCGGCGCGACGATGGCCCAGACGTCGGGGTCGCGCAGCAGATTGGCGAGATCGGCGTTGCGGCCATAGGCCGCGGCGATGGCGGCCAGCAGCCGCGAGCGGATGATGCAGCCGCCGCGCCAGATCCGCGCGATCTGCCCGAGATCGAGCGCCCAGCCCTTCTCGGCCGACGCCGCCGCCAGGGTTGCGAAGCCCTGGGCATGAACTGCGACATTGGCAGCGAGCAGGGCCGCACCGAGGTCGGCGACGAACGCTGTGCGGTCACCGGCGAAAAAGCGCATCGGGCTGCCGAGGGCCGTCTGCGCCGCGACGCGCTCCGGCTTCAGAGCCGACAGGCAGCGGGCATGCACCGCCTCGGCGAGGGTCGGCGCCGCGACGCCATAGTCCAGGGTCGCGCTGGCGGCCCAGCGGCCCGTTCCCTTCTGGCCAGCGCGGTCCTCGATCAGGTCGATCAGCGGCCTGCCGGTGTCGACGTCGGGTGTCGCGAGCACGCGCGCGGCGGCCTCGATCAGGAAACCGCCGAGATCGCCGCCCGCCCAGGTGCGGAAGACCGCCGCCATCTCCGCCGGCGAAAGGCCGAGCATACCGTGCATCAGCTGATACGATTCGGCGATCAGCTGCATCAGGGCGTACTCGATGCCGTTGTGCAGCATCTTGACGAAATGTCCGGCGCCGCCGGGGCCGACATGCGCGAAGCAGGCCTCGCCTTCGGCCTGCGCCGCAATGGCGCGAAACATCGGCGCAAGGCGCCCGACCGACGGGCCGCCGCCGGCCATTATCGATGGCCCATGTCGCGCGCCCTCGGCGCCGCCCGACAGCCCGAAGCCTAGGAAGTCGACGCCATGTGCGGCACATGTCTCGACCCGCCGCTCGGTATCCATATACAGCGAGTTTCCGCCGTCGACGATCGCGTCGCCCACCGTCAGGAGCGGGAGCAGCGCGTCCACGCTCTGGTCCACTGCGGCGCCTGCCGGCACCATTAGGAAGATGGTCCGTGGCGCCTTGAGAGCGCCGACCAAGTCGGCGAGCGAGGGCGCCGCTTGGCCACGGCCCGCAAGTTCGCCCGCGAGACGGGCAGCGGTGCCCGGCGCGGGATCATGGAGCGCGACGCTGATGCGATGGTCTGCCAGATTGCGCGCCAGGTTGGCGCCCATGGTGCCGAGGCCGACGAGGCCGAGATCGCAGGCGGTCATGCGCACCTCTTAGCGCGACAGTGCCGCCGCTGAATAGACGCTTTGCGCTCGCTCCGTGCCGCTACTCCGACTTCACCTTTCGCATGGCCTGAGCCATCTTCGCGGCGGCCGTCTGCCGCTTCTCCTCTGCGATCTTCTCCAGCGCCGCCTCCAGCCGCGGCAGCAGATCCTGTGCGGCCGCCTTCTGCCGCGCCGACCCCGACGCAGCGAGCCGCCGCGCGTTCTGGCGCAGAGTCTCGAGTTCGGACGGGGTCATGGTCTCGATCGGCCGGATCGCGATCGGCGGTCCGCTGTACTGCGGCGGCGGCGCACTCGGCGAAACCGGGCCGGATTCGGAGGTCGGCCCCGTCGCGGCAGCCGCCGGCGCTGCGGCGGCATCCGCCTCGGCCGCGCCGCCCTCCTCAACCTTGCGCTGAATGCGTTCGGCCTCGCGCGCGGCCTTCTTCTCGGCCTTCAGGCGCTCGCGCTCCTGGCGTTCGAAACGGTAGTTCGGCTTTTTGGCCATCGAGCCCTCCGAAGCGGCAACTCCGCTCGCGTCGGGGGCGATCGATCACCAAACTCCCTCTCGACGGCGCGCAGGTCCATCCATGCGGCTGAAACGCGCGCCAGTGTCCCACAACTCCAGCCCGATTGCCGCATCTTTCCACCGCCCGCCGGGCGGGCGACCACCCCTACAGCGCGGTCGCCAGCTCCCGCCGCCAGTCGAACGGCTCCGGGGCGGCGGTCGCCAGCAGGTCGCTCAGATGGCGTGCGATCGCGCCCATGCCGGAGACCTTGGCCCGCGCCTCCGCCTCCGGATTGTAGTTCGTGTTGGTGTTGACGTCGTAGGTGTAGGTCTTGCCGTCGCGGTCGACGATGAACTCGATCCCGGCGATGCCGATCTGGTTGGCGCGCAGGAAGTCGCGGTAGCGGCGCAGCAGCGCGCCGTCGACTCCGGCGACCACCTTGAACCGATCCGCCGGCGCGATGGCCGGGCAGACCTCCGCCATCTCGCCCTGGCACTGGTCGGCCGGGCACAGTTCGAACCCGGCCGAGGTATCGACGCGCACCGCATAGAGATAGCGCCCGCCGACGAACTCGACCCGCGTGATGAACGGCGACGGCGCCTGGATGTAACGCTGCACGAGCCAGATCCCGTCGATCGGCGCGAAGGCCTCGGGCTGCGCCAGATACTCCTCGAGCCCGGCCCGGCTGAGGAACAGCCGCACGCCGAGCCCCTTGCCGCCGCGGTTGTGCTTGATGATGACGGGGTAGCCCAGTCGTTCGGCTGCCGGCGCGATGTTGTGGCGGCCGACAACGGCAATCGTCTCGGGCGTCGCGATGCCGTGGCGCGCCAGGGCCTCGTACTGCGCGACCTTGCTTACCTCGAGCGACAGCGCCCGGCGGCCATTGACCACGGTCCGCCCGTGACGCTCCAGCCATTCGAGGACGGCGCCGGTGTACTCCGCGGCGTAGCGATGGTCGCGGGTATGCGACGACGCGCTCATCCGATTGTAGAAGACGCCCTCCGGCGGCGGCGCGCGCAGATCGAGGATGCCCTGGTCGAGGAACCACTCCTCGTAGGGCGTGCCGATGGCCGCGAACTGCCGGCGCAGCGGTTCGACCCAGGCGTCGTTCTCGTGGATGACGTAGACCTTGCTCATCGTGCTCTCCGCCGTTGAAGCTTCGCTCATGCCGCAGCGCGCTGCCGCGCCGGCGTTTCAGGCCCACCCCCGCCCCCGAGATAGCGCCCCACCATCTCCGCCCAGATTCCGCCGCGTGTGTGCGGGGCGACGGCCGCCGCCGCCGGGCCGTTCGCTCTGCCGGCGGCGATGCGCCGGGCCTGCAACCGCGCCGCCGCCCGCTCGGCATGGCGCGCCGACCGGAAGACCTCGCCCTCGAGGTCCCAGTAGGCGCGGTCGGATGCGAAGAACCGCACGCCCGCCGCCTCGGCGAGCACCACGCCCGCCGGTTCACCGTCCACTTCGATCACGAATGCAGTCATGGCCACGCTCCATCGTCCGTCCCCCGGCACGCAGCCGGAGGGATTGATCCCGCTCTGACAGGTCCGCCCGCTTGCGGGCGGCGGATTCAGCAACAGCAGGAGCGACGACAGGACTTGCGGGCGCGGATGGCCCCGCTGGGAACGGTGAGCGCCGAGCTTGCGCTTCGGAATTTTCGGGCGATCGTGAACATCGAAGGTCTCCATCCATCAGGGTGAGCCCACGACGTCCGTCGTGGCGCTTTAGCTTTTGGTGATGCGGTGCAAGCTGCTCGATCAAATCTCCGCAGATCCCGTCGGGGGTGGGATCGAACCCGTAACGATGACGATGATGGGCGGCCGGTGCAGCAGGAACAAACGACTTCTTCTTGCACTGCACCTTAGAAATCCTAACGGCACGGCCGGCCGGTGCCGCCAGATCACTTGACGCCGCGGCACCAAAGTGGGCGAATCTCGTCCCAACGACTCAGAAAAGCGCCGTCGTGAAGGCGTTAAGATTCTCGCGCCGATGTGTACCTTGCGGGAGGAGCTGCGTTGAAGCCTACGGATACTGCCGACCCCGATTACTTTCATCGGGTTGTCGACTGCCAATGGGCCTGCCCCGCCCATACACCCGTACCCGAATACATCCGACTGATCGCTGCCGGGCGCTACTCAGACGCCTATATGATCAATTGGAATTCGAACGTCTTCCCCGGCGTGCTCGGACGGACCTGCGACCGGCCCTGCGAACCGGCGTGCCGGCGCGGCCGCGTCGAAAAGGAACCGGTGGCGATCTGCCGGCTCAAGCGCGTCGCCGCCGACAACAAGGACGACATCACCGACCGGTTGCCGAAGGCGCCGGCGAAGAAGAACGGCAAGCGCATCGCCTGCGTCGGCGCCGGGCCGGCGTCGCTCACGGTGGCCCGCGACCTTCTGCCGCTC
>JAEUKZ010000185.1 GCA_016793045.1 Alphaproteobacteria bacterium
TCGACCGTGCCGAGCGCATCGGCGAGGCGTTGCGCGGCGCTTCCCGGGCGCAGCGGCTTGGGCTGGCTTGCCGCCGGCGCCCAGGCGGTCAGGCTGACGATCTCGAAGCGCGCGACGACGCGCCCGTCCGCGCCGGCGAAACGGCGCGCGTAGATCTCCGCCGCGCCGAGCAGCACCGCGCGCGGCGTGAAGCCGCGCGGCCGGCCGGCATGCGCGTTGGCTTCGCCCATCAGCCGCAGGTCGCGCATCAGGGCGAGCGCGTCGGGATAGCGCACTTCGACCGTGTCGCTGTCGACGACGGGCAGGGCGAAACCGGCGCGCTGCAGCAGCCCGGCGAGCGCGCGCGCGTCCGCGAAGGGCGAGACGCGCGGTCGCACGCCGCCGGTGGCGGCGAGTTCGGCCTCCATCAGCGCCTCGCGCAGCTCGGCCAGCGTCGTTCCGCCGAGCAGCGAGGCGAGCAGCAGCCCGTCGGGCTTGAGCGCGCGGGCGATCTGGACGAGCGCGCCGGGCAGGTCGTTGACCCAATGCAGCGACAGGCTGCTCAGCACCAGATCGAGCGAGCGCGGCGCGAAGGGCAGGCGCTCCTCGTCGGCGACAAGCGCGGGCGGGCGGGCGGCGCGCGCGAGCGCCGGCGACAGGTCGCAGGCGACGAGCGTCTCGATGCCGCCGAGGCCGGCGAGCGCATCGCGCAGGACGCTGCCATGCGCGCCCAGCTCGACCGCAAGCGGAAACCGGCGCCGCACCTCGCCGAGCCGCTCGGCCACCCGGTCGGCGGCCTCGCGCCACAGGAAGTCGTGCGACGCCAGCGCGGCCGCGGCGCGGCTGCGGTTGCGGCGCACGGCGGCGCGATCGAAGACGGTCGGCGTGTCGGTCATCGTGCGCCATCATAGCAGGCGCAGCTGGCCGATGCCGATCGACCATGGCCGCCGGCCCGGCCGTGATGGTAGCGTCGTCGCGATGACGCGCATCGCCGGGGAACTCAGCTTTCAACGCGGCGCGGCGCGCGTCCGTGGCCGGCCGCGCCGATGACGCTGCGTGGGATGACGGCGGCCTGGAGCGCGCGCGCGACCGACCTCGCCGGCCGGCTGTCGCTGCCCGTCGTCGTGCTGCTGTGGGCGGCGTTGAGCCTCCCCAATCTCGGCCTGCGCGCCTTCTACTTCGAGGAAGGGCGCAACGCCATGCACGCGATGAGCCTGCTCGAGGGCGGCCGATGGTTCGCGGACTCGGTGGCGGGCGAGCGCTTCGTCGTGCGCCTGCCGTTGCAGACCTGGGGCGTCGCCGGCTTCGCCGCGATCGTCGGCGGCGTCAACGAATGGGCGGTCCGCCTGCCGGCGCTGGCCGCCGTGCTGGCGACGCTGATCGTCGTCTATCGTGTCGTGCGCGACGCGGTCGGGACGGTTCCGGCCGCCTTCGCCGCGCTGAGCCTCCTCACCAGCGTCGGCATCATCCAGCGCCTGCGACTGGGCGAACCCGACACGCCGATCATGGCGCTGTCCTTCGTGGCTTTCGCCGTGTGGTTTGGCGGCATCCGCCGCGGACGCGTTGCGCCCTGGCGCTGGCTCCTCTGCGGCCTGATCATGGCGGCGGTGTGCGGCTACAAGGGGCCGCAGCCCTGCGCCTATTTCCTCGCAGGCGCTGGAATGTTCGCGCTGATCCGCCGGCGTCGGGCGGACCTGCCGGGGCTCGCGACCGCCGCGCTCTTTCCGGTCGCCGCGTTCGCCGCGTGGTTCGCGGTCACCAGGGAGGCCGACGACCTGGCGCTGTGGCTCGCCGAGTTCCGGCTTCGGCAGGTCAGCGGCCTCCCGCAGGGCGGCGTTGCGGATCATGCCCGTTTCGCCGCCCAGGTCCTTATCGAATGGCTGCCGCCGCTGCTGCTCGCCGCGCCGCTGTGGTGGCGCATGCTGCGCAGCCCCGAACGCGCGCAGGATCTGCCGCTCGCGCTGTTGCTCTATGCCGCGACCGTCACGCTCGTCCTCGTCGCGTGGCCCGGCGCGCGCGCGCGCTACGCGCTGCCGGCGCTGCCGGCGGTCGCGGCGGCGGCCGGGCTGGGGTTTCACGCGCTGCGCGACGTTCAACCGCGCCTGCTCGCGGCTGCGGTCACGATCGGGGCCGGCGTCGCGGCGTATCAGCTCGTCCTGGTCGTCGGCGTGATGACGCTCATGCCCGACCCGTTCACGCGCAATCGCGACGCCGCGCGCGCGATTGCCGGCGCGCTCGCGGAGCGGCCGGCGCCGGTCCTCATGGTCTTTCCCGCCCACAACGTCGCCGCGTATCTCGGTGCGGGCGTCGAGGCGGTGCCGCAGGCGTCCGCGTCCACCCGGCCTGGCCCGGCCTGGCTGCTCGGCGTCGATGCCCAGATCGCCGCGCTGCGCCGGGCCGATCCGCGCATCGAGCCCGCCGTGCCGCTGCCGGTTGCGACCAGTCCGCCGCTTGCCCTTGCGCGCCTGGCGCCGCGCTGAGCGGCGTCGCACCGTCACGCCTTGACGGTGGTCCTGCCCTCTGCTGCCATCGCGCGATGGCCCTGGCCGTTCCCGATTTCGTCCGGCGCGCCGGCGCGCTGGTCCTCGATGCCGTGCTGCCGCCGCAGTGCCTCGCCTGCTCGGCGACCGTCGACGCGCCGGGCCGGCTGTGCGCGCGCTGCTGGAACAGCCTCGCCTGGATCGCGGCGCCGTTCTGCGCGCGCTGCGGCACGCCGTTCGAATTCGACCCCGCTGCCGGCGCACCGGCGCGCGCACTCACCTGCGCGCCCTGTCTCGCCGATCCGCCGCGCTACGATCGGGCGCGCGCGGTGCTCGTCTACGACGACGGCGCCAAGCGCCTCGTCCTCGGGTTCAAGCACGCCGACCGGCTGCACGCGGCGCCGGCCTTCGGCCAGTGGCTGGCGCGCGCCGGCGCCGAGCTGCTGGAGGACGTCGACATCGTCGCGCCGGTGCCGCTGCACTGGCTGCGCCTCGCCCGGCGCCGCTACAACCAGGCGGCACTGCTCGCCGACGCGCTGGTGCGCGCGGGCGGGGCGGGCACGGTGATCCCCGACCTGCTGCTGCGCCGCCGGGCGACGGCGAGCCAGGGCCACCTTTCGCGGCGCGAGCGGGCGCGCAACGTCGCGCGCGCCTTCGCGGTCCGCCCGCGCCATGCGGCACGGCTGGCGGGCTCTCGCGTTCTGCTGGTCGATGATGTATTGACGACCGGGGCGACGGTCGGCGAATGCGCGAAGGTGCTTCGCGATGCCGGCGCCGCGCGCGTCGACGTGGTGACGCTGGCGCGCGTGGTCCGCCCGACGGAAATCGGTTGAGACGCGAGGTGCGGGATGGCCGCGAAGGTCGAGATCTATTCCAGTCCGTGGTGCGGCTACTGCGCCCGCGCCAAGCGGCTGCTGGGGGAAAAGGGCGTCGAGTACATCGAATACGACGTGACGGCGGATTCGTCGCTGCGCGAGACGATGGTCGAGCGCGCGCATGGCCGCACGACGGTGCCGCAGATCTTCATCGACGGCCGGCATGTCGGCGGCTGCGACGACATCCACGACCTCGATCGCGAGGGGCGGCTCGATCCGCTGCTGCGCGGGGCGGCATGAGCGACGCGGACAAGGCCGCGCTCGTCACGCTGGCCGAAGTCCTGCCGCGCATTCCCGCCGTCGGCACGCGGTCGGCCGAGGCCTTCCGCCACGGCTCGCTGCTGGTCAAGGTCTACGCGCCGCGCGGGCACGACCCGCAGACGCCGCACAAGCAGGACGAAGTCTACGTCGTCATGAGCGGGCGCGGCCGCTTCGTCGCCGACGGCACGTCGCGCGACTTCGGCCCCGGCGACATGCTCTTCGTCGCCGCGGGCGTGACGCACCGCTTCGAGAATTTCAGCGACGACCTGACGCTGTGGGTCGTCTTCTGGGGGCCGGAGGGCGGCGAGGTCAGGGCGGGCTGACCGCCGCGATCCGCTGCACCATCGCGCGGCGCGGCGCGGCGATCTCCAGATCTTCGTACGCGACGACGCGCAGCCCTTCGGCGAGCGCCAGCAGCTCCCCCGGACGCAGCAGGAAATCGGGATTGCTCGGCTTGCCGAAGCGCTCGTTGCCGAGCGCGAAGGTCTCGTAGATCAGTGCCCCGCCGGGGGCGAGCGCCGCGCGGATCGCGCCGAAGAGCGGCCGGTGCAGATAGTTCGTCACCACGATGCCGGCGAAACGCCGCGCGCCTGTCGGCCACGCGGCCCCCGGCGCCTCGAGGTCGGCCGCGACGACGACGAGCCCGGGATCGCCGGCGGCGAGCGCCTGCAGCGCCGCGGTGTCGCGGTCGATCGCGACGACGGGATGACCAAGCCGGCGGAGCAGCAGGCTGTGCCGGCCGCCACCGGCGGCGAGGTCGAGCACGGTGCCGCCTTGCGGGACGAGACCGGCAAAGCGCTCGACCCACTGCGACGGCGCGGCCGGGCCGTGGGACGGGGCCGGAGCGGCTTCGGGATCGGCCATTGGCACTCGCCTTTCGACTCTGCTATCCACTTGAATTGCTGATTCTTTGTCCGACATTATAAGCGGACGACTTGCGGGAGCGGTGATGATCTCGTTCGGTCTTGTATGCAGCAAGGGCCACAGTTTCGAGGCGTGGTTCAAGGATTCCGCGACCTATGAGCGGCAGGTCAAGCGCGGCCTGGTGACCTGCGCCCATTGCGGTTCGGCGAAGGTCGAGAAGGCGCTGATGGCGCCGCGTCTCGCCGGAACCAAGAAGGGCCGGCGCGACAAGGATGCCGCCGAGCCGACCCAGGCCGTCGCCAAGGCCGCGCCCGATCCGCAGGCCGTGGCGCTGATGAAGGAACTGCAGGAACTGCGCCGCAAGGTGGAAGAGAACGCCGAGTACGTCGGCGACCGTTTCGCCGAGGAAGCGCGCAAGATCCACTACGAGGAAACCGAGAAGCGCAGCATCTACGGCGAGGCGAGCGAGGAGGAGTCGAAGGCGCTGGCCGAGGAGGGCGTCGAGTTCGCCCGCATTCCCTGGCTGCCGCGCACCAATTCGTGACGGCCGGCCGCCCGCGGCGCGGCGTGGCTGGCTGAACTAAATCTCCGGGCCGGTCGTTGTCCGGCCGGAGGTGCATCGCGATGCTGCAATCCCGTCTCGCCGCGCCCGTTCTGACTCTTGCGCTTGCCGTTGGCGCCTGTGCGCCTGCCGATGCGCAGATCATCGCGCAGGCCGATCTGTCCGCTCTGTGCAGCCATCCCAACAGCGACGGTCCCGGCGAGCCTGCCGGCGCGTTCCGCGAATTCCTCGCGACGCGCCCGACCCCGGACGCGGTGCGCCAGCGCCACCCCGCCCTGCGCGTCGTCCTGCCCGGCCAGCCGACGACGATGGAATTCCGGCGCGACTGTCGGCGCTTCTTCGTGACGCTCGATGCCGAAGGCCGCGTGACCGGCGGTCGGTTCAATTGATCCGGGACCAGGTTGGGCGGAGTGGCGTGCGGCCACGACCGTCCGCGCCCGTCCTGGCGGAAACATGCTGCGGCACAGGCCGCTCACGCCTGATTTCACGGGCTGTGCGGCCTGACCTCCAGATACCGGGAAAGCCGCCACCGGCGAAAACTCCACTGGTGCCAGTCGTGCTCCTGGCGGGCGCCCGACAGCAACGAGCCCTCGTCGAATAGCAGGCCGCGCGCCCGATAGGCTTCGGGAAGCCGGCGCCTGTAGTCGTCGACTGCGGCAATGACGTCGGGGCCGAGACCCATCAGGTAGGTCACGTCGAGAAGCTGGCCCTTGCCGGTCAGTTCGCGGCAATGGTTGACGTTGTAGCTGGCGACGACATGAGGGAAATTGACGAAGCAGCACACGTACAGGACCGACGCGAGCACATGGGCGTTGCTCGAAACCAGCCAGGCATTCGAATGTCCGCGCGCCATGCGCAGGACGATCAGCACCAGCCCGGCCGCGACGAGAAGCATCCAAATGAAGGCCGCGACGCGCAGATATGTCAGTGAGTAGGCCTCGACGTAGAGCGCAAGTCGTTGAACGGACGAAGCGACCAGCAGGACATTCTGGAAGATCCAGACGTAGACCAGGGCGCGGATCAGCGGGGATGCCTCGATGCTGCCGCCCGGCTTCATCGCCAGAATGACAAAGCCACCGGCGAGCAGCGCCGTCACCACGAGCGGGTACGCGCCGCGATGCGCGTAGGTGGCGTAGCTCATGCCGTCGGGCAGGGCTAGGCCGCCCCACAGATAGGCGCCGTCAAGCACGGTCTCGACGGCGAACAGCGCGTTGAAGAGGACGAGCGAGCGCAGGATCGCGCCTTCGCCGAGAAGCAGTCCCGGTGCGGCAGCCTCCACGGGGCGGCCGGCGGCACGGCCCGCCGAAAACGGCGCGAATCGCGCCCGGGAAAAGACGAAGGGCCACAGCGAGACCGTCATGACAGACCACAGCACCAGTCTGTCCATGTCGATATGCGAGACGATCCGCTCAAGATGGATCTGTGAGAGCCAGTATTCGATCAGCGGATTGGCGCTCGCAAAAAGGGCAGCGAAGACTCCGCCGAGACCGATGGGGACGATCCAGCGCGCAGCCGTGCGGGACGACAGGGCCCGCAGGTCGCCTTGCGCGGCGGCCACTCGGGCGAGGTCCGCGAAACATTGAAAGGCGCCGGTCAGCAGAGTGCGGGCCGCCAATGCCACTCGCCAGGCAAAGGGTCCCGACGAAGGCGCCGTCGCCACCAGCGCGAAATGGGCGGCGCCGATGGTCCCGAATAGAAACGGGATGACGCCGAAATTCTCGATGAGCGGCAGCAGCGCGACAACCAGGATCGCGGTCGCGCCGGCCAAGCGCCGGGGCGGGACTTCGGTCGGGTTGGCGAGGCGAACGCCGAGCGCGAGGGCCATGAAGAAGATCGCGGCCGATGCGCCGGGGTCGTGTCGATACAGGAGCCAGTCGCCGATCGCGAGCACCGCGAGGAGGACCGCGGCCTTTCGCCGGTCGATCGTCGGCACCGCGCGATCGCCCGTCGTGCCGGCAGAGGCGGGGTTCATCGAGATCTCCTAGGCGACGTTGGAGAGACTGCCGAAGCGTCGATCGCGTCGATGGAAATCCGCGATGGCCGCCCGCAGGTCGTCGGCGGCGAAGTCGGGCCACATCGTGTCGGTGAACCAGAGTTCGGCGTAGGCGCTCTCCCACAGCAGAAAGTCCGACAGCCGTTTCTCTCCGCCGGTGCGGATCAGCAGGTCGACCGCGGGCGAGCCGGCGTCACCATCCGCGGCTTGCGCGACCAGCCGGCCGAAGGTCTCGCACGACGGCTGCTGTTCGGCCGGCAGGAGGGACGCCGCCCGCAAGATCGCGTCGCGCGACGAGTAGTCGAGGGCGACGCGCAGATGCAGCCCCCTTCCAGACGCGCTCGCCTGCTCGATCTGGGCGATCGCCTCAACCAGGCGGCCCGGCAGCCGATCGCGGCGGCCAATCACCGAAAGGCGAATGCCATTCTCGACCAGGCGCCGGCCCTCGGAACGAAGGTAGGCGTGGAGCAATGCCATCAACGCGCCCACTTCGTCGGTCGGCCGTCGCCAGTTGTCGGCTGAGAATGCGAACAGGGTCAGCGTCGATACGCCCAGGCCGCCGATCGCCTCGACGACGCGGCGGACCGTCGAAACGCCGGCGCGGTGGCCGGCGGTGCGCGGCAGGCCGCGGCGGGTTGCCCACCGGCCGTTGCCGTCCATGATGATGGCGACATGAAGGTCAGCTCTGCAGTCACAAGTACTTTGCATCACAAAGTCTCCGGTCAAATGAAGGAATGGACGATGGTCAGGCCGGCGCGAGGCCGCGCGGCGTCTTGGCGGCAAGTTCGGTTCCGCTCGACCCGGCGGCGTCTCGGACGACCTGCTCGAGCACCCCGAGATATTCGAGGAACTGCCGGCGCCCTTCGGCGGTGATGCGACAGGTCGTCTGCGGTCGATTGGCCTCGAAGGTCTTCTTCGTCTCGACGAGGCGCGCGTCCTGGAGGATCTGCAGATGGCGGCTGAGATTGCCGTCGGTCAGCCCGCAAAGCTGCTTGAGGTCGCCGAACAGCAATCCTTTGGGATGAGAGATCAACGACGTCAGCACGCTGAGGCGGGCCTTTTCGTGGATGACCCGATCGAGCCCTTCATAGGCGAAGCGCCCGGTTTCATCGCCGGCCTTCCTAGCCCTCGACATCCGATCCCCCGTGATGGCGGAGCACCGCGGCGGCCAGCAGCTGGCCGACACCGAACGGAATTCCCATGGCGAGCGGCGACAGCGCGTAGTCGCCATTGGCGAAGGCGATGCAGGCCAGACCCGATCCCATATACCAGAAGCCGGCGGCGATCATCGGACGGGGCACCGACCGGCTGCAGGCGAACATGCCGAGGCTCAGCAGGATCTGCCAGAGGCCCGGCAGCATCCAGAGGCTTTGCGGCGCATAGCGCACCAGAACGCAGGTAAGAAGTGTTCCCGCGGCCAGGGCGGGCAGGAGCTGTTCGACGGCAAGGCGGATCATCTCGTCCGCCAGTCCCGAATGAACCCGGCGCGAGCGCGTCACGACCTCGATGGCGATGAGAACGGCGGACAGGGCGGCCGTCGCGACCCACACGGCAAGGTACCCGACAACATCGGCGGCCGGCTCCGGCACATACTGCGCTTGAACCACCGCGGCGATCACCGCCAATGCCGCCGTCGCGGCGAGGGTTGTCGGGCCGAAGCCGCGAAATTCGCTGCTTCGCGCCATCTGCGTCCGCATGGCCGCAATGTCGACAAGGGCTTTGCTGAGGTCTCGCATCGTCGCCGCCGAGTTGCTTTACAATGCAAAGTACACTGTCCTATAGGGTACGCGCAAGCCGGTCTTTCGGCCGACGGCGGCCGACGATCCGCGCGCGGTCCGCCGAGGCTGGTCGAGGTGTCCGAAATGACGGAAAAGTCCCGTATCCATGCGCATGCGGGCGCGTGGGCCCGATCGCGTGTCGCCTACGGCTGCGCGGTCGCCGCCGTCATTCTGGTGGGATTGGGCGCACGCCATCCGGGACTTGGCCTGCCTTGGCCACTCGCGAAATATGCCGGCTCCGTTCTGTGGGGGACGATGGTCCACTTCATCGTCGCCTTCGCGGCGCCGAAGGCCGGCGTTTTCGCGCGCGCGGCGGCGGCATCGTGCGTCGCCTTGCTGGTCGAACTGCTCCGTCTCTACAGCACGCCCTGGCTCGACGAATTCCGCATGACGACCGCGGGCGGGCTCCTGCTGGGCCGCGTCTTCTCGGTGTGGAATGTTGCCGCCTATTGGCTCGGCATCCTGGGCGGTGCGCTCGTCGAAAGGCTTGCCGTCCGCGGCGATCCACGCCGCCGATGAGAGGCGGTCGGTCCGGGACTCGCCGTCAGCCGGCGTGCGTCGCCAAGGCCATGTAGTTGACCGAAAGGTCGCGCGTCAGCGCCCACTCGTCGCTGAGCGGACGGTAGCCGACGCCGGTCATGTCGCGCACCATCATCCCGCCGCGGCGCAGGCCGGCGGCGAGTTCGGACGGCCGGACGAACTTGTCCCAGGTATGCGTGCCCCTGGGCAGCCAGCCGAGCACGTATTCGGCGCCGACGATCGCCAGCAGCCAGGCCTGCGGCGTGCGGTTGATCGTCGACACGACCAGCGCGCCGCCCGGCTTCACCAGCCGCGCGCTCGCATCGAGGAAGACGTCGAGATCGGCGACATGCTCGACGATCTCGAGCGCCAGCACGATGTCGAACTGCGCGCCCGATGCGGCGAGATCCTCCGCCGCGACGTTGCGATAGTCGATGTCGAGGCCTGCCTGCTTCGCATGCAGGCCGGCGATGTTGACGTTGCGCACCGCCGCGTCGATGCCGGTGACGGCGCCGCCCAGCCGCGCCATCGGCTCCGCGATCAGCCCGCCGCCGCAGCCGATGTCGAGCACGCTCAGGCCGTCGAACAGCCGCAGCGTCTGCGGATCGCGGCCGAAATGGCGGCCCAGCCGGTCGCGCAGATAGCCGAGCCGCACCGGGTTGAGCTGATGGAGGGGGCGGAACTTGCCGGTGGGATTCCACCAGTCCTCCGCCATCGCGGAAAAGCGCTGGATCTCGGCGGGATCGATGCTGGCGGCCGGTTCGGCCATGGGAAATTTCGCCTCGATTTGGGGTCGGAGCCGGCTTGCTTGCGCCCCGTCAATGCCAGTATGTATGGGCCGCGCCGGCCGCGGCAAGCAGCGGACGTGTCGCAGCATCACCGGCCTTTTGACGCAACCCGCTTCACACCCGTTCGGCAGATGTCCCGCATCGTCATGAAATTCGGCGGCACTTCGGTGGCCGACGTGGACCGTATCCGCAATGCCGCCCGCCGCGTCGCCGACGAGGTCAAGGCCGGCCATCAGGTCGCCGTCGTCGTGTCCGCGATGTCCGGCGCCACCAATCAGCTCGTCGCCTGGGTCAATCAGATCGCGCCGCTGCACGACCCGCGCGAGTACGACACCGTCGTCGCGTCGGGCGAGCAGGTGACCTGCGGCCTGATGTCGCTCGCCCTCCAGCAGCTCGGCGTCAAGGCGCGCTCGTGGCTCGGCTGGCAGATCCCGCTCGTCACCGACGGCGCCCACGGCAAGGCGCGCATCGAGCGCATCGACACCGCGGGCCTGATCGCCGGCATGGACGCGGGCGAGGTCGCGGTGGTCGCGGGCTTCCAGGGCGTCGGCCCCGGCAATCGCGTCTCGACCCTCGGGCGCGGCGGCTCGGACACCTCGGCGGTCGCGCTCGCGGCGGCGCTCAAGGCCGACGTCTGCGACATCTACACCGACGTCGACGGCGTCTATACGTGCGACCCGCGCATCGTGACGAAGGCGCGCAAGCTCGATAAGATCACCTACGAGGAGATGCTGGAGATGGCGTCGCTCGGCGCCAAGGTGCTGCAGACGCGCTCCGTCGAGCTGGCGATGAACCATCGCGTGAGGGTGCGGGTGCTGTCGAGCTTCGAGAATTTGCCGGGAACACTGGTGGTCGACGAGGACGAGATCGTGGAAAAGCAGATCGTAAGCGGCATCGCATACAGCCGGGACGAGGCGAAGATCACCCTGCTGCACGTTCCCGACCGCCCGGGCATCGCCGCCTCGATCTTCGGCCCGCTCGCCGAATCGAGCATCAACGTCGACATGATCGTCCAGAACGTCTCCGAGGACGGCAAGACGACCGACCTCACCTTCACCGTCGGCAAGGCCGACCTGCAGCGCGCGCTGGCGGCGCTCGAAGGGGTGAAGGACAAGATCAACTACGCGCGGCTGGTGCCCGATCCCGGCGTGGTCAAGGTCTCGGTGATCGGCGTCGGCATGCGCAGCCATGCCGGCGTGGCGCTGACGATGTTCAAGTGCCTCGCCGAAAAGGGCATCAACATCGAGGTCATCTCGACCTCGGAGATCAAGATCAGCGTGCTGATCGACGAACAGTACCTCGAACTCGCGCTGCGCGCGCTCCATTCGGCCTACGGGCTCGACGCAAGCTAGGGGGGACCCGCCCGATGGACCGCCCCGCCGCCCGCGCCGTTCTCGACCGCCTGTGGCGGCGGGGGCTCGATCTGCTCGGCTGCGAGGTCGCGATCCTCGGCGGCGCGATGACCTGGGTGTCGGAGCGCAACCTTGTCGCGGCGATCTCCAATGCCGGCGGCTTCGGCGTGATCGCCTGCGGTTCGATGACCCCGGCGCTGCTGGCGGATGAGATCGGCGCGACGCGCGCGCTGACCGCGAAGCCCTTCGGCGTCAACCTCATCGTCATGCATCCCGCGCTGGCGACGCTCGCGGAAACCTGCATCGCGCACGGGGTCAGCCATGTCGTGCTCGCGGGCGGCCTGCCGCCGGCCGACATCGTGCGCCGGCTGCGCGATGCCGGCGTCAAGGTGCTCGGCTTCGCGCCGGCGCTGGCGATCGCGCGCAAGCTCGTGCGTTCCGGCATCGACGGGCTGATCATCGAAGGCATGGAGGCGGGCGGTCATATCGGCGCGGTCTCGACCAGCGTGCTGGCGCAGGAGATCCTGCCGGTGCTGTCGGAGGTGCCGGTCTTCGTCGCCGGCGGCATCGGCCGCGGCGAGGCGATCCTGTGCTATCTCGAGATGGGCGCCGCGGGCTGCCAGCTCGGCACGCGCTTCGTCTGCGCACGCGAATCGATCGCCCATCCGCGCTTCAAGCAGGCCTTCATCCGCGCCGCCGCGCGCGACGCGACGCCGTCGGTCCAGCTCGACCGCCGCTTTCCCGTGATTCCGGTGCGCGCGCTCGCCAACAAGGCGACCGAGGCGTTCCTCGAACGCCAGCGCGACGTGGTCGGCCGCTTCGACCGCGGCGAGATCTCGCAGAAGGAAGCGCAGCTCGAGATCGAGCATTTCTGGGCCGGCGCCCTGCGCCGCGCGGTCGTCGACGGGGACGTCGAGCACGGCTCGCTGATGGCCGGGCAGAGCGTCGGCCTCGTCAGCGCCGAGCAGCCCACCGCCGCGATCATCGGCGAGCTGGTCGACCAGGCGCTCGCCGCGATCGTGCGAAGGGCCGCGCTGCTGGCGCCGAAGCCCGAGCAGGGCGCCGCGGCGCCCGACCGGGGGGCGGCCGAATGAATCAGCCGTCCCTGGGCCCGGGCGGCACCCGCCGCCTCCTCAAAAGGCTCAGGGACCTGATGGCGGGCGGCGGGTCGAGCCAGGACAGGCTCGACGAAGTCGTGCGCATCATCGCGGCCGACCTCGTCGCCGAGGTTTGCTCGATCTACGTCATGCGCCCGGGCGAGGTGCTCGAGCTCTTCGCGACCCAGGGCCTCAAGCGCGAAGCCGTCCACCATACGCGCCTCAGGGTCGGCGAAGGCCTCGTCGGCGATATCGCCGCGCATGCCCGTCCGCTGGCGCTCGCCGACGCGCAGTCGCATCCGAACTTCGCGTACCGGCCGGAAACCGGCGAAGAGGTCTTCCATTCGCTGATGGGCGTACCGATCCCGCGCGGCGGCCGCGTGCTCGGCGTGCTCGCGGTGCAGAACCGCACCTTCCGCGACTACACGGAGGAGGAGGTCGAGGCGCTCGAGACCATCGCGATGGTGCTGGCCGAGCTGCTTGCCGGCGCCGCGGCGGCGAGCGCGGAAGGGGCCGCGGGTCCGGTCGAGACCGCGCCGCAGCTGCCGATGCGGCTCGCGGGGCTGCGCATCATCGCGGGTGTCGCGATCGGCCGCGCGGTGCTGCACGAGCCGCGCATCTCGATCCGGCAGATGGTGGCGGAGAACGTCGAGGCCGAGCTCGCGCGGCTCTCCGAGGCGATCCAGGGCATGCAGTCGGCGCTCGACGATCTCTTCGCCGCGAGCGGCGTCGCCGGCTCGGGCGAGATGGACGAGGTGTTCGAGAGCTTCCGCATGTTCGCCGAGGATCGCGGCTGGCTCGGCCGCATGGCGGAGGCGGTGCGCACCGGGCTCACCGCCGAGGCGGCGGTGCAGAAGGTCCAGCAGGACACGCGCATCCGCATGAGCCAGGTCACCGATCCCTACATCCGCGAGCGCCTGACCGATCTCGACGATCTCGCGCACCGGCTGCTGCGCCAGCTCACCGGACAGCGCGGCGCGCCCGCCGCGGCGGAGCTGCCGCGCGAAGCCGTGGTCATCGCGCACACGATGGGCCCGGCGGAGCTGCTCGAGTACGACCGCAAGCGGCTGAAGGCCGTCGTGCTCGAGGAAGGCTCGCCGACCGCGCATGTCGCGATCGTCGCGCGCGCGCTCGGCATTCCGATGGTCGGACGCGTCGGCGGCGTCGTCGGCGGCGCCGACCCCGGCGACATGGTGATCGTCGACGGCGATTCCGGCCAGGTGCTGCTGCGCCCGAGCGAGGACGTCGTCGACCAGTACACCGCGGCGCTGCACGCGGCGGCGGCGCGCATCGCCGAGTTCGCGGCGCTGCGCGAGCTGCCGGCGACGACGCGCGACGGCGCGCCGGTGACGCTGCTCGCGAACGCGGGCCTGCTGCTCGACCTCAAGCGCCTCGCTGACAGCGGCGCGGCAGGCGTCGGGCTGTTCCGCACCGAGATCGCGTTCATGGTGCGGTCCGGATATCCCGACGTGGCGCAGCAGGCGGCGCTCTATCGCCGCGCGCTCGAACGCGCGGGCGATCTGCCCGTCGTCTTCCGCACGCTCGACATCGGCGGCGACAAACTGCTGCCCTACATGGAGCGCAACCAGGACGAGAATCCGGCGCTCGGCTGGCGTGCGATCCGCATCGGCCTCGATCGGCCGATCATGCTGCGCCAGCAGCTGCGCGCCCTGATCCAGGCCGCCTCCGGGCGCGCTCTGCACGTCATGTTCCCGATGATCGCGGAGGTTGCGGAGCTCGACCGGGCGCGGGCGCTGCTCGATCTCGAGATCGAGCGCGCGCGGCGTGCCGGGGCCGCGATGCCGACTCAGATCCGCGTCGGCGCGATGTTCGAGGTGCCGGCGCTCTACTGGCAGATCCACGCGCTGCTCGCGCGCGTCGATTTCGTTTCGGTCGGCAGCAACGACCTCGTGCAGTTCCTGTTCGCGAGCGATCGCGGCAATCCGCGCCTCGCCGAACGCTACGACGTGCTCTCGCCGCCGGTGCTCGCGTGCCTGCGCGCGATCGTGGATGCGTGCGATCACGCCGACGTGCCGATCACCCTGTGCGGCGAGATGGCGGCGCATCCGCTCGAGGCGATGGCGCTGCTCGGTGTGGGCTTCCGCAGACTGTCGATGCCGTCGACGTCGATCCCCGCGGTGAAGGCGATGGTGCGCAGCGTCTCGGTGGACGAACTCGTGCGCTATGTCGAACGGCTCACGGCGCTCGCCGATCATTCGGTGCGCGATCATCTGCGCGCCTTCGCGCGCGATCACGGCGTCGCGATCTGAATCGGCTTGACTCGCGCGTCTGGCGCAGGGCCGTCATGCACATTGCGATTCCTTAATGTTGCGACGGCACGGCCGGATTGGTATCACCTGTCTACGTCATGAGCGGGGGCGATCGACCGGCGGTGCCGGAGGATGCCGCCCCGGCCCGTGGCGGCGACCGGGCGCTTTTGAAAAATCGTTTCTTTGCCAACCACTTGAGTGCTAACCTGCGACCATGTCTGATCGCTTTGGCCAAGACCGGGGTCCAGCCGGAGGGGAAACTGACATGTTTCCTACCGCAGGGAGCGATGTGGCGGTCGGCGACCTGCTGCGGACCGAGCGGCAGCGCCGGGGTTGGACGCTGGCCGATGCCGAAATTTACCTGAAGATCCGCCGCACCATGCTCGAGGCGATCGAGCAGGGGCGCTACGAGATGCTGCCGGGCAAGGCCTATGCCCTGGCGTTCTGCCGCACCTATGCCGAGTTTCTCGGCCTCGATTCCGAGGACATCGTCCGGCGCTGCCGCGACGAGCTGCGCCGGGTCGGCGAGCCGAAGGCGAAGCCCTCCGCCGGAATGGCCGGCTTCAGTTTCGACCTGCCGCGCATCCTGATGACGGGCGCGGCGGCCGCCGGCGTGATCGTCGCCGGCATGTGGATGTTCGGCGGCGGCGAGCCCGCCGACCTGCGTTCGGAGACCGCGCGCCAGCAGATCCTGCCGGCGCGCGAGCCGGGCGCGGCCGAGGCGCCGCGCGCGACCGCCGCGGCTGGCGGCGTCGGCGCCAACAGCGCCGGCCCGGGCTCGGCGCTGGCGACACCGGCGGCGCCCGGCGCGATCGCCGCCCAGGCGGCGCCGTCGCCGGCGACGTCGGCCGATCCGCTCGCGGCGCTGGCGGCGGCACCGCCGGCGTCGGGCCAGCTCCAGTCGGCGCAGGTGCCGGCCGTCGCGCGCGCCGCGGCGCCGGCCCCGGTGCCGGTTCCCGCGGGCCCGCGCATCACCATTCGCGCCAACGGCGACACCTGGGTCGAGATCCGCGACGCCGCCGGCGCCAGCGTGCTCGCGCGCACGCTGCGTTCGGGCGAGACCTACCAGGTGCCGGACCGTTCCGGCCTCGTGCTGACGAGCGGACGCATGAACACGCTCGAAGTGCGGGTGGACGGCCAGGTCGTGCCGCCGCAGGCGCGTCCGGCGCGTCGCGAACTGCAGCTCGATCCGGCGCGCCTGCTGCAGAACGCCCAGGCGCCCGCCGATGCGCCGGCCGGCAATCGCGCGCAGCCGCCGCGCCGCGGGGCGGCGCCGGCGGGCGGGGCCGCTCCGGCGCCCGGCGGCACCAGCAACTAGTTTCGCCGCCCGTCGATTGGTTCGCCGGGCCGTGGCATGATGGGTTCGCCGGCTGGATTCGTCCGGCCGGCTTTTCGTTTCGATCGGAGACCGCGATGACCGTTCGCGCCTATCGTCAGATCATCCGCCGCAAGTGCCGCCAGATCCGCGTCGGCTCGGTCCTCGTCGGCGGCGACGCGCCGATCAGCGTCCAGTCGATGACGAACACCCCGACGCCCGACGCCAAGGCGACGATCGACCAGATCCGCCAGCTCGAGGATGTCGGCGCCGACATCGTGCGCGTGTCGTGCCCCGACGAGGAATCGACCGCGGCGCTCAAGGAGATCGTCAAGGCCGCGAAGGTGCCGATCGTCGCGGACATCCACTTCCACTACAAGCGCGCGATCGAGGCGGCGGAGGCGGGGGCGGCCTGCCTGCGCATCAACCCCGGCAACATCGGCGGGCGCGACCGCGTGCGCGAGGTCGTCAAGGCGGCGCGCGACCACGGCTGCTCGATGCGCATCGGCGTCAATGCCGGCTCGCTCGAACGCGACCTGCTGGAGAAGTACGGCGAGCCGTGCCCCGAGGCGATGGTCGAAAGCGCGCTCAACCACGCGAAGTACCTCGAGGACGAGGACTTCCGCGAGTTCAAGATCAGCGTCAAGGCGTCCGACGTGTTCCTCGCGATCGCGGCCTATCAGGGCCTCGCGGACGCCTGCGACTATCCGCTGCATGTCGGCGTGACCGAGGCGGGCGGGCTGCGCGCCGGCACGGTCAAGTCGTCGATCGGCATGGGCGCGCTGCTGTGGGCCGGCATCGGCGACACGATCCGCGTTTCGCTCTCGGCCGATCCGGTCGAGGAGATCAAGGTCGGCTACGACATGCTCAAGGCGCTCGGCCTGCGCCGGCGCGGCGTCACCGTCGTCGCCTGCCCGTCCTGCGCGCGCCAGAATTTCGACGTCATCAAGACGGTCGCGACGCTCGAGGAACGCCTCGCCCACATCACGGTGCCGATGTCGCTGTCGGTCATCGGCTGCGTCGTCAACGGCATCGGCGAGGCGCGCGAGACCGACATCGGCTTCACCGGCGGCGGCAACAACACGCACATGATCTATGTCGGCGGCAAGCCCGACCATCGCCTGAAGGACCAGGACATCGTCGAGCATCTCGTCGCCATGGTCGAGAAGAAGGCGGCCGAGATCCGCGCCGCGGAAGAAGCCGCCGCGGCGGTCGCCGTCCAGCCGGCCGCCGAGTAGGCATCGCCCATCATGCCCCCGTCTCCCCTGCAGGAGGACGTGGCGCGCGGACAGCGCGCGGAGCGGCCCGTCCGCGCGCGCTAGCGTGCGCGGCGCCATCGAGAGGCTCGTGGTGGTGGGGGCCAGCCACCGGACGGCGTCGCTCGCGACGCGCGACCGCATGTTCATCGAGGACGCGGAGATGCCGGCCTTCGCGTCATCGCTCGCCGCCGCCGGCGTCGCCGACGCGATCGTGCTGTCGACCTGCGACCGCGTCGAGGTCCAGGCGGCGCACGAAGACCCCGAGGCTGCGGCCCTCGTCGTCCACGAACTGCTCGCGCGCCGCTGCGCCGAACCCGGCCCGGCGGCGGGCGAGATCTACCGGCTGACCGGCCCGGCGGCGCTGCGCCACGTCTTCGCGGTCGCCGCCTCGCTCGACAGCCAGGTGGTCGGCGAGCCGCAGGTGCTGGGGCAGGTCAAGGCGGCGCATGCGCGCGCGCACCGGGCCGGCCGCACCGGCGGCGCGCTCGACGCGGCGCTGCAGGCGGCCTTTGCCGCGGCCAAGCGCGTGCGCAGCGAAACGCCGATCGGCGAGCGCCCGGTGTCGCTCGCGTCCGCGGCGCTGCAGCTCTTGCGCGACGTCCACGGCGCGCCGGAGCGCTGTGCGGCCCTGCTCATCGGGGCCGGCGAGATGGGCGAGATGCTGATCGAACATCTCAAGAGCGCGGGCCTCCGGCGCCTCGCGGTCACGGCGCCCAGCGAAGCGCGCGCCGCGGAGGTGGCGTTGCGCCTCGGCTGCCACGTCGCCGATTTCGCCCCGCTGGAGCCCGCGCTGGTCGCTGCCGACCTCGTCGTCACCGCCGCCGGCGCCGGCCGCCACGTCGTCACCGCCGAAACCATGCGCGCGGTGCTGCGGGCGCGCCGGCGCCGGCCGGTGCTGCTGATCGATCTCGGCATCCCCGCCGACGTCGAGCCGGCGGTCGACCGCGTCGACGACGCCTTCCGCTACGACCTCGACGAGCTCGAGCGCATCACGCTTTCGGGCCGCGCGACGCGCGAGGCCGCCTCGGCCGAGGCGTGGGCGATCCTCGATCAGGAGCTCGTGGCCTTCGCGCGCGGCCGCGCCGAACGCGAGGCGGTGCCGAGCATCGCCGCGCTGCGCAGCCATGCGGCCGCGCTGCGCCGCCAGGCGCTGGCCGAGGCCGGAGGCGACGCGGCGCGCGCGACCGAGCTGCTGGTCAACCGGCTGCTCCACGCGCCGACGGAGGCGCTGCGGCGTCATGCCGCGGCCGGCCGCGCCGGCGATGCCGACGCGCTGCTGCGCGACCTGTTCGGGATCGCGGCGCCGGCCGCGGTTCCGCCCCACCAGACGACCGACCGGGAGTCCGATACGTGAGCTTCGCCGAAACCCTGGACAAGGTGATCCGCCGCCATGCCGAACTCGGCACGATGATGGCCGATCCCGGGCTCGACCCGCGCAACTTCGCCAGCCTGTCGAAGGAGTATTCGGAACTCGGGCCGGTGGTCGACGCCGTGAACGCGCTGCGCAAGATGCAGGACGAACTCGGCGACCTCGCGGCGATCATGACCGACCAGAGCGCCGACGCGGAGATGCGCGAACTCGCCAACGCCGAGTTCTACGCGACCAGGGAAAAGCTGCCGGCGCTCGAACGGCAGCTGCAGCTGATGCTGCTGCCCAAGGACGCGGCGGACGAACGCAACGTCATCCTCGAAGTGCGCGCCGGCGCCGGCGGCGACGAGGCCGCGCTCTTCGCGGCCCAGCTCTTCCAGATGTACCAGCGCTATTCGGCGCTGCACGGCTGGCGCTTCGAGGTCATGGAGATTTCGGAGACCGGCCTCGGCGGCTATCGCGAGGCCGTCGCCAACATCTCCGGCCGCGGCGTCTATGCGCGGCTCAAGTTCGAATCGGGCGTCCATCGCGTCCAGCGCGTGCCGGCGACCGAAGGCTCGGGCCGCATCCACACCTCGACGGTGACGGTCGCGGTGCTGCCCGAGGCCGAAGAGGTCGACATCAAGATCGAGGACAAGGACCTGCGCATCGACGTGTTCCGCTCGAGCGGTCCGGGCGGCCAGTCGGTCAACACCACCGACAGCGCGGTGCGCATCACCCATCTGCCGACGGGCGTCGTCGTCCAGCAGCAGGACGAGAAGTCGCAGCACAAGAACAAGGCGAAGGCGCTCAAGATCCTGCGCGCGCGGCTCTACGAACTCGAGCGCAGCAAGGTCGACGCCGCGCGCGCGGCGGACCGCAAGGGCCAGGTCGGCACCGGCGACCGCTCGGAGCGCATCCGCACCTACAACTTCCCGCAGAGCCGCGTCTCCGACCACCGCATCAACCTGACGATCTACAAGATCGACCAGGTGATGACGGGGGAGGCGCTCGACGAACTGATCGACGCGCTGATCGCCGAGGACCAGGCGGCGAAGCTGGCGGCGTTGTGAACGCGGCGGTCGGTGCCGCCCTCGACGCGGCGGCCGCGCGGCTCGCGGCCGCGGGGGTCGACTCGGCGCGGCTCGACGCGCGCGTGCTGCTCGGCCACGTCCTCGGCGTCGATCCCGGCACGCTCGCGCTGCGGCGCGGCGATGTGCTGGCGCCCGACGCGGCGGGCCGCTACGAGGCGCTGGTGGCGCGCCGCGCCGCACGCGAGCCGACCGCCTATATCGTCGGCCATCGCGAGTTCTGGTCGCTCGATTTCCGGGTCACGCCCGACGTGCTGATCCCGCGCCCCGACAGCGAGACGCTGGTCGAGACGGCGCTGGCGCTGTTTGCGGACCGCGAGGCAGCGCTCGACGTGCTCGACCTCGGCACCGGCAGCGGCTGCCTGCTGCTCGCGGTGCTGCACGAGCGGCCTCGGTCGCGCGGTATCGGGATCGACGCCAGCGCCGGGGCGATTGCCGTCGCGACCGCCAACGCGGCGCGGCTGGGCCTCGCTGGGCGCGCCAATTTCGTGATGCGAAACTGGGCCGACTATCGCGGCGGTCCATTCGACCTGATCCTCAGCAATCCGCCTTATATCCGCGTCGGCGAGCTGGCCGGACTCGCGCCGGAGGTGCGGGTCCACGAGCCCGTCGCTGCCCTGGCGGCTGGCGCGGACGGGCTGGACGCCTATCGCAGCCTCGCCGGAATTCTTCCGGTCCTGCTCAAGCCGCTCGGCCGCGCGGTCGTCGAAATCGGCGCCGGTCAGGCGGCGGAGGCCGAATCGTGCCTGTCTGCCGGGGGTTTACGGCCAGTCGCGCGCCGGCGTGACCTGGCCGGCGTGGAGCGTTGTCTTGTCCTCGCGCAGTCCGGACGGCAGTGAAAGCGCCGTTTACCCGAAATAGCGCAAGAATTTACCCAAAAAGGACTTGGAAGAACGGGCCTCGGGGGTCTAATTTCCACCACCGGTCGCGCGGGGGACATGGGTTGGCGCGAACCGTATAAAAGCGGTGGCACAGGAATGGTTTTAACCGTCCACACCCGGCTTCGTCGTTTGACGGCGCCCGGTGGCCATAAGTCCGCTTTTGCAATCGACGCAAATAAAACCACCTTCGGGTGATATGAGACCTGGTCAAAATATGAAACGCCAACGTGGTCGTAACAACAACAACATGGGGCGCAACAAGCCCCATATGCCGGTCCGGGCCCAGACTTTCGATTCGAGCGGTCCGGACGTCCGCATCCGCGGCAATGCCTATCAGGTCCTGGAGAAGTACCTGGCGCTCGCGCGCGACGCGACCGCCGCCGGCGACCGCATTGCGGCCGAGAATTTCTACCAGCATGCGGAGCACTACTATCGCCTGATCAACGCCGAGGGCCAGCAGCGCCAGCAGCATCACATGCAGGGCGGCCAGGGCGGCGGTCAGCACCCGGACCATCAGCAGCGCATGGCGCATCAGCAGTCGGTGGACGGCACCGGCCCGCAGCCGGGCCCGCAGGCCTACGATCCCGGCGCCCAGCCGCAGCCGGCGATCGGCGGCCCGCAGCCGCTGGTCCAGCCGCAGCCGGTCATCGACGGCCAGCCGAACGACTGAGGTCGGCTGGCGGCGCGCATGCGCCGCGGGGCAAGGAACCGCCGCGGTTGCAGCGGCAGCCGCCGCGGCGCGCTCAGTCGGCCGGGCCGATCGTGTCGCCCACGGCGATCGGGCCGCCTTCGATCACCCGCGCATAGATGCCCATGGTGACGTGGCGGAAGCCGTCCTGCAGCGCCAGCGGGATGTTGAGGTCGCGCTCGGCGGTTTCCGGATTCACGTTGGTCGCGGCGCAGCGCGTGATCGTCTTGACGCCTTCGAGCGTCGTGCCGCCGATGCGGATGCGCTTGCCGACCCAGCCGAATTCCTCCCACGGCCGCCCGCCCTCGAAGTAGAGGTTGGCCCGGAAGCGCCGCCCGTCGATATGCGCGCGGGTGACGCGCTCGAGGTCCTGGATGCTGGCGCGGCCGATGATCGACACCACCTTGGCGGCGACGTCGGAGAACATGTGGCCGGGCGCCGAGACGATCCTCGGCGCGCCGCGCGCCTCCGTCTTCATGTAGGCGGCAAAGAACTGCTCCAGGATCGTGCGGCCGGTCTGGTCGTCGAGGTTGCCGCGGGCCACCGTCTTGCCGTCGCGCTCGACGGTGAAGACGCCGCTCGCCTCGTCGTAGCGCGTGCGCAGCTTGGCCAGCCGCTCGTCGCGCATCAGCATCAGGAAGTTCGTCTTCGGCAGCCATTGCGGGTCGGCCGGGTCGAAGCGGGTGGCGCCGTGGGCGACCGCCCAGCGCCGGTCGAAGGGCAGGCCTTCGCCGGGGGTGAGTTCGACGCGGTCCAGCGCCTCGGGCGTCAGGCCCTTCACGGGGTGGCGGTAAATCTGGGTCAAGGACAGGGTCATGACGGGCGTTGTAGCACGCGAAGGCGGCTGCGCAAGCCGCCCGCCGGCCCTTGCGACGGCACGGCGGGATCGCCATATCGCGTGAGGGGATGCCGTCCGGGTCCCTCCTCCAGTCCGCCCATCAGGGGGACGCCGACTTACGGAGCCGACACACGATGGATTTCGAGAAGTATTCCGAGCGCACCCGCGGGTTCGTCCAGGCCGCTCAGACCCTCGCCCAGCGGTCCAGCCACCAGCGCCTGACCCCCGAACACCTGCTGAAGGTGCTGCTCGACGACAAGGAAGGCGTCGCCTCCGGCCTGCTGCGCGCCGCCGGGGCCGACCCGGCCAAGGCGCTGCGCGCCGTCGAGGCCGAACTTGCCAAGCAGCCCAAGATCGAAGGCGCCGGGGCCGGCCAGCTCTACATGGCGCCCGAGACCGCCAAGGTGTTCGAGGCGGCGGAGAACGCCGCCAAGGCCGCGGGCGACAGCTTCGTGACCGCCGAGCGCCTGCTGCAGGCGCTGCTCCAGACCCGCAGCACGCCCGCCCACAAGGCGCTGAGCGACGCGGGCGCCACGGTCGAGAAGCTCGAAGCCGCGATCGCCGCGATGCGCAAGGGTCGCAAGGCCGACAGCGCGACCGCGGAGGAAGGCTACGACGCGCTCAAGAAGTACGCCCGCGACCTCACCCAGGCCGCGCGCGACGGCAAGCTCGACCCGGTGATCGGCCGCGACGAGGAGATCCGCCGCACCATCCAGGTGCTGGCGCGCCGCACCAAGAACAACCCGGTGCTGATCGGCGAACCCGGCGTCGGCAAGACCGCGATCGTCGAAGGCCTCGCCCAGCGCATCGTCAACGGCGACGTGCCCGAATCGCTCAAGGACAAGCGCCTGCTCGCCCTCGATCTCGGCGCGATGGTCGCCGGCGCCAAGTATCGCGGCGAGTTCGAGGAGCGCCTCAAGTCCGTGCTCCAGGAGATCGCGGCGGCCGAAGGCGAGATCGTGCTGTTCATCGACGAGATGCACACCCTGGTCGGCGCCGGCAAGGCCGACGGCGCGATGGACGCCTCCAACATGCTCAAGCCTGCGCTGGCGCGCGGCGAGCTGCACTGCGTCGGCGCCACCACGCTCGACGAATACCGCAAGCACGTGGAGAAGGACGCAGCGCTGGCGCGCCGCTTCCAGCCCGTCTTCGTCGGCGAGCCGACGGTCGAGGACACGATCTCGATCCTGCGCGGCCTCAAGGAGAAGTACGAGCTGCACCACGGCGTGCGCATCACCGACGCGGCGATCGTCGCGGCGGCGACGCTCTCCAACCGCTACATCACCGAGCGCTTCCTGCCCGACAAGGCGATCGACCTCGTCGACGAGGCGGCGAGCCGCCTGCGCATGGCGGTCGACTCGAAGCCGGAGGCGATCGACGAGCTCGACCGCCGCATCGTCCAGCTCAAGATCGAGCGCGAGGCGCTCAAGCGCGAATCCGACCAGGCGTCGCGCGACCGCCTCGCCAAGCTCGAGGACGAGCTGAAGGCGCTCGAGGCCGAGTCGGCGACGCTCACCCAGCAGTGGCGCAAGGAGAAGGAATCGCTCTCCGGGTCGCAGAAGCTCAAGGAGCAGCTCGAGCACGCGCGCACCGAGATGGAGGCGGCGCAGCGCCGCGGCGACCTCGCGCGCGCGAGCGAACTCAAATACGGCGTCGTGCCCGATCTCGAGCGCAAGATCGCCGAGGCGCAGGGTTCCGCGCAGCACCGCATGCTCAACGAAGAGGTGAGCGAAAGCGACATCGCCGGCGTGGTGTCGCGCTGGACCGGCGTGCCGGTCGACAAGATGCTGGCGGGCGAGCGCGAGAAGCTCCTCCACATGGAGGACGCGATCAAGGCGCGCGTCGTCGGCCAGAACGAGGCGGTCTCGGCGGTGTCCGAGGCGGTGCGCCGCGCGCGCGCCGGGCTCCAGGACCCCAACCGGCCGATCGGCTCGTTCCTGTTCCTCGGGCCGACCGG
>JAEUKZ010000205.1 GCA_016793045.1 Alphaproteobacteria bacterium
CCGATGCCCTCGCGCACGATGCGGTGCGGCGGCTCGCGCGTGACGTCGCGCCCCAGGATCGCGACGGTGCCGCGCCGCGGCCGGGTCAGGCCGAGGATGGAGCGCAGGGTCGTCGTCTTGCCCATGCCGTTGCGGCCCATCAGGCACAGCGTCTCGCCGCGCGCGACGGCGAGGTCGACGCCGTGCAGCACGTGGCTGTCGTCGTAGTAGGTGTGGAGGCCCTTCGCCTCCAGCAGCAGGGCCGCGCTCATCCGCCGTCGCCCAGATAGGCGGCGCGCACCGCGGGGCTCGCACGCACGGCGTCGGCCGGGCCGGTTTCGAGCACGCGGCCGTCGACCATGACGGTGATGGTCTCGGCGATCGCGAACACCGCGTCCATGTCGTGCTCGATCATCACCAGCGTGTGGTCGCGCGCGAGCGCCTTGAGCAGGTCGACGACGCGGGCACTCTCCTCGCGGCCCATGCCGGCGAGCGGTTCGTCGAGCAGCAGCAGCTCGGGCTCGGTCGCCAGCATCATGCCGAGCTCGAGCTGGCGCTGCTCGCCATAGCTCATCTGCGTCGCCACGGTGTCGCGCCGCCGCGCGAGGCCGCACAGCGCGAGCGCGCGTTCGGCGCGCGCGACCTCGGGCGCGTAGCGCAGCGCCGGGCGGAAGAAGCGCAGGGCCGAGGGCAGCCGCGACTGCGCGGCGAGGAAGCAGTTCTCGAAGCAGGTGAAGTCGCGGAAGATGTTCGTCTTCTGGTACGACCGCCCGATGCCGAGCCGCGCCACGCGGTGCGCCGGCAGGCCGGTGATGTCGGCGCCCTTGAAGCGGATCGTCCCCGCGCTCGGCCGGATGTTGCCGGACAGCAGATTGATCAGCGTCGTCTTGCCCGCGCCGTTGGGCCCGAGGATGGCGTGGACGCTGCCGCGCACGATGTCGATCGACACGTCGGCGACCGCCGAAAGGCCGCCGAAGCGGCGCGACAGCGAATCGGTCGACAGGATGAAATCGTCAGCCATCGCCGCTCTCCGGCGGCGCCTTGGCCGGGCGGCGGAACAGGCCGGCGATGCCCTGCGGCAGGAACAGCACCACCGCGAGCACGAAGGCGCCCATCACCAGCAGCACGCGGTCGGTGAGCGTCGACAGCCAGTCCTCGAGGAAGATCACCACGAAGGCGCCGAGCACCGGCCCCCACAGCGTGCCCATGCCGCCGAGGATGACGATCACCAGCAGGTGCCCCGATTCGTGCCAGGCGAGGTGCTGCGGGTTGACGAAGGTGGCGCGCGCCGCCTCGAGGAATCCGGCGAGGCCGGCGAGCGTGCCGGCGATGACGAAGGCGACAAGCTTGACGCGCTGCACGTCGTAGCCGAGCGCCCGCGTGCGCGCCTCGTTGGCCTTGATGCCGACGAGCACGCGCCCGAACGGCGCGGCGAGCATCACCGACAGCAGCACGAAGGCGCCGACCAGGCAGGCGAGCACGAGATAGTAGAACGCGGTGCGGTCGTAGAAATCGAACAGCCGCACGCCGAACCATTCCATCGTCGGCTTCGAATCGACGTTCATGCCGTCGGTGCCGCCCCAGTCGCGCCGGTCCTTGACGAAGTAGTAGAGCATCTGCGCGAGCGCGAGCGTGATCATGATGAAGTAGACGCCCGAGGTGCGGATCGACAGCGCGCCGATCGCCAGTGCGAAGACCGCGGCGACGGCGAGCGAAGCCGGCAGCAGCACCGCGACGTCGGTGATGCCGAGCTTGTTGACGATCAGCCCGACCGTGTAGGCCGCGGCGCCGTAGAACGCCGCGTGGCCGAGGCTGACCAGCCCGGCATAGCCGACGAGCAGGTCGAGGCTCATCGCGAACAGGCCGGTGACCATGATCCGCGTCACCAGCCGCAGGTAGTAGCTTTCGGCGACCAAAGGGAACGCCGCCAGCGCAAGCACGGCGAGCGCCAGGACTGCGAGTTCGACCCGGCCCTGGCGCGGCATCAGAGCGTCCGCCCGAACAGCCCTTGCGGGCTCCAGATCAGCACCAGCGCCATGATCGCGTAGGGCACGACGCCGGAGCCGCCGCCGGGCAGCAGCACCTGGCCGAATGTGTCGGCGATGCCGATCAGCATCGCGCCGACGAAGGCGCCCTTGACCGAGCCGATGCCGCCGATCACCACCACGACGAAGGACAGGATCAGGATCTGGTCGCCCATGCCGGGATAGACCGTGCCGACCGGCGCGTAGATCATGCCCGCGAAGGCCGCGAGCCCGGCGCCCAGCCCGAACACGATCATGAACAGCCGGGAGATGTCGAAGCCGAGCGCCTGCACCATCTCGCGGTTGGTCGAGCCGGCGCGGATCACCATGCCGAGCCTGGTACGCGCGATCAGCAGGTAGAGCAGCCCCGCCACCGCGATGCCGGCGAGCGAGACGAACACCCGATAGACCGGATAGCTCTGCGTCTCCGTGAGCGCGAACGAGCCGGCGAGCCACGACGGCATCGCCACCGAATGCACGTCGCTGCCGAAGGCGAGGCGCTGCAGCTCGTTGAGGATCAGGATCAGCCCGTAGGTGAACAGC
Source organism: Alphaproteobacteria bacterium (assembly GCA_016793045.1). Lineage (GTDB taxonomy): Bacteria > Pseudomonadota > Alphaproteobacteria > CACIAM-22H2 > CACIAM-22H2 > JAEUKZ01. The sequence goes on from JAEUKZ010000205.1 coordinate 2,547, forward strand.
ACCTGATGGAGATGGTCGCGCGCATAGAGCCGCGCGATGCCGAAGCGCTCGATGA
>JAEUKZ010000270.1 GCA_016793045.1 Alphaproteobacteria bacterium
GTCTCGATGATGCGCAGCGGCGCGCCGGCGTCCTGCGCGGTCTTGACCAGCGCCAGCGTGTCCTTGGGGAAGCACGAGCCGCCATAGCCCGGCCCGGGATGCAGGAACTTGCGGCCGATGCGGCCGTCGAGGCCGATGCCCTTGGCGACGTCGTGCACGTCGGCGCCGACCTTTTCGCACAGGTCCGCGATCTCGTTGATGAAGGTGATCTTGGTCGCGAGGAAGGTGTTGGCGGCGTACTTGATCAGCTCGGACGTCTCGATCGAGGTGAAGACGATCGGCGTCTCGATCAGGAACAGCGGCCGGTAGAGCTCGCGCATCACCGTGCGGGCGCGGTCGCTCTCGCAGCCGATGACGACGCGGTCGGGCCGCATGAAGTCGCCGATTGCCGCGCCCTCGCGCAGGAACTCCGGATTCGAGGCGACGTCGAAATCGGCGTCGGGCCGCACCGCGCGGATGCGGCGCTGCACCTCGCGGCCGGTGCCGACCGGCACCGTCGACTTGGTGACGACGACCGTGTAGCCGGTGAGCGCGCGGCCGATCTCCTCCGCCGCGGCGTAGACGTAGCTGAGGTCGGCGTGGCCGTCGCCGCGACGCGACGGCGTGCCGACGGCGATGAACACCGCATCGGCGCCGGGCACGGCGGCGTTGAGATCGGTCGTGAAGCTGAGCCGACCGGCCTTGACGTTCGAGGCGACGAGCGCATCGAGCCCTGGCTCGAAGATCGGGATCTCGCCGCGCTTGAGCCGCTCGATCTTGCCGGCGTCCTTGTCGACGCACACGACGTCGACGCCGAACTCCGAAAAACAGGCGCCGGTGACGAGCCCGACATAGCCCGTGCCGATCATCGCAATGCGCATGGCCGTATTCCCGTGACGAGATAGACGAACGATCGCCGGCCCCGGCGGCCTCCCGCTGCGGGCCGGCGCGGATCAGATGTAGTTCTTGAGCACCGAGCGGACGGCGGCGCCGATGTCGTCGCGCGCGAGCGCGAAGGCGATCTGCGCCTCGAAGAATCCGACCTTGTCGCCGCAATCGAAGCGCTTGCCCTCGAACCGGTAGCCGTGGAACGGGCTGCGGCCGATCTGGGCGGCGAGCGCGTCGGTGAGCTGGATCTCGCCGCCGGCGCCCTTGGCGCCGCGCTCGAGATGCTCGAACACCGAGGGTTCGAGGACGTAGCGGCCGATCACCGCGATGCTCGACGGTGCGGTGTCGCCGGGCGGCTTCTCGACGAGTCCGCGCACCTGGATGAGCTTGCCGTCGTCGCGGCCGGGATCGACGATGCCGTAGCGCCGCGCATGCTCCTTGGGCACGTCCATGCAGGCGATCAGGTTCCCGCGCACTTCGGGATAGGCCTCGATCATCTGCGCGAGGCAGGGCTTGGGCGCCAGGATGAGGTCGTCGGCGAGCAGCACCGCGAACGGCTCGTTGCCGACGAGGTCGCGCGCGCACCACACCGCGTGGCCGAGCCCGAGCGGTTCCTGCTGGCGGGTGTAGGCGGTCGATCCCGGCGGCGGCAGCCAGCGGTTGACGGCGTCGAGCTCGGCCTGCTTGCCGCGCTCGGCGAGCGTGCGCTCGAGTTCGTAGGAGCGGTCGAAATGGTCCTCGATCGCGGTCTTGCCGCGACCGGTCACGAAGATGAACTCCTCGATGCCGGCGGCCTGCGCCTCCTCGACGGCATACTGGATCAGGGGTTTGTCGACGACCGGCAGCATTTCCTTGGGCATCGCCTTTGTGGCGGGCAGGAAGCGCGTGCCGAGGCCGCCGACGGGGAAAATCGCCTTGCGAACACGGGGGATCATATTGGTCATGTCTGGATGGTCGTCTCGGAGCCGGTGGAACAACGCAGGTCGGTGTTGTTTTGTTCCGGCGATGGCGCTTCTTGCCACACCGGGCACACGCAGGCAAGCAAACCCGCCGTGACCATTTCGTGCGCCCGCAAAGCCTATCCACGCCCGAATTAACTATTCATTATCGCGAGCGCGGTAGACCTCTCGCGTACGGCCGTGCAGCCGTTTCAACGAATCGCGCAGAGGATGAGCGAAATGAGCATCACCGCCACTCAGGTTCTGATCGTCGACGACTACGCGACGATGCGTCGAATTCTCCGCAACCTTCTCGACCAGATCGGCTTCAAGAACGTCACCGAAGCCAGCGACGGCGCCGACGCGCTTTCGAAGCTCCGGGGCGGGAACTTCGGCATGGTCATCTCCGACTGGAACATGGAGCCGATGACCGGCCTCCAGCTGCTCCAGGAAGTCCGCAAGGACGGCAAGCTCAAGGACGTCCCGTTCATCATGGTGACGGCCGAAAGCAAGACCGAGAACGTCGTGACCGCCAAGCAGGCCGGCGTCAACAACTACATCGTCAAGCCGTTCAACGCGGCGACGCTCAAGCAGAAGATCGAAAGCGTCCTCGGGCCCGTCGCCTGACGCTGCTGCCGACCAAGAACGGAGATCGCTCATGAGCGGCACTGCACGCGTATCGCTGACCGACGAAGAGTACTACGACATCGAGGACGCGCTCGCGTCCACGGCCCGCGGCCGCGCATTCCTGCGCGCGCGCGACCAGCGGCTGCGTGTCGTCGCGGTCGACGAGGTGCGGCGCCTCACGATCTCGGTACGCGACTGGACGTCGTCGCGAATCGAGAAGGCCGGCGGCGAGGCGCACATGCAGGTCCTGCGGCGCGAACTGCAGGAAATGGCGTCGTACATCCAGAAGAGCCGCGGCGAGATCGCCGCGATGCGCCTGAAGGACGACACCGCCGACGCATCGGGCAACAGCCGCATCCACTTCTCGATGGGCGAACTCGACGCGATCGTGACCTCCACCGAGCGCGCGACCTCCGACATCCTCAACGCCTCCGAGCGCATCTTCTCGCTGGCGAGCGACATGCCGACCGAGCTCGAGCACGTCAGCGCCGAGATCACGACGCTCGCGACCGACATCATGACCGCGTGCTCGTTCCAGGACCTGACCGGCCAGCGCATCAACAAGGTCGTCAACACGCTGCGCTACCTCGAGCAGCGCGTCGCCGCGATGGTCGAGATCTGGGGCGTCGACGAGAACACCAAGCCGACCGCCGCGCCGTCGATGGACATGCGTCCCGACGCGCATCTGCTCAACGGCCCCGCCCGTCCCGGCGAAGGCCACAGCCAGGCGGAGATCGATGCGCTGCTCGGCGCGTCGGCCGCCGCCGCCGTCAACGGCCCCGAGGCCCAGCCGCCGGCCGCGCCGACGAGCATCGCGCATCTCAACGGCGCCGAGTCTCCGGCCGCCCCAACCATCAGCCAAGCCGCGCCGCCGGTCCCCGCGCCCGCCGCGCCTGCCGCACCTGCGGCGCCCAAGGCGGCTGCGCCGGCCCCCAAGGCCGCCAGCTCGGCCCAGGCCGACATCGACAAGCTGTTCGCCTGACCGGTGCCGGACGGCGGGCGAGCCCCGCCGTCCGCACCGCTTTCGCCCTTCGCGCGTTCCGTCAGCGCGCCAGCGCGCGCCGCAGCGCCGCGAGCGCAGCGAGGGCCGACTCGGCACCGCCGTCATCGAGACGCGATTCGGCCTGGTCCTGGGTCGCCGTCCACAACGGCACGGCCCGTTCGAGCAGGCCCCGCCCCAGTGCGGTCAGCGTGTATCGGACCGCCCGGCCGTTCCTGTCCGCCTTTTCGATCAGACGGCGCATCGCCAGGCGCTTGAGGTTGCGCACGAGCGTCGTCCGCTCGAAGGCGAGACGCTCGGCGAGCGCCGCGATCGACGGCGCCCCGCCGCCGGCAAGTGCCGCCAGCAGCGAAAACTCCGTGATCTCGAGCCCGAGCGGCGCCAGCGCCGCGTTGTAGCGGCGCGTGATCGCCCGCGCGGTCATCCGCGCATGCAGGCAGAAGCACCGCCGCGCTATATCGTCCAGCGTCGCGCCGAACTCGCCGGCTGCGGACGGCGCATCGCCGGCGCGCTCGCGGGGTGCGAGGTCGTGCACGTCGTGGGATGCCGTCGCCATCACTCGGCCGCCGCTTCGATGGCCGGCTCTGGCGCCGCTTCGGGTGGCGGTTCGACCGGCACCGCGATCGAGCGGCCGCCTTCACCGACGACGACGAAGGGCGCCCAGAACAGCGGGTGCGCCATGTAAGCCTCCTCGCGTTCGATCATCGCTGCCATCGCGCGGCGCAGACCCTCGGCGCGGCCGATTCCCGGTTCGCGCGCGATCGCAGCGAAGGTGCCGGTCGTCAGCTTCTGGGCCGCCTCCGACGCCACCGCCCAATGCGAGACGAGCAGCGCGCGGCTGCCGGCATAGAAGAATGCGCGCGCGAGCCCCGATAGCGCCTCGGCGCCGGGCTCGCCGTCCGCGGCGGCGGTGTTGCAGGCCGACAGGATCACCCAATCGGCATCGAGGCGGAGGCCGGCGATCTCGCTCGCATTGAGGATTCCGTCGTCCTCCGCGCTCGCCTGCGACGGCGGGGTCATGATCAGGCCCGGCTCGGCGATCCCCGATATCTCGCCTGCGGTCAGGCCGTGGGTCGCGAAGGCGACGACGCGATAGCGCGACAGGTCGACCGCGCGGACCTGGCGCACCGTCGCGCGGCCGCGCAGGTAGAGCGCGCTCTCCCCCGCCCCCAGCGTTCGCGCGAGTGCGCGCAGTTCGTCCGCGGTTTCGGGCAGCGGCGACAACTCGCGCAGCGCCCGCAGATTGGCCTGGCCCGAGCGCAGGTAGAGCAGGCTCGCATCGACCGAGCGGGTCGCTCCGGGCGGACCGTTGAGGTCCGGATCGCCGAAGCCGACGAAGGGATCGACGGCGCGGCTCGGCCGTGCGAGTTCGCGCAGCGCGCGCAGCGCCGACGCCGAAGGCAGCGTCGACAGGGCGAAGCGCTGTGCCAGCCACGATGCCGCGCGATAGGCCGCGTGTCCCTGCGCATCCGGCGCCGGCGGCGCGGCCACCAGCACGTTGAAAGGCAGGCTCTGCAGCGCGCGGTCGGGCACGATGAAGATGTGGTTGATCCCGTCGAGCAGCGGCAGCGCGGGCGCGAAGACCGCCTCGTAGAGCGCGTGCGCGCGCGCGAGGTCGTACTGCGGCAGCGTCTCCACGGAGGTGACTCCGCTCGGATCGAGCCCCTGGCGCAGCGCCCGCACCTCGCGCGCCAGGCGCACCGAACCGATCGGCAGAGTCAGGATGCGTGCGCGGTCGCGGCGGATCACCACCACGGTGCTGTCGCGCGGCCCGACCAGGTAGTTGAGCAGCGCCTCGTCCTCGCGCAAGGCGCGCTGGATCTCGCCCAGCGTGACGCCCTCCGACGAAATCAGCCGGCGATAGGACGGATAGTCGCGCGCGATGCGGGTATCGAGGGCCGCGAGGGCACGCCGTGTCGATTCGATCGCCGTGCGCGTGCGCGCCGCGGTCGCCGCGGCGCCGGCCGAGGCCAGCGAGTCGGCAAGCTGGCGGTCGAGCGCGTTGAGCCGTTCCTGGAGGTCGCCGCGCTCGCGCAGGCGCAGGCCGAGCGCGTCGTCCGCGGCGGCGAAGCGGTCCGCCATGCGCGACAGCGCCGCCGCCGTGCCGCCGGCCTGCGCCTGCTGGACCGCACCGAACGCCTCCGCGGTCAGCTCCTCGGCGCGCCCGGGATCGAGCTCGGCGGCCCGGCGCGCGACGCGGACATGGGTGACGAAGACCGACCGGTAGCTCAGCCGCTCGCCCGACTCGTCCTGGTCGCGGCCTTCGGCGACCAGGGCGCTGCGCGTGCGCAGGATCGCCGCCGACCGGCGGCCGGCGGCGAGGGCATCGTCGACCTGGCCGAGCGCCAGCGACGCCGCCGCCAGCCCCTCGTACGACCACGCCGCGTCGGGATAGTTCGGCCCCATCCCGTTCTCGTAGATCGCCGCGGACTCGCGAAAGAGCGCGGCGGCATCGGCCGGCCGGTTCCGCGCCGCCACGGCGCGGCCGAGATTCTGGAGCGCATCGCCGATCGCCGGCGCGTTGGCGACCTGCGAACGGCGCAGCGTGTCGACCGCCTGGCGGGCCGCCGCCTCGGCTTCCGGCAGCTTTCCGGTGTAGCGATAGGCCATCGACAGGATCAGCGCCGCGTGTCCGGCGCCGCGGCCCTCGCCGGCCCGGTCCATGCTCTGCTTCGCGCGCGTTGCGACGGCCAGCGCCTCGGTGTAGCGGCCGGAGGCGATGTAGACGCGCGCAAGATCGTTGCGGCTGTAGGCGACGAACTGGTGGTCCGCGCCATAGGCGCGCTCGTGGATGGCAATCGCCCTCAGCAGCACCTGCTCGGCATCGTCGTTGCGCCCGGTGAAGCGGTAGACGCGGGCCAGGTTCGACAGTGCGACCCCGAGCGACTGGTGATTGGGTCCGAAACGGCGCTGATAGAGGGTGATCGCGCGCAGCAGGTACTGCTCGGCCTCGGGATATCGCCGCAGGCTGGCGGCGGTCTGCCCGAGGCGCACCAGCACCGGGGCGGCGTCGCCGCTTTCGACGCCGCGTGCCCGCGTCTCCGTCGCCAGGGCGCGCGTCAACGTCTCCTCGGCCAGACGAAGCCGTCCGGTTTCGAATTGCAGCCGCCCCAGATTGAGCAAAGTCCGCACATGGAGCGGCGCGTTCGCGCCGGCCGTCCGCTGGGCCATGGCGACGGCACGGTTCAGCGCCGTCTCGGCTTCGCCGTAGCGGCTGGCGGCCCGCAGATTGAGCCCGAGCTCCATCAGCATGTCGGCGAGCGCGACCGAATCGCCGCCGCGATCGGCCAGCGCCACCGCGCGCGTACCGGCATCGATCGCCTCCTGCACGTGGCCGGCAACGGCGTGCGTGCGCGCCAGACGCGCATAGGCCCCCGCGAGCTCGTCCGGCGGCGCGTCGCGGGCGGCCAGCGCACGGACATGCGCCTCGCGCGCCGCGATCGCGCGCGTGACGAGGGCTTGGGCCTCGCGCGTACGACCCTGCAGCGTGCGCACCTGCGCAAGCGCCGCATAGGTGGTGCCCGCGACCGCCGAGTCCGACCGGAGCTGCGGCTCGCGCTCGACGATCGGCAGCGCACGCTCGAGGTACTGCGCCGCCTCCGTGGTGCGGCCGGACTGCATCGCCATGAAGCCGGCATCGGCGAGCATGCGGCCGAGCACGGACCGGTTGGGCTGCGGTACCGCGTCGATCAGCTCAATGCCGCGGCGAAGCTGCGCCAGCGCCTCGCCCTCGCGCCCGGCCCGCCAATAGGCCCAGCCGAGGCCGATCAGCGGCCCGATCAGGCGCCGGGCCGGCGGCCCTGCCCCCTGCTCGGCTTCGCGGAGCCTCGCCTCGGCTTCCGCCACGCTCGGCGGTCGCTCGCGGCCTTGCGCCGCCGCCGGCACGTCAAAGGCCGACCCAAGGCCGAGCCCGATCGCCAGAATGAAGAGCGCCAGCGCGCCTCGCATCGTCCCCGCTCCCGCGTCGCGTGCGAATCCGACGGGCCGATCCCGCGCGCGCAACCTCGCTCGAACTTATACCCAACGCGTGGGCAGCCGCGACCTACCTAGGAAGGTGGGGTGCAATCAACGGCCGCGGCCGAGCAGCAGGTCCTTCGCCTGGTTGATCTTGGCGGCGAGATAGGTCGAGCCGCCCTGGTCGGGGTGCATGCGGACCATCAGCCGGCGGTAGGCTTCGCGGATCGCCGCCTCGTCGGCGCCGGGTTCAAGCCCGAGCACGCGATAGGCCTCGTCGCGGGTCATCGGCCCGGCATTGGGCGGCGGCGCCTGCGCCCCGCCCTCGCCGTTCGGCACCGCCTCGCCCTTCCAGCGGGCGATGAGGTTGCGCCAGGGCAGAAAGAGCAGCAGCGAGATCAGGATCGTCTCGATGCCGGTGGCGGCCCGGCCGGTCATCGTCATGAAGATGCCGAACAGCGCGACGACGATGCCGATGCCGTTGGCGATGAGCTGGGCGAGATCGGCCGACGACTTGCCCTGGATGCTGCGCCAGCCATAGTGCGCGACGTAGAGCGCGACGGCGCCGACGAGGAGATAGAACAACAACACGGTTGGCGCGCCCTCAGCCCTTCTTCGGCTTCATCGCATCCCAGTCGTCGGCGCCCAGGCGGTCGAGGAAGTTGAACTGCCCCGCCCCCTTGAGCCATTCGCCGCCGTCGATGGTGATGCAGTCCCCGGTGATATAGCCCGATCGATCGGACATCAAATAGGACGCGAGGTCCGCCAGCTCGTCGTGCTTGCCGACACGGCCGAGCGCGTTGCGGGTCTCGAACTCCGCGGCGAGGTCGGGCCGCGGCACCAGCCGTTCCCACGCGCCCTTGGTCGGAAACGGCCCCGGCGCGATGGCATTGAGGCGGATGCCGGCACGGCCCCATTCGACCGCGAGGCTGCGCGTCATGGCCAGCACCCCGGCCTTCGCCATCGCCGACGGCACGACATAGGCGGAGCCGGTCCAGGCATAGGTGGTGACGATCGACAGCACGGTCGCCGGCCGTTTGGCGGCGATCCAGCGCCTGCCACAGGCGAGCGTCACGTAGGCGGCGCCGTGCAGCACGATGCCGAGCACCGCGTCGACCGCGCGCGGGCTGAGGGTTTCGCTGCGGGCGATGAAATTGCCGGCGGCGTTGTTGACCAGCCCGTCGAGCGGTCCGTCCGCCCAGGCGCGCTCGATCAGCGCGTCGACCGCCGCGGCGTCGCGGATGTCGCAGACCTGGGTCGCGACGGTGCCGCCGGTCGCCGCGCGCAGCTCCGCCGCCGCCTCGTCGAGCACCGCCCCGCGCCGCCCGCAGATCACCAGACCGGCGCCGAGCTCGAGGAAGCGCCTGCCCATGCTCTTGCCGAGCCCGGTGCCGCCACCGGTGATGAGAATGCGCTTGCCGCGCAGCAGGTCGGGCAGAAACATCGGGCCTCCGCTTTGCTGGTCCCGGCACCTTCTCTACCGCGTCGGGCACCGGCTCCGCTATCATCGTGCCATGCTCACCCGTGCCGAAAGCTATGAAGCCCTGACGCGCGCGTTCCGCTGGACGATTCCGGCGCGAATCAACATCGGCGTCGATGCCTGCGACCGCCATGCCGAGGCGCGGCCCGACGCCACCGCGCTGGTCTTCGAGGACGAGAGCGGCACCACGCGGCGCTACAGCTTCGCCGCTCTGCGCGACCTCTCCAACCGCCTCGCCAATGCGCTCGCGGGGCTCGGTCTCGCGCGCGGCGACCGCGTCGGCATCTACCTGCCGCAATCGCCGGAGACCGCGCTGGCCCATCTTGCCGTGTACAAGGCGGGCTTCGTCGCGGTGCCGCTGTTCGCGCTGTTCCGCGCCGAGGCGATCGAGTATCGCCTCGCCGACAGCGGCGCGCGGGCGGTCATCACCGACAGCGCCGGGGCCGAAACCATTGCCGCGCTGCGGGACCGCCTGCCCGATCTGGCGACGGTGATCGCAGTCGGCGGCGGCCCCGGCGCGCAGGATTTCCAGGCCGTCGTCGATCGCGCCGCGACGCGCTTCACGCCGGCCGACACCGCCGCGGACGATCCGGCGGTGATCATCTACACCTCGGGCACCACCGGTGCGCCCAAGGGCGCGCTGCACGGCCACCGCATCCTGCTCGGGCACCTGCCAGGGGTCGAATTCCCGCACGATTTCTTCCCGCAGCCGGGCGACTGCTTCTGGACGCCTGCGGACTGGGCGTGGATCGGCGGCCTGTTCGACGTGCTGATGCCGGCCTGGTTCCACGGCGTGCCGGTCGTCGCGCACCGCTTCCAGAAGTTCGACCCCGACGCGGCGATGGCGCTGATGGCGCGCCACGCGGTGCGCAACGTCTTCTTCCCGCCGACCGCGCTCAAGCTGATGCGGCAGGCCGGGCCGAAGCCGCATCCGGGCGTCCGGCTGCGCAGCATCGGCAGCGGCGGCGAGACCCTGGGCGACGCGCTGCTCGACTGGGGCCGCGACGCCTTCGGCCTGACGATCAACGAGTTCTACGGCCAGACCGAATGCAATCTCGTGGTCGGCAACTGCGCCGTGCTGATGGACGTCAGGCCCGGCGCGATGGGGCGCGCGGTGCCCGGCCATCGCGTCGGCGTGGTCGACGGCGCGGGCAACGAGGTCGCCGACGGCACGTCCGGCCAGATCGCGATCCGGCGCCCCGACCCGGTGATGTTCCTGCGCTACTGGAACAACCCCAAGGCGACCGCGGAGAAATTCGCCGGCGACTGGCTGCTCACCGGCGACATCGGCCGGCGCGATGCGGACGGCTACTTCTGGTACGAAGGCCGCGCCGACGACGTCATCACCTCGGCCGGCTACCGCATCGGCCCGGCCGAGATCGAGGATTGCCTGCTGCGCCACGAGGCGGTGGCGATGGCGGCGGCGATCGGCGTGCCCGACGCGCTGCGCACCGAGATCGTCAAGGCCTTCGTCGTTCTCAAGCCCGGCGTCGCCGGCGACGCGGCGCTCGCGCGCGCGATCCAGGACCATGTCCGCTCGCGCCTCGCCGCGCACGAGTATCCGCGGCTGGTCGAGTTCGTCGAAGCGCTGCCGCTCACCGCCACTGGCAAGATCATGCGCCGCGAGCTGCGCGCGCGCGAGGCGGCGAAGGCCGCCGCGCCGAAGGCCTGAATGCGCGTTCTCGTCGCCGGCGCCAACGGCTTCATCGGCGCCCATGTCGCCGCGGCGCTGCGCCAAGCCGGTCACGACGTCGTGCCGGCGACACGACGGAAGCTGCCGGGCAGCCTCGCGGTCGACTTCAACGCGGAGACCGATCCGGCGGTCTGGCGGCCGCGGCTCGCCGGCATCGACGCGGTGGTCAACTGCGTCGGCGTGCTGCAGGACGGCGGCGGGCAGTCGAGCGAGGCGATCCATCACCGCGCGCCGGCGGCGCTGTTCGCGGCTTGCGTCGAAGCGGACGTGCGCCGGGTAATCCACATCTCGGCGATCAGCGCGAACGAAGGCGCCGGTACCGACTACGCGGCCTCGAAGCTGCGCGGCGAGGACGCGCTGCGCGCGGCGCCGCTCGACTGGGCGGTCCTGCGGCCGTCGCTCGTCTACGCCGCCGGGTCCTATGGCGGCACGTCGCTGCTGCGCGGGCTCGCCGGGCTGCCGCTGTGCACGCCGGTCGTCGGCGACGGATCGCAGCCGTTTTCGCCGATCCATGCCGAGGACCTGGCGCGCGCCGTCCGCGTGCTGATCGAGCGGCCCGGCCCGCTGCGCGTCACGCTCGAACCGGTCGGGCCCGAGCGCCTGACCATGGCGGAGATCCTGTCGGCGCTGCGCGCCTGGCTCGGCTTCGCGCCGGCGCGCCTGCTGCGGCTGCCGCTCGGCCTCGTCCGCGCGGCGTGTCGGCTCGGCGACCTCACCGGCGCCGGGCCGCTGCGCAGCACCTCGCTCGCCCAGCTTCAGCACGGCAATGCCGCCGCGCCGGAGCCGTTCATCGATGCGATCGGCTTCACGCCGCGCCGCTTTGCCGATGCGCTGGCCGGCCGGCCCGCGCAGGTCCAGGACCGCTGGCACGCGCGGCTCTATTTCGTGCGGCCGCTGCTCACCGTCGCCCTGGCCCTGCTCTGGCTGGTTTCGGGCCTGGTCGGCCTCACCGTGCCCGCCGCGGCCACGGCCGCCCTGCTCGGCGTGCCGGCAGGTTTCGCCGGCGCGCTCGGCATCGCGGCATCGCTGCTCGATCTGGCGATCGCGGCGCTGGTCGCGAGCGGCCGCCGCGCCGCGCACGCCGGCACGATCCAGCTTGCCGTCGTGCTTGGCTATACGATCGCGTTGAGCGTCGCGGCGCCCGCGCTGTGGCTCGATCCGTTCGGGCCGCTGCTCAAGAACCTGCCGATCCTGGCGGCGATCCTCGCGTGGATGGCGATGGGCGACGACCGATGATCGACCCGGTCCTGGCGCTGAAATGGGTCCACATCCTGTCGTCGACGGTGCTGTTCGGCACCGGGCTCGGCACCGCGCTGCAGATGGTGCTCGCACAGCGCTCCGGCGACGTGCGCGCGATCGCGGTGGTGACGCGCAACGTCGTGCGCGCCGACTGGCTGTGCACCCTGCCGGCAGGCCTCGTCCAGCCGCTGTCCGGCGTCGCGCTGGTGCTGGCGGCGGGCTGGGACCCGCACGCCCCGTGGCTGCTGGCGGCCTACGGGCTCTACGCGCTCGCCGGCGTGTGCTGGGCCGTCGTCGTCGTGCTGCAGCTCCGCATGGCGCGGCTGGCGGCCCGAGCCGCGCAGGACGGCGCGCCGCTGCCGCCCGCCTATTTCGCGCTCTACCGCGCGTGGTTTGCGCTCGGCTGGCCGGCCTTTGTCGGGCTGGTCATCGTCTTCGCTCTGATGGTATTCAAGCCGGGCTGGTAACGGCGACGCGCGGCGACAGACCGCACCACGTCAGGAGGATCGGCCCTTGGCCAAGACCATCGACTACTATTTCACCCCGGCCTCGCCCTGGGCGTATCTGGGCCACCAGCGATTCGTCGACATCGCCAAGCGCCACGGCGCCCATATCAACGTGAAGCCGGTCGATTTCGGGCGCATCTTCCCGGTCTCGGGCGGGCTGCCGCTCGCCAAGCGCGCGCCGCAGCGCCAATCCTACCGCATGATGGAGCTGAAGCGCTGGCGCGCCTTCCTGGGCATTCCGCTCAACCTGCAGCCGAAGTTCTTTCCGCCGGATGCGGCGCCGGCCTCGCTGCTGATCATCGCCGCCGACCGCAAGGAACTCGGCGCGCTGGCGCTCGCCGGCGCCATCATGCGCGCGGTGTGGGCGGAGGACCGCAACATCGCCGACCCCGAGACGCTCAAGATGATCGCGCGCGAACAGGGCCGCGATGCCGCGCTGCTCGCCGCCACCGCGGCGGAGCCGGAGACCAAGGCGCTGTTCGACGCCTACACCCAGGAGGCGATCGACCGCGGTGTCTTCGGTGCGCCGACCTTCGCCTACGGCGAGGAATTGTTCTGGGGTCAGGACCGGCTCGAGTTCGTCGACCGCGCCCTCGCCGCATAGGCGCTACGAGCGCGGCCGCGCGCCGCCGAACGTCACCTCGTAGACATAGAACTGCTCGGCGGGGACGATGGCGCCGAGGAACTCGCCGCGCGCCACGATCGCAAGGTCCGGATGCGCGCGCTGCACCTCGTCCGGCGCGACCGGCCGGCCGGCGAGCAGAACGGCGGTGCGCGACGGCACGGCGGCAAGCCGCGCCGCGATCCGCGGCCACAGCGGCGACTCGGGCGCGACGTCGGACATCCCGCGGCGCTGCGTGTTCCAGCGGATGAACGTGCCCAGACAGTCGCACGCGGGATAATAGATCGGCCGCGACAGCGCGCCGGCGACGGCCGAACTCGCGAAGTCGACCGCGCCGATGACGAACACATCCGCCGGGTAGGTTGCGCGCAGGAACGATGCGACATCCGCGCCGCGCGAGAACGGGCGCGACAACGCGGTCTGAGCGGCCCCCAACCCGCCCGCCGCGCCGGCCGCCAGCAGAACGGCCGCGCTCAGGGCCGGAGCGGGCCGGCGGACCAGGGCGCCGCCGCTGCGCATCCGGGCGAACCACAGGAACCCGAGAAACGCGACATAGATCGCGCCGATGTGCCGCGCCGCCCCGATGTTCCCGTAGACGTGCAGGAAGCCGAGGATCAGCAGC
>JAEUKZ010000295.1 GCA_016793045.1 Alphaproteobacteria bacterium
GTCGACGCGCAACGGCGTGACGACGCAGCAGTTCGGCCCCTGGGCCGGCGCGTTCGGCTTCGCGAAGTAGCGGCGGTCCGGCGCCCGGTCAGCGCTCGGCGAGCGCGAGCCGGGCGCCGAGCGCCACGAAGGCGCCGGCGAAGGCGCGGCGCATCCAGGCGAGCACGCGCGGCCGCGCGATGACGTGGTCGCGCACCGCCGCGGCGAACAGCCCGTAGACGACGAAGACCGCGAAGGTCATCGCCATGAACGCGGCGCTGAGGCCAAGCATGTGGGCGAGCGGCTGCGCCTCGTCCGCGCTGACGAACTGCGGCAGGAAGGCGAAGAAGAAGATCGACAGCTTCGGATTGAGGATGTTGATCAGGACGGCGTGGATCGTCACCTGCACGGCCGAGCGGGCGCCGACCTCCTTCTCGACGCTGAGCGCGCCGTGCTCCCTAAGCGTGCTCCACGCCATGTAGAGCAGATAGGCGACGCCGAGAACCTTGAACGTCTCGAAGGCGAGCGCGCTGGTGTGCAGCAGCGCCGCCGCCCCCATGATCGCGGCCGCCATGTGCGGCACGATGCCGAGCGTGCAGCCGAACGCCGCGACGACGCTCGCGCGGCTGCCGCGCGACAGCCCCGCCGCCAGCGTGTAGAGCACGCCGGTCCCCGGCGAAGCGACGATGACGAGCGAGGTCAGCAGGAACTCCAGGCTCATGTCCGATCCTCCGTCGTCCGGGCCTATGCGATCCTCAGCACGATCTTGCCGAAGACGTCGCGGCTTTCGAGGCGCTCGAGCGCCGGCGCGAGTCCGGCCAGCGTCGCCACGGTGTCGATCACTGGCGTGACGCCGGCCGCCATCTTGTCGAGGCTCTCGCGCACGTTGCGGTGGCTCGCCCCGAACGAGCCGAAGATGCGCAGCTGCTGCGTATAGAGATGCATCAGGTTGGTCGGCGCCGTGATGCCGGTCGTCGCGCCGCAGGTCACCAGCCGGCCGCCGCGCGCGAGCGACAGCAGGCTGCCGGACCAGGTGTCGGGCCCGACATGCTCGAACACAACGTCGACGCCGCGCTTGCCCGTGAGCCGGCGCGCCTTGGTCTCGAAGCGTTCGTCGCGGTAGTTGATCGCGTGGTCGGCGCCGAGTTCGAGCGCGCGCGCGCATTTGGCGTCGCTGCCGGCGGTGGCGATCACGGTGGCGCCGATGCGCTTGGCCATCTTGATCGCGGTCGAGCCGATGCCCGAGCCTGCGGCGTGGACGAGGATCGTCTCGCCCGCCTCGAGCTTCGCGTTGTCGAACAGCATGTGCTGCACGGTCGCGAAGGTGAGCGGCGCGCAGGCGGCGTCGACCCAGTCGAGCCCGTCGGGAATCGCGATCAGGTTGCGTGCCGGCACGACGATCCGCTCGGCCGCGAGGCCGTCGACGTGGAAGCCGAGAATCCCCGCAACGTTGTCGCAGAGATTGTCGCGGCCCTGCAGGCAGGGCTTGCAGGCGCCGCAGGTGAGGCCGCCATAGACCGCGACGCGCCGGCCGGCGAGCGCAGGGGCGGCGCCGGGCCCGAGCGCCTCGACCGTGCCCACGCCCTCGACGCCGACGGTGATCGGCAGCGCGCGGCGCGCGAAGGCCATGCCGCGCCAGCCCCAGACGTCGATGTGGTTGAGCGCCACCGCCGCCATGCGCACGGCCGCCTGGCCCTCGCCGGGCGGCCCGGGTTCGGGCAGCTCGGCGAGCTCGACCTTGCGGTCGGCGAGCAGGCGCAGCGCCTTCATCGCGTCACCGCTGCGCCGCGATGGCGACGCCGAGCCCGCCGTCGACCGTCAGCGTCGCGCCGTTGACATAGGCGGCGTCGGGCGAGAGCAGGAAGCCGACGCAGGCCGCGACCTCTTCCGGCCGTCCGTAGCGGCCGGCGGGGATCTGCGCCTCGAGCTTCGCCTTGTAGTCGCCATAGGGGCCGAGCATGTCGGTGTCGATGAAGCCGGGCGCGACGTAGTTTGCGGTGACGCCGCGCTTCGCGACCTCGCCGACGAGCGTGCGCAGATATCCCAGCTGCGCCGCTTTGCTCGCGGCATAGGCCGAATTGCCGCGCGAGCCGCGCATCGCGGTGAGCGAGCCGATGACGACGATGCGGCCCTGGCGCGCGGCGGTCATGCCGCGCACCGCGGCGCGCACCAGGCGCATCAGCGCCCACAGGTTGACCTGCATCACGCGCTCGGCGGCGTCCTGGTCGACCATCGCGGCGAGCGCGTCGTAGGTCGTGCCGGCGTTGTGGACGAGCCCGAACAGCGGCGTCTCGCGCGCCTCGATCTGCGCCGCCAGCGCCTCGACCTGGCCGCGCTCGGCGAGGTCGCAGGCGATCGCGCTGGAGCCCGGCAGTTCGGCGGCGAGGTCCTGCGCCTTCGCGGCGGCCGAGCGGTACGTGAACGTCACCGCGAAGCCGCGCGCGGCGAGGGCCCGCACGGTGGCGCTGCCGATGCCGCCGCTGCCGCCGGTGACGAGGACCGCTCCGTTCACGGCGCGGCGCCGATCACCAGCGACACGTTCTGGCCGCCGAAGCCGAAGGAGTTGGACAGCACGAACTCCACCGTCGCCTTGCGCGCGGTGAACGGCACGACGTCGAGCGGCAGCGCGGGATCGGGCGTGTAGTTGATGGTCGGCGGCAGCAGCTGGTTCTGGATCGTCATCACCGAGAACGCCGCCTCGACCGCGCCGGCCGCGGTCAGCGTGTGGCCGATCATCGACTTGTTGGAGCTGATCGGCAGCGTTTCGCCGCGCGGGCCGAAGACGCGCTGCACGCCAAGCCCTTCCATCTTGTCGTTTTCCGGCGTGCCGGTGCCGTGGGCGTTGATGTAGCCGATGTCCTCCGGCTTGAGGCCGGCATCGGCGATCGCGGCGCTGATCGCCGCGACGATGGCGTCGCCCGACGGGTGCGAGCGCGTGCGGTGGAAGGTGTCCGCCGCCTCGCCGCAGCCGCGGATCAGCGCCAGGATCGTGGCGCCGCGCGCCTTCGCATGCTCGACGTCCTCGAGAACCAGCGCCGCGGCGCCCTCGGCCATCACGAAGCCGTCGCGGTTCTTCGAAAACGGCTTGGCGGCGCCTTGGGGGATCTCGTTCGCCGTCGACAGCGCGGAGAGCAGGGAAAACCGGATCAGCGATTCGGCGTGGATCGAGCCGTCGGTGCCGATCGACAGCGCTGCCTTGGTCTGGCCGCGGCGGATCGCCTCGACGCCGAGCTGGATCGCGGTGGCGCCCGATGCGCAGGCGGTCGACAGCGTGATCGGCGACCCCGACGTGCCGAACTCGTCGGCCAGGCGCTCGGCGATCGTGCCGAACAGGAAGTCGTCGTGCAGCGCGCCCGAATCCTGCTTGGCGGCGTCGAGCAGGTCGTCGTAGCTCGACGCGCCGCCGGGATGCTTGTGGGCGAGGCCGAAACGCTGCGGCCATTCGTGCTCGACCGGCGGCGCGGCAAGGAAAAGCTCGCCGGGGAAGCGGCGCCGGCCGGCCTGCGGCTCGCCGAGGCCGCTCTGGGCCAGCGCCTCGATCGCCGCCTCGCGCGCCATCGCATGGCTGAGCGCCGGCGCGCTGAACGGCTCGAGCGGCATGAAGTCGACCGAGCCGCCGATCGTCGTGCGCAGCCCTTCGGTCGGGAAGCGCGTCAGCCGGTGAATGCCCGACGTGCCGGCGGCGAGCCGCGCCCAGTTCTCGGCGCGGCCGCGGCCGAGCGATGTGAGGATGCCGATGCCCGTGATCGCGACCGGACGGCCTGCCGTGTTGCTGCCCATGCGCCAATCCCTTTCCTGTTGCGACCCTCACCCGCATTGCGCTTCGGCGCGATCGTGCGTTGCACCCCTCTCCCGCCGGGCGGGAGAGGGGGAGTTGGAGCGGCGGCTGCTCCGAATGCGGCGCGGGTGAGGGCGCAGCCGCGCCCGCCTCGCCGGATTCCGAAAATTACACCGCCTCGACCAGCGCCAGACCCTCGCCGCGCCAGTGGCCCCAGCCGGTGACGACCGCCTGACGCACGCCCGAAGCGGCGGTGGCCTCGATGGGTTCGTCCGGATCGAGCGCCGGGAAGACGCTGCCGCGGCCGACGCAGGAGATAGCAAGGATGACGTTGGCGAGGAAAGAGGCTTCCATGCCGTGCCCGATCGCCGCCGCGGTGCCGCGCACGGCGAGCGGCGCCTTGCCGGCGCGCCGCTCCAGGAAATCGCGCTCCTCGCCGGTGATCGGCCCGGCGCCCGAGGCGCCGCTCATCAGCCCGAGCGGCGCGTCGCCGAGCAGCGGCGCGATCGCATCCCATTGGCGCTGCGCGTTGGCGCTCGCGGCGCCGGGCTCGCGCCGGCAGCGGTCGTTCATCACCGCGCGAAGGCGGGCGAGCGGTCGCGCGCCGCGCGCCTCGGCATGGGCGCGCGATTCGGCGACAAGGAACGTGCCCATCGAGCCGAGCGTCATGCCGCCGGTCGGCCGGTGCCACAGGCTCGTCATCGCGTCGGCGAGCAGCGCCGGCTGGAAGACCAGCATCGAGTCGCGGCGCGCGGCGTTGAAGGCGGAGCCGATCAGGAAGCAGTCGCCCTGGCCGGCCCCGATGCGCTCGAAGGCGACGCGCAGCGCATCGATGCCGGCGGCTTCCTCGCCCATGAACGTGCGGCTCGAGCCCGAGACGCCGTGGACGATCGAGATGTTGCCGGCAAACAGATTGGGCAGCTGGGCGAGGAACAGGGTTGGCCGGAGCCCGGTCGAAAGCTGCTCGTTGAGCAGGACCTCGCGGTCGGGCTTCTCGGTCAGCGACGCGACGATCTGGCCGTCGAGCGCTTCGTCGCGCTCGCCGCCCGTCGAGGCGACGACGAGATGGGTGTTCTTCAGCAGGTCGGCGTTGCCCGCGATGCCGGCGGCGGCGAGCGCCATGCCGGCGGCATAGGCGCCGTACTGCTGCAGCGGCCCCATCTGGCGCTGGTCGCCCTTGCGCGGGATGTAGCGGTCGAGGTCGATCGTGCGGATCGGGTGGACGTGGAACGGCTTGAACGTTTCCGAATCGATCGCCTGGCGCCAGCGCGCCGGATCGCTCAGCGCCGCCCAGTGGCCTTCGTCGCCTTCGCCGAGCGCGGAGACGAGGCCGGTTCCGGTGATCCAGACGTCATTGGTCATGCGCGCGCCGTGTCCTGCCGCCGTTCAGAAGAGCCCGATCCGCCGGGCCTGTTCGCGCATCGCGGCCTCCAGCTCGGGGGCCGGAAAAGGCTGCGTCACGAAGCGGATCTCGGCGTCGGCGATCGGCTTGTCCGCCGCCAGGATGCGCGCCTTGGTGACCGCGTAGCCGGAGCCCTCGTGCTCGAGCTGCGCGTGCACCGTCAGCACCGTGCCCGGCGGCACGAAGCTGCGCAGCTTGCCGCTCTTGACCTCGACCAGGAAGGGCATGCGCGCGAACCCGTTGATGGCGAGCAGAAGATAGCCGGAGGTCTGCGCCATCGTCTCGATCAGCAGCACCCCGGGCATGATCGGATGGCCGGGAAAATGCCCTTCGAAGACCGGCGACGCGTCGGGCACGACCGCGCGACAGCGGATGCGGCCCTCCTGCGGGGCCACCTCCTCGACGCGGTCGACCATCTGGAAATATTCGAGCCGCATCGGCGGCCGCGCCCCGGCGGCTGTGCTGCCGGCCCGCTCAGGCGGCCTTGGCGGCGACCAGCTCTTCGATCCTGAGGCAGAGATTCTTCAGCACGAAGTAGTTCTCGGCCGGCGCCTTGCCCTCGTTCACTTCCTGGGTCCAGCGCTCGATCGGCATCTTGATGCCGAACTTCT
>JAEUKZ010000319.1 GCA_016793045.1 Alphaproteobacteria bacterium
ATGGGCGGCTCGTTGAGCGCGGGCTGGAGCAGGTCGCCGCCGAGCAGGGCGGACAGCGCCTCCGCCAGATGCGCTGCCGGGTCGGCCGGCATCGCGGAGTCGAAGCCCGCCGCGCGCAGCGCGCCGACGCTTGCGGCGACGATTTCGCCCAGAAGGAGGCCGCGCGGATAGGCGGCGGCGATCGCGAGCAGCGCCGCCTTTGCCAGCGGATCGTCGATCGTGAGGCCCGATCCGGTGCGGACGTTGAACCGCACAGCCGCGCCGGGCGCCAGCGACGGCGTTGCGCCCTCCGGCGCGATATCGGCGCGCAGCCGCACCGGATCGAGGCGATCGGCGCGCGGCGCCAGCGCCGGCTTCGTTCCCGCGCGTGCGATGACGATCTCGCGAAAGCGGTTGACCCGCACGAAGTCCAGATACTGCGCGCGCAGGACGGCGTCGTCGCCGCCGAGAGCGACGAAGCGCTCGACATGCGGCAGGCCGCTGATGGCGACCTGCGGCGTCAGCCGGGCGTCGGCGACGTATTGCAGGCCGAGTTCGCGCAGTTGCGCGGCGATGTCGTGGAGCCACGCGCAATGGTGCGTATCGGACAGCACATCATGGGCGATGAGCGCATCGTCGAGATCGGCCATGCGAAGCGCATCGCGGCGCAAGCTCGCCTGGGCCGGATCGCTGGCGGTCGCGGCTGCGGCGACCATCCGCAGCAAGTCGCGCGCCGCTGCGATGGCGGCGCGCGGGTCGGCGGCATCGCGGGCGTGGAACTTCGCCATGTGGTGCAGCATTGCCGTGAGATGGCCGCCGGGATAGGCGGCGAAGCTGAGGAAGCCGAGCCCGCGCTCGCTCAGGAGCTCGCCGTACAGCGCCAGAAGTCGGCGGCGCACCGGCTCCGGCACCCAGGAGTAGACGCCATGCGCGATGACGAAGTCGAAGCGGTGCGCGCTCGTGAAGGTGGCGATGTCGCCGACCGCGAACTCGATGTTGGTCAGGCCCAGCGACGCTGCCTCGGCGCGACCGTGTGCGATGGCGCCCGGCGCGATGTCGATGCCGAAGAAACGCGCGGCCGGAAACGCCGATGCGATCGGAATGAGATTGCCGCCGTTGCCGCAGCCGAACTCGATCACCCGCGACCGCGCGACGTGCGGCACGTCGAGGCCGTGCAGATGGGCGACTGTCGCCAGCGAATCCGGGTGCGTGGAGGCGAAGGCGTATCCGGGATAGGGAACGTCGTCGTAGCTCGCTTCGGGCATGCCGCGCCTCCGGTGGGGTGCCGTCGTCCCGAGGGGCGGCCGGCGCCGCCATTATAGGTGCGTGCGCGGCGGGCGGCGCGGCAAACCGGATGCCGACCGCGCCGGACCTATCCCGCCGTCGCCTTGAACTGGCGCAGCAGGTCGGCGCGTGCGGCGGCGACGTGGACGCGTGCGAAGAGTTCGGCGCCGCGCGCGTCGCCGGCGACGATCGCCGCGACGAGCGCGCGATGCTCCGCGACGGTCTGGGCGCGGCGGTCGCCGCCGAAGCCGCAGCGCGCGCGAAGCGATTCGGTGAGGCCGCGCCCCATCGCCATCGCGCGGTCGGCGACCGGGTTGGCGGCCATGCGGTCGAGGATGGCGTGGAAGTTCCGGTCGGCGGTGAGAATTGCGTCGTCGTCGCCGGTCTCCGCCGCGCGCTCGTGCGCGACCATCGCGGCGCGCAGGGCCTCGCGCTCGGACGCGGTGGCGCGCGTCGCGGCGGCCGCGGCCACCATGCCGCTCAGCGCCTCGCGCATTTCATAGACGTTGCGGATGAAGGTCTCGTCGATCGCGACGACGGTCGCGCCGCGATGCGGCTGCGCATCGAGCAGCCCTTCGCCCTCGAGCTGGCGCAGCGCCTCGCGCACCGGCATCTCGCTCACCGCATAGCGGACCGCGAGGTCGCGGATCTTGATCCGCGAACCCGAGGCGAGCACGCCGTCGAAAATGTCGCGGCGGATCGCCTGCACGATCCGGTCGCCGATCGAGGGCGCCGGCAGGTCGGACGGGGTTTCCGAGGGGATTGACATTGCCAGGGTGCCGCGCTTAGTTTGTGATCACATTTTACGTTCTCTGGGAAAAATCACAACAGAAACGGGCGTTCGCGCGTTTTTGTGATCAAATCAAGAGGCGGACGCCCGTGAAGATCGTCGGAGTCGACCGGTTCACGCTGTGGGTCGATTGGTGCAACTGGCTGCTGGTGCGCGTGCGCACCGACGAGGGCCTGTACGGCTGGGGCGAGGGTTCGCTGCATGGCGGCGTCGCCGCGGTCGAGGCGGCGATCGACGACTATGCCAGCCACCTCATCGGCCACGACCCGGCCGGACCGGAGCGGCACTGGCACCGCCTCTACAACATGTGGCGCTGGCGCGGCGGCTGCGTCGCGCAGACCGCGCTGTCGGCGCTCGACATCGCGCTGTGGGATCTCGAGGGCAAGCGGCTCGGCGTGCCGGTGCATCGCCTGCTCGGCGGCGCGCATCGCGACCGCGTGCGCTGCTACGCCAGCCACTGGCTCAGCGGCGCGGCGACCCCGGAAGCGGCGGCGGCCGGCGCGCGCGAGGCGGTGCGCCGCGGCTACACCGCGTTCAAGTGGATCGCGGTCACCTACGAAGCCCTGCGTGCCGGCGAGACCGCGGCGATCGCCCGCGCGGCCGAGATGATGGCGGCGGCGCGCGAGGCGGCCGGTCCGAACATCGACATCATGGTCGAGTGCTCGGAGTTCCTGTCGCCGCGTTCGGCCGAGCGGCTCGACCGCGCGCTGGCACCCTACGACCCGTTCTGGTTCGAGGAGCCGATCCCGTTCGAGAACGCCAAGGTGATGGCGCAGCTCCAGGGCCGGCTGTCGACGCCGATCGCGACCGGCGAGCGCCTGCTGTCGCGCCAGGAATTCCGCGAACTGTTCGAACTCGCCGGCTGCCGCATCGCGCAGCCCGACGTCATGCATTGCGGCGGCATCACCGAACTGCGCCGCATCGCCTCGATGGCCGACGCGTACAACATCCAGGTCGCGCCGCACAATCCGGGCGGGCCGATCTGCGTCGCGGCCTCGCTGCATCTCGCCGCCGTCATCCCGAACTTCCTCATCCTCGAGCAGATGGAGCTGCAGCGCGAAGCGCGCGACCGCCTCTCGTCGCCTGCGCTCGCCATCGAGAACGGGTTCTACAAGGTGCCCGACGGGCCCGGACTGGGCGTCGACATCGACGTCGAGGCGATCAGGCACATCGCCGGGCGCCAGCAGCCGCGCAAGGAACGCACCGGCGCGATCTACACGTAAGTCAGAACGAACGAGCGGAGGAAACCGATGAAGAGACGCAGCTTCCTGGCCGGCGCCGCCGCCGGCACGGTCGGCCTGGCCGCGGCCAGGGCCCCGGCCATCGCCCAGGCGCGGACGACCAAGATCACCTACTGGTGCTGGAGCGAGCATGCGCGCGGCGCGCAGGCGGTCTATCCGCGTTTCCGCGAACGCAACCCGGACATCGAGGTCGAGATCCTCAACCTCAATCCGCAGGAGATCCAGGACAAGATCCTGGTCGCGATGGCGACCGGCGTCGGCGCGCCCGATGTCGGCCTGCTGATCGAGAGCCGCTTCCCCACCTATCCGCCGACCGGCGGCCTGTCCGAGGTCACCGAGCATGTCGCGCCGCGCGAGGCGGATTTCTCGCCGCGCCTGCGCACGCGCCTCAAGCACAACAACCGCTATTTCGGCTTCCCCTACATCCAGAACGCGGCGGTGATGTTCTATCGCCAGGACTATTTCGCGGAAAAGGGCATCACCGCGCCGATCGACACCTGGGCGCAGTGGGTCGAGGCGGGCAAGCGCGTGCGCGACCGCCAGCGCAACATCTACATGCACCAGGTCTCGCCGGGCGCGGTCGGCTTCGCCAACCTGACCGGCTACATGGAAGGCGCCGGGGTGCAGCTGTTCGACGAGGCCGGCAAGACGGTGCGGCAGAACCGCCGCGCGGCGGAGGTCATGCGCTTCTATTTCGACCTCGTGCGCACGCACGAGATCTCGCTGCTCGTCACCCACAATTCGCCCGAGCACTTCGTGGCGATCCGCGAGGGGCGGCTGGCGGCGCTGCATTCCGGCAACTGGGGCCTCGACCGCCTCGAGACCGAGGCGCGCGCCGACCGCGGCAAGTGGAAGGTGCAGCCATTCCCGCGCTGGAGCGCGGACGGCCCGCCGGCGGTCGGCACCTGGGGCGGCAGCGTCCTCGTCATCCCGCGACAGAGCCGCAACCAGGCGGCGGCGGCGAAGTGGGCGCAGTATCTCTCGTCGGATGTCGATGCCCAGGTCGGGCTGTGGCAGAACGGCTACGGCTATCCGACGTCGGTGCGCGCGCAGGCCGACGCGCGGCTGCGCGAACCCCAGGGCTTCCTCGGCCAGTCGATGTACGAGGCGTCGCTGCAGGGGCGCGAGGTGAACTACTTCAACCTCGTGGCCGACTGGCCGCGCGTCCAGATCGAGATGGGCCGCCAGATCGACGCGATGTTCCAGGGCCAGAAGGCGCCGGAACAGGCCTGGGCGGATTTCGAAGCCGCCATGGTCCGCCAGTACGGCTGAGGCGGGGGCGGGGTCCGGCGCGATGGCGCTTCGTTTCTCCATGCGCGCGCGCCGGGCCGCGACCGCCTATCTGCTCATCCTGCCGTTCTTCGCCGTGTTCGGCCTGTTCTGGGCCGGACCGATCGCGGCGTCGTTCCTCTATTCGTTCACCGAGTGGCGCGGCATCACGCCGCCCAGCCCGGTCGGCCTGCGCAACTACGAGAACCTGCTGTACGACGAACGCTTCTTCACCGCGCTGGGCAACACGCTGTGGATGGCGGGGCTCTACGTCGCGATCGCCAACACCGCCGCGCTTTCGCTTGCGCTCGCGCTCGATTCCGGCTGGATGCGGCTGCGCCAGTTCTTCCGCACCGCATTCTTCCTGCCGATGACCCTGTCGATGGTCGTCGCTGCGGTGATCTTCCAGCTCGTCTATGCCGGCGACATCGGCCTGCTTGCGAAATTGCTGGCGCCGCTCGGCATCGAGATCCCGGCGCTGCTGCGCGACCCGGCGACGGCGCCCTATGCGCTGGTGGCGATGCGCGTCTGGCGCACGACCGGCTACTACGCGATCATCTATCTCGCCGGGCTGCAGGCGATCTCGTCCGAGCTGCGCGAGGCCGCGCGCCTCGACGGCGCGTCGGAGCTGAACGTCATCCGCCACGTCGTGCTGCCCGGGCTGAAGCCGGTGGCGCTGTTCTGCATCGTGCTGTCGACCGTCTCGGGGCTCGAGATGTTCGACGAGCCGATGGTGCTGACCCAGGGCGGCCCCGGCGATTCGACGCTCACCGTCGTCATGTTCGTCTACCAGCAGGGCTTCCAGTTCCTCCAGCTCGGCTACGCCGCGGCGGCGTCCTACGTGCTGACGGTGCTGATCGTGCTGGTCTCGCTCGTGCAGCGCTTCTGGCTCCGGGAGCGCGGGCGATGAGCGACCGCCTCACGCCGCGGCGCGTCCTCGTCATCCTGGCGCTGTTCGGCGTGCTCGCGATCATCGTGATGCCGTGGGTCTGGGCGCTGCTCTCCTCGTTCAAGCCGCGCTCGGAGATCATGTCGACCGGCTTCCTGCCGAGCGAATGGCTGCTCGACAACTATTCCGGGCTGTTCCGCGACACGCTGTTCGTGCGCTGGATGTTCAACAGCGCGGTCGTCTCGCTGTCGGCCGCGTTCCTGGCGATGGGCCTGTGCGGCCTCGCCGGCTACGGCTTCGCCAAGTTCGACTTCCCGGCCAAGGAGACGCTGTTCCTCCTCGTCGTCGCCTCGGTGTCGATCCCGCCCTTCACGACGGTCATCCCGCTGTTCGGCTGGATGGCGAAGCTCGGCCTGCTCAACACCTATCCGGTGCTGGTGCTGCCCTTCGCGGCGAGCGCGTTCGGCCTCTTCATGATGCGCCAGTACGTCTCGACCCTGCCCGACGAGCTCTTCGAGGCGGCGCGCATCGACGGCTGCGGCGAGGCGCGGCTGTTCTGGTCGGTGGTGCTGCCGCTGGCGCGCCCGGCGCTCGCCACGGTCGGCATCCTCGTGTTCATCTCGTCGTGGAACTCGTTCGTCTGGCCGCTGATCTTCATGCGCTCGAACGAGATGTTCACGCTCCCGGTCGGCATCGCCGGCATGAACAGCGAGCAGATGGCCGAATACGGGCTGGTGATGGCCGCGGCGGTGCTGTCGAGCGTGCCGATGCTGCTCGTCTTCTTCGCGATGCAGAAGCAGATCATCGCCGGGCTGACCAAGGGCGCGGTCAAGGGCTGAAGGCGATCGCGGGGCAGGTGCCGCCGCGAGCCGCGCCTCACGCGCCGCCGGTGATCGACAGGCGGTAGCCGACGCCCGGCTCGGTCAGGATGTGACGCGGCTGCTGCGGGTCCGCCTCGATCTTCTGGCGCAGCTGGCGCATGTAGACGCGCAGATACTGCACGTCGGCATTCTCGTCGCCCCACACTTCGCGCAGCAGGTGGCGGTGGGTCAGCACCTTGCCGGCATGGACGACGAGCTGCTGCAGGATGTCGTACTCCTTGGGGGACAGCTTGATCTCGGCATCGCGGACCGCGACGCGGCGATGGACGAGGTCGACCGTCAGATCGCCGCTCGCGAATACCGGCCGGGCGCCCTGCTGCTGGAAGCGATGTCGGAGCGCCGCGCGCAGGCGCGCCATCAGCTCGTCGATGCCGAACGGCTTGCTGACGTAGTCGTCGGCCCCGAGATCGAGCGCGGCGACCTTGGCCCGTTCGTCGCCGCGGCTCGACAGGATGACGATCGGCACGTCGGAGGTCGTGCGGAGCTCCCGGATCACCTCGGCGCCGTCGCGATCGGGCAGGCCGAGATCGAGGATGACGAGGTCGGGCTTGTGGTGGCGCACCGCCGCAAGGCCGGCCGCTGCGGTCTCGGCCTCGATCACGCGATTGCCCGTGACCGTCAGCGCGGACCGCACGAAGCGGCGAATGGCCGGTTCATCGTCGATGATCAGGATGGTCGCAGGGTCGCTGGTCACGTCGCTTCTGCCTCCGTCGCCGGCGGCGCCGCGAGCACGTGCGTGCGCGGGAAGATGATGCGGAACGCCGCGCCCGGCCCGGCGGCGCGGTTGCGCGCCGCGATCGTGCCCCCCTGCGCCTCGACGAAGCCGCGGCAGATGGCGAGCCCGAGCCCGGTGCCGGCGCGCTGCCGGTCGCCGGCATGGACGCGGTAGAACTTGTCGAAGATGCGCGCAAGCGCTTCAGGCGGGATTCCCGGGCCGCGGTCGAGAACGTCGATGACGAGCGCGTCGTCGTCGAGCGCGGCACGGATCGTGATTTCGCTGCCGGCGGGCGCGTACTTGGCCGCGTTCTCGAGAAGATTCACGAGAACCTGCTCGGTCAGCACGAAGTCGAGCTGCAGCAGCGGCAGGTCGGCCGGCAGGTCGACCTTGACGCGGTGGCTGGCGAGCGGGCGCGCGAGCCGGCGCAGCGCGGTGGCGACCAGGTCGCCGAGATCGACCGCCTCGCGCCGGGGCGCGAGCGCGCCCGAATCGAGCCGGGTCATGTCGAGCAGGTTGGCGACGAAGCGGTTGAGCCGTTCCGCCTCCTCGAGCGCGGTGCCGAGCATCTCGTCGCGGGCGGCGGCGTCGTAGAGCGCGCCGTAGCTGCGCAGGCTGGTGATCGCCCCCATGATCGAGGCGAGCGGCGTCTTGAGATCGTGCGAGATCGACGTGAGCAGCGCCGAGCGCAGCCGCTCGGTCTCGGAGAGGATGCGCGCGTCGTCGACGTCGCGCGCCAGCGTGATGCGCTCGATCGCCACCGCGATCTGGTCGGCCAGCGCGTCGAGCAGGCGGCGTTCGGACGGGGCGAGGAGCGGAAGGTCCTCGCTGCGCATCACGCCGATCACGCCGACCTTGCCGCGCCCGGTCCGCAGCGGCAGAAACAGCCGCCTGGCGCCGGGCAGCGTGTCGGCACCGCGCCCGGCGGGCTTGTCATGGTCCCAGCTCCAGCGCGCGGCGGCGACGTCCGATTCGTCCAGCCGGTCCTCGGGCGGGAAGCCGGCGCGCACCGAGAGCGATTCGCCCTCGGGGATCAGCAGCACCACCTCGACCTTGAGCATCGCCGCGACCTGGTGTGCCGCGGCCCACAGCAGGTCGTCGAGCTCGGCGATGCCGGCGATCTTCCGGCTGAAGCCGTAGAGCTGCGCGGTCACTTCCGCCTGCCGGCGTGCCGCGACGGACTGCGCGCGCATGCGCGATCCCAGGCTGCTGGTGAGCACCGCGACGAGGAGGAAGAAGAAGAGCGCGACGACGTTTGCCGGCTCGGCGATCGTGAATTCGTAGAGCGGCGGCAGGAAGAAGAAGTTGAATGCGAGGCTGCTGACGACCGCCGTGAGGACCGACGGCCACAGCCCGTGCCAGACCGCGCTG
>JAEUKZ010000340.1 GCA_016793045.1 Alphaproteobacteria bacterium
TGTTCAAACCGAGGGTCTATCCATGAATCGCGACACCATCCTGCGCCTTCCGTCGATGCCGGCGGCGAGCCCGAGCTATCCGCTCGGTCCCTACCGCTTCGTCGACCGGCAGTACTTCATCGTCATCTACGAAAGCGACCCCGACGCCATCCGCGCGGCGGTGCCCGAGCCGCTCGAGCCGGCGAAGGAGAACCTCGTCTACTACGAGTGGATCCGCATGCCCGACAGCTCGGGCTTCGGCGACTACACCGAGACCGGCCTGGTGATTCCGTGCACCTACAAGGGCGCGGCGTGCAACTTCACCGCGCAGATGTATCTCGACGACGATCCGCCGATCGCGGCGGGCCGCGAGATCTGGGGCTTTCCGAAGAAGTACGCGCATCCCAAGCTCGCGGTCGTCTCCGACACGCTGACCGGCACGCTCGAATACGCGGGCGAGCGCGTGGCGATGGGCACGATGGGCTACAAGCACGAGATCTTCGCGCGCGATCCCAACAAGACCGTCGCGGCGCTCTCCAAGCTCCAGGTCAATCTCAAGCTGATCCCCGACGTCGACGGCAAGCCGGCGATCGCGCAGCTCGTCGCGTACAACATGACCGACATTTCCGTGAAGGGATCATGGAGCGGACCGGCGCGGCTGCACCTGATCCCGCACGTCAACGCCCCGGTCGCCGACCTGCCGGTGCGCCGCATCGTCGGCGCGCGCCACTTCGTCGCCGACCTGACGTTGCCCTATGGCCGCGTGCTCCACGACTATCTCGCCGAGGGCGCGGCGGCGGGCAGGCGCGCGGCGGAATGAGCGCGCCGGCGCCGGGCCCGGCGTGGCGCGGACGGTGGAAGATGGCGCGGTCAGCGATCCTCGGGCGGTTCCAGGCGCCGGCGGCGATGCTGCCGGCGCGGATCGAGCGCGCGATCATTGCCGAGCAGGACCGCAGCGAGAAGATCATCGGCTGGTTCCAGATGGGCGTGGTGGTGTTCTTCGCCTCGCTCTACGCCGTGTCGCGGCCGCCCGAGGGCCGCACCTTCGATCCGATGCACGCGATGCTGGCGGCGTGGCTGCCGTCCGCGACGGCGGCGCTGATCGCCTCGATCCTGGCGAAGCCGGTGCCGTGGGCGCTGGCGCTCTATTTCGGCGCGACGGTGATCCGGCTGGTCTGGGCCTATCGCGCGCGGCTGCCGCCATGGTCGCTGATGGGCTCGATCGTCATCGACATGGGCCTGCTCATGGGCCTGATCTGGAGCTTCCACATCCAGTACGGCCAGCCGCCGGCGTTCTACCTGAAGGCGCCGACGCTGCTCTACGTCTTCATCTTCATCGCGCTGCGCGCGCTGCGCTACGAGGAGCGCTACGTGCTCGCCGCCGGCGGCGTCGCGGCGCTCGGCTGGCTCGGCCTCGTCGCCTATGCCGCGGTCTTCGATCCGGCGGGCATGCCGACGACGCGCAACTACGTCGAGTACATGACCGCCGCGCGCATCCTGTGGGGGGCCGAGATCGACAAGGTCGTGACGATTCTCGTGGTCGCGGTGCTGCTTGGGCTCGCGATGCGAAACGCGCGCGGACTGCTCGTGCGCGCGGTCGCGGAGGGCGAGGCGGCGCGCGACCTCAAGCGCTTCTTCTCGGCCGACGTCGCGCACCAGATCACCGCCGCGGACGAGCGAATCCGCCCGGGCGAGGGAAAGATCTGCGACGCGGCGACCCTGTTTCTCGACCTGCGCGGTTTCACGACGATGTCGCGCGAGCTGCCGCCCGAGCAGACGGTGGCGCTGCTCGGCGAATACCAGGCGCGCATGGTGCCGATCATCCAGCGCCATGGCGGCTCGATCGACAAGTTCCTCGGCGACGGGATCATGGCGAGCTTCGGCTGCGCGCGCCCTTCGGAACGCTACGCCGCCGAGGCGCTCGCCGCGGTCGACGCGGTGATGGACGAGGCGGCGGCGTGGAGCGACGTGCGCGCGGCGCGCGACCTGCCCGCGATCCGCATCGGCGCGGCGGTGGCCACCGGGCCCGTGCTGTTCGGCGCGGTCGGCGACGAGACGCGACTCGAATACACGGTGATCGGCGACGCGGTGAACCTCGCCGCCAAGCTCGAAAAGCACACCAAGGTCGAGAAGGTGCGCGCGCTGTGCGACGGCGACACCTACGCGCTTGCCAAGCGGCAAGGCTACCAGCCGGACAAGGAACTGCGCGCGCAGCGCAAGGTCGGCGGCGTCGAGGCGCCGGTCGATCTGGCCGTGCTGGCCTAGGCGATCACGGCGGGATCGGGCAGCTCTCGCGCTCGTCCGGGCGTCGGGACTGGTTGCGCGCTTGGCAGGCTTGGGCGGCCTCGCGCGCGATCCGGTGGCGCGTTTCGATGGCCGCGCGTGCGCGCTCGATGTCGCATTCGACGAGAACCTCGCGCGCGGCCGACAGCGACATCGGCGGCCGGTCGACCGGCGGCAGCCGCGCGCGCGTCAACGGGCAGCGCTCGCCGAACTCGACCGAGGTCATCGGCCAGATCGGCTGCAGCAGCGGGATGGCCGCCATCGGCGCGGGACCGCCGGCGGGCGGCGGCGGCGGGCGGAAGCCGGGCGGATTTGCGATGCCGGGGCGCTGCGCGGGTGCCGCATCGGGCACCCCGATGCAACCGGAGAGTGCGGCGAGCAGGAGAACCGCCGGTACCCGCATGTTGAAGGAACGGCGGCGCCGGCGGGTTCATTCCGTGGCGCCGAGACGATGGCCGGACGGATATCAGCCAGCGGCGAGCAGCCGCTGCAACGTGTTGCGCAGGTCCGCCATGCGATAGGGCTTGCCGAGCGCGACGCCGCCCGCGAGGTCGCCGTCGAAGCGGATCGTCTCGGCGTGGTCGCCGGTCACCAGGACGAAGGGCAGATCGGGGCGGATCTGCCGCAGCGCCCGCACGGTCT
This sequence comes from Alphaproteobacteria bacterium, assembly GCA_016793045.1. Classification (GTDB taxonomy): domain Bacteria; phylum Pseudomonadota; class Alphaproteobacteria; order CACIAM-22H2; family CACIAM-22H2; genus JAEUKZ01. The sequence continues at coordinate 2,905 of JAEUKZ010000340.1, forward strand.
CGAGACCGTCCAGTCCGCCCGGCATGTGGAAGTCGACGAGCGCGACGTCGATCGCGCGGCCAGCGCGGGCAAGCGCTACCGCGTCGTCGCCGCTGCCGGCATCGACCACGTCGTACGACAGGGCGCCGAGGATCGTCGCCGTCGATTCGCGAACGAATGGATCGTCGTCCACCACCAAAATGACGAGCGGGCCTTGCACCGCCATCGCCGCCCCCGTCGACCTTAGGCCGTGATATTAGCACGAAAGCGGGCGGCCGACACGAAGGAGTGGCAGGTCCTGCACCCTCGGCAGGCGCCGCGCGCGCCGTTCAGATCGGGGCGAGCGACGACCAGGTCTGGTCGGCCATGCGCCACAGCAGCTCCGCCGGCTGGGTGCCGACGAAGGCGTAGGCGTAGCCCT
>JAEUKZ010000440.1 GCA_016793045.1 Alphaproteobacteria bacterium
GGCGCTGTCGAAATCGAGCAGCCCGACCTTGAAGATCGCCGCGACCCGGTAGGTGCGCAGGCGCGGGATGGTGCCGAACGCCGTCTCGGTGCCCTGCGGCGAGATCAGCGTGACCCCCTGTCCCAGCGTGACGCCGAGCCGACGCGCCATTTCCGCGCCGATCGCAATCGCATCATCGCCGGATACGTCGGCGAGGCTGCCGACGAGGTCTCGATTGTCGATGAGCGAGCGCCGGCGCAGGTCGGCGGGATCGAGGCCGTAGACCGCCGCGCCGACCGACTGCTCGCTGGCCGTCGCGAGCACCTGGCCTTCGACCACCGGCACCGCATCGACCACGCCGGCAACGGCGCGGATGCGCTGGCGTGCGGCGGCATAGTCCTGGATCGGTCCCGCACCGCCGAGCACGGTGACGTGCCCGTAGGCCCCGAGAATCTTGCGCGTGAGCTCGACCTGGAACCCGTTCATGACAGCCATGACGATGATCAGCGTCGCGACGCCGAGGGAAATGCCGATGATCGAGAACCAGGCGTTGACCGAGATGAAGCCCTCCTGCCGGCGCGCGCGCAGGTAGCGCATCGCCACCAGCCGCTCGAAGGCGCCGAAGGCCATGGTCAGGCGGCCGCCGCGACGAGCGCGCCGTCGCGCAGCGTGACGACGCGGTCCATCCGCCGGGCGAGCTCCGGGTTGTGGGTCGCGATGAGCGCGGCGAGCCCGCTGCCGCGCACGAGCTGCAGCAGCAGGTCGAAGACGTGCCCCGCCGTCGTCGGATCGAGATTGCCGGTGGGCTCGTCGGCGAGAAGAACCTGGGGCGCATTGGCCAGCGCACGCACGATCGCGACGCGCTGCTGCTCGCCCCCGGAAAGCCGCGCCGGGCGGTGGTCGAGCCGATGCGACAGTCCGACCTGGTCGAGCAGCGCTGCCGCCCGTGCACGCGCCGCCGCGCGGTCGACCTCGGCGATCAGCTGCGGCACAACGACGTTCTCGAGCGCCGAGAACTCGGGCAGCAGGTGATGGAACTGGTAGATGAAGCCGAGCGCCTTGCGGCGGATCGCGGTGCGCCTTGCGTCCGACAGCGTGCCGCAGACGACGCCGCCGATCGCAACGTCGCCGCCGTCGGGGCGGTCCAGCAGGCCGGCGAGGTGGAGCAGCGTCGACTTCCCCGCCCCCGACGGCGCCATCAGCGCCACGCATTCGCCGGGCGCCAGCGCCAGCGAGGCACCCTTTAGGATCTCGAGCGATTCGCCCGCCCGCACGAAGCGGCGCACGACGCCGCGCAGTTCTAGGGCCGGTTGGGTCATGCTCACTCGTAGCGCAGCGCTTCGACCGGGTCGAGCCGCGCCGCGCGCCAGGAGGGATAGAGGGCGGCGACGATCGCCAGCACGAAGGCGATGGCCGCGACGACGACGACCTCCTGCCCGTCCATGCGCGACGGGAGGTTGAGCAGGAAGGCGACCTCCGCCGGCACCTCGTCGCCGCCGGTGGCGCCGCGCAGCGCCCGGCGGATCGATTCGATGTTGGCGGCGAAACCGACGCCGAGCGCCAGGCCGGCGATCATGCCGAGCAGGCCGATCGCGGCGCCGATCATGAAGAAGATCCGCATCACGGCGCCGCGCGCCGCGCCCATCGTGCGCACGATGGCGATGCCCCTGCTCTTCTCGGTCACCAGCATGATGAGCGTCGCGACGATATTGAAGGCGGCGACCAGGACGATGAGCGTCAGGATCACGAACATCACGTTCTTCTCGACCAGCAGCGCGTTGAACAGCGTGGCATTGCGGGTCTGCCAGTCGCCGATGCGCAGGCCTGCCGGCAGCGCCGCGGCGATCGCCGGCCGCAGCGCCAGCGCGCGGTCGGGATCGGCGAGCATCAGCTCGATGCCGGTGGCGCCGCCCTCGACCGCGAAGAATGCGGCGGCGGCCTCGCGCGGCAGGTAGACGAAGCTGTTGTCGTACTCGAACATGCCGGACTCGAAGATCGCGACGACGCGGTAGCTGCGCGAGCGCGGCGCCAGCATCATGGCGCCGACCGGCGGCTGCGGCACGATCAGCGTCACCGATCCGCCGGTGTCGAGCGCGAGCCGCTCCGCCATGCGCATGCCGATGACGATCGCGTCGTCGCCGGCGAATTCGTCGAGGCTGCCGCGCCGCAGGTTGCCGGCGATCAGCCGGCGCGCGCGCAGCTCGGCATTCTCGATCCCCGTCACCTTGGCGCCGGCGGCGATGCCGTTGGCGGTCGCCATCACCTGGCGGTCGACCACCGCCGCCGCGCTGCTGACGCCGGGGATGCGCGCCAGCGTCGCGGCGAGCTGCGCGGCATCCGCGAGCGGCCCGCTGTCCGGCTCGATGCTGACATGCGCCGCGATGCCCTGGATCTTCGTCGCGAGCTCGGCGCGGAAGCCGTTCATGACCGACATGACGATGATCAGGGTCGCGACGCCGAGCGCGATGCCGATGATCGAGAACCAGGCATTGACGGAGATGAACCCCTCCTGCCGCCGCGCCCGCAGATAGCGCGCGGCCATGAGGCGCTCGAAGGGGCTGAAGGGCATCGTCAGCGCCTGAGCCGGCCGCCGGCACGGGCGGCGCCCTCACCCCGGTCGCGCATGTCGATGCGCCGCGCCGCCGCCCCCTCTCCCGCCTGGCGGGAGAGGGGTGCAACGCGCGCTCGCACGGAAGCTCTACCGCAGGTGAGGGCGCAACCGCGCATGGCTTCGTATCCTTCGCCCGCCGGACTACGCGGCCCCCGCCAGCCGCGCCAGCGCGCTCTCCGCCGAGATCTCCTCGCGCTTGCCGCCGCGGCGCTGCTTGAGCTCGACCGTGCCCGCCTTGACCCCGCGCGGGCCGACGACGAGCTGCCAGGGCAGCCCGATCAGGTCCATGGTGGCGAACTTCTCGCCGGCGCTCGCGTCGCGGTCGTCGACCAGCGCCTCGATGCCGGCGGCCGCGAGCTTCGCGTCGAGATCGGCCGCAGCCGCGGCGCAGGCCGCATCCGCGGGCTTGAGGTTGACGATGCCGACCTTGAACGGCGCCACCGCCTCCGGCCAGATGATGCCGGCGTCGTCGTGGCTCGCCTCGATGATGCCGCCGACCAGACGCGACACGCCGATCCCGTAGGAGCCCATGTGGAGCGTGATCGACTCGCCCTTCGGGCCGGCGACGGCGCATTTGAGCGGGTCGGAATACTTGGTGCCGAAGTAGAAGATGTGCCCGACCTCGATGCCGCGCGCGGTGACGCGCCGGTCCTCGGGGATGGCGGCGAAGGCCGCTTCGTCGTGCTTTTCGTCGGTCGCGGCATAGAGGCTGGTCCAGTGGTCGACGAAGGACTGGACCTTCGCCACGTCGTCGAAGTCGACGTTCACCGCCGCGTCGAAGGTCGTGAAGTCCTTGTGGCAGTAGACCTGGCTTTCGCCGGTCTCGGCGAGGATGATGAACTCGTGGCTCATGTCGCCGCCGATCGGGCCGGTGTCGGCGCGCATCGGGATCGCCTGCAGGCCCATCCGCGCGAAGGTCTTGAGGTAGGCGACGAACATCTTGTTGTAGGCGTGGCGTGCGCCCTCCTGGTCGAGGTCGAAGGAATAGGCGTCCTTCATCAGGAACTCGCGCCCGCGCATCACGCCGAAGCGCGGCCGCACCTCGTCACGGAACTTCCACTGGATGTGGTAGAGGTTGCGCGGCAGGTCGCGATAGCTCTTCACGCTCGCGCGGAAGATCTCGGTGATCATCTCCTCGTTGGTCGGACCGTAGAGCAGGTCGCGCTCGTGGCGGTCGCGGATGCGCAGCATCTCCTTGCCGTAATCCTCGTAGCGGCCCGACTCCTTCCACAGCTCGGCCGGCTGCAGCGTCGGCATCAGGAGTTCGATGGCGCCGGAGCGGTTCTGCTCCTCGCGCACGATCTGCTCGATGTTGCGCAGCACCCGCAGGCCCATCGGCAGCCACGAGTAGATGCCGGCGCTCGACTGCCGCACCATGCCGGCGCGCAACATCAGGCGGTGGGAAACGATCTGGGCTTCGCTGGGGTTTTCCCGCAGCGTCGGCAGGAAATACTGGGACAGGCGCATGGAAACCTTGGCTGATCCGGAGGCGACGCGGCGGACTTTAGGGCCGCATCAGGGCCAAGGCAAATCCCGCCTTCAGCGCCCCTGCATGCGCTGGCGGCACTGGTCGGCAAGCGCCGATTGCTCTGGCCCGCCGAGCGGCTGGCCGTTGAACATGACCCGGCCGTTGAGGTCGAAGCTGATCTCCCCCACCCCGACATTGGGCTGGAAGAGCGGCGAGGTCGCCGGAACGCCGTAGCGGCGGAGGTCGGCGCCGATGCTCAGCGTCATCTGCGACGGCGGCCCGAGAATCGGCGCGGGCGCGAGGTCCGCCGGGGCGACCGGACGCCCATAGGCATCGACGCCGGGGCGGTAGTTGACGTCCGGCGCCGGGGCGTGCTGGACCAGCCGGCGGCAGGTATCGGCGGAAACCTGGAGAGTCGCGGGCGCCTGCGGGGCGGTCCGGGGGGCCGGCGCCTGCGGGCGAGGCGCCTGGGCCGCTGCCGGCGCCGCGCCCACCAGGAATGCCGCAATTATGAGCAGGGGCAACATGGCGCCAATTGTCCACGGAACCGCTTAAGCTATCGATAACGTCGATTTTCCGCCGAATTCGGCCGCGAATTTTGATGACAACGGCATGCCCAATTTCTATACTTAAATCAGCGCGAACGAACACGTGCTGGTCAACAGCACCGCCCGAGTTTAGGGAGCTGCTTGAGGCCTGGATCACGCGGACATAACCGCAGGGTCCAGGCTTTTAGTTTGGCCGCAAGGCAGCCCGGTTCTGCGCGCTGACAGCCGCTTCAAGAACGAGTACTTGCCGCGACTTCGACCGCGGCGGTCAATCCCCCATCCGGCGCGCCATCTCGCGGAACGAGATCAGGTCGGACTGGATGAGCGCGAAGGCCGCGAGCCAGAGCACCGCGGCGATCGCGGTCGTCGCCAGCACCTTGCGCAGCATCATCGGCCGTTCGGGCGCGCCGTCGGCGTGGCCGCGCTCCGGCTTGTCGGGAATGCGCACGCCCCAGGGCAGCACGGCGAAGAACACCAGCCACCAGACGATCACGTAAAGCAGGACGCCCGACATCCAGTGCATGTCAGACCTGCTCGATCTCCACCAGCGTGCCGCAGAAATCCTTCGGGTGCAGGAACAGCACCGGCTTGCCGTGGGCGCCGATGCGCGGCTCGCCGTCGCCGAGCACCCGTGCGCCCGCAGCCTTCAGCCGGTCGCGCGCCGCCAGAATGTCGTCGACCTCGTAGCACACGTGATGCATGCCGCCGCCGGGATGTTCGGCGAGGAACTTGGCGATCGGCGACTTCGGCCCGAACGGATGCAGCAGCTCGATCTTGGTGTTGGGCAGCGCCACGAACACGGTGGTGACGCCGTGATCCGGCAGGTCGACCGGCTGCGAGACGGCGGCGCCGAGCGTGTCGCGATAGACCGCGGCGGCCGCCGCGAGGTCGGGCACGACAATGGCGACGTGGTTGAGGCGTCCGATCATGCGATCAACCTAGTACGGGCCCTAGACGCGGACCAGATGGACATCGGCGGTCGGGCGCTTGCCGGTCGCCGCCTTGAGCGCACGCTTGAGCGCCTGCAGGGCGGCGGCGCGCAGCTGGTCGTCGTCGCCCTTGGCGCGTTCGACCGCGGTCGCCACGGCGTCGACGACGTCCTCGAGCATCTCGGCATCCGCGTCGGGATCGATCAGCCCGGGCGCCGAGACCTGCGGCGCGCCGATCAGCCGCCCGCGCCGGTCGACGACGACGGTGGCGAGCGCGGCACCATTGAAAAGCATCCGCCCGCGCGCCTTGACCACCAGCCCGTCCATCGGCACCAGCCGTTCGCCGTCGAGCGCGAGCCGCCCGGCATGGACGTGGTCGACGATGCGCGGGTTGTCGGGGTCGAGTTCGACCACGGCGCCGTTCTCCGGCACCACGCCGTGCGGCACCTGGCAGGAGCGCGCGAGCTCGGCATGGGCGCGCATGTGGCGCGCCTCGCCGTGGACGGGGATCGCGATGCGCGGGCGCACGATCTGGTACATGCGCGCGAGCTCGTCCTGGCAGGGATGGCCGGAGACGTGGATCGGCCCGCCCTCGCCCGGCCCGCGGTCCTCCGCGGTGATGACCGTGACGCCCTGCGCGGCGAGGCCGTTCTGCAGCGTGAGGATCGCGCGCTCGTTGCCGGGAATGGTGCGCGAGGAGAAGATCACCGTGTCCTCGGCCTCGAGCGCGATGTGCGGGTGCTGGTCGGCGGCGATGCGCGCGAGCGCGGAGCGCGGCTCGCCCTGGCTGCCGGTGCAGATCAGCAGGATCTTGTCGCGCGGCACGAAGGCCGAATCGCTCTCGTCGAGGAAGGGCGGCAGGTCGGCGAGATAGCCGTTCTCGCGCGCCGCCTCGGTCATCCGCCACAGCGAGCGCCCGACCAGGCCGACATTGCGGTCGTTCGCCGCCGCGGCGCGCGCGATCGACTGCAGCCGCCCGACATTCGAGGCGAAGCACGCCACCGCGACGCGCTGGCGGCATTCGCCGATCGTGCGCACGAGGTTGCGGTAGACCTCCTCCTCCGATCCGGACTCGCCGGGCACCAGCGCATTGGTGGAATCGCCGACCAGCGCCAGGACGCCGCCGTCGCCGACGCGGCGCAGCCCGGCCTCGTCGGTCTTCGGGCCGAGCACCGGGTCGGCGTCGAGCTTCCAGTCGCCGGTGTGGAGCACGGTGCCGGCGGGCGTGCGGATGGCGAGCGCCATCGGCTCGGGGATCGAATGCGTGATGTAGATCGGCTCGACGTCGAACGGAGGCAGCGCGAGGCGCTGGCCGGGCACGTATTCGTGGATCGGCACGCGCCCCGCGAGGCCCACGTCGGCGAGCTTGCGGCGCAGCACCGAGGCGGCGAAGCCGGTCGCGTAGACCGGGCATTCGAGCCGCGGCCACAGGAACGGCACCGCGCCGAGATGGTCCTCGTGCGCATGGGTCAGCACGATCGCGACCAGATCCTTGCGCCGCTCC
>JAEUKZ010000405.1 GCA_016793045.1 Alphaproteobacteria bacterium
AGTCGCACGGCCGGATGAGGTCAAGCGAAAGCGGCTGTGAAGAGTGGATTTCTCATATCGGAGAGGCTTGCCCCCCGGGCGCTGCTTGTGTAGTAACCGCCTCGCTTCGACCGAAGGCGACCGCGGACAGGTGGCAGAGTGGTTGAATGCACCGCACTCGAAATGCGGCATACCCTTACGGGTATCGGGGGTTCGAATCCCCCCCTCTCCGCCACATCTAAGTTCTTGATATATAATAGTTTTTTAGATTATTCGGGTTGTTCGAGTTGCGGCCACTCTTCCGCCGGTTGTGGGCGCCCGTCGTGCCCTCGCGGCTCGCGGAGACCGCCCGGGTGCGCGAAGCGGGCCGCAACAGGCGCCGGTGTCTCCTGCGCAGGTTTTGGTGGTACCGCTGATCCGCGCGACGTCGCGCAACCCGTGCGTGTCGATCCGCGTGCCGTGCAAAGAGATGCGCCGCTCCGCGGGCGGAGCGGCGTTCGGACTCGGGGCGTCAGTCGCCGGCAAGAAGAGCGCGCTGATCGCTCCAGGCGATTGCCAGCCGGCTGTTGTTGGCGAGTCGCCTGGCGGTAAGGTCCGGCGGGTGGCGACCGTGCAGGATCGCCTTGACGATCTCGGGTGCGAGGAAGCTCAGCCGCAGGATGCGCGTGAAGTACGAGCGCCCGACGCCGGCTTCCGCGGCGAGCGTGGGTTCGTCGTCCACCCTGTCCTGTCGGAGGTAGCGGCCTTCCGGCGCCCGCGGGATCACCGGGAGGCGCCGCGGCAGGATGGCGACCTCCACCGTCTCGCTCGTCAGGCCGATGCGATCGACGAATGCCAGGACGATGGCGCGCCGCCCCGCCGCAGCGAGATCGGGCCAGCGCCGGCCGAGGTCAGCCGCGCGCGCAACGAGGTCGGTGCATTCGGCAGCTTCGGCGACTTCTTTCTCGATGGCGTTGTAGACGTCCCGCTCGCTCCCGAGGAAGCGCCGCAGCCGATTCTCGACAAGCCCCTCGAGATCGCCGGCCGGCACACGTCGGCCGTGCGGCGCGCTGGACCGCGTGCCACGGATCAGGCTCTTGGAGACATAGTAGCGATAGCGCGTCCCCTTTTTGTTGGCATGCGACGGCGTCATCCGCTCGCCGGCGGCGTCGTAGACCAGTCCCGCGAGCAGGCTCGGCCGACCCGCCCTGACGCCGGTCTTCCGCTCGACCCTGTTCGCGGCCAGCGTGCGCTGCACGGTCTCCCATAGCGCTTCGTCGATGATCGCCGCGTGCTCGCCCTTGTAGGGCGGACATTGCTGATGATGCCTGCCTCGCGCAGTTCGTCCTGCAGGTCGAACACCGAGCCGAGCGCCAGGTAGCGACGATAGATATGCCGGACCGTCTCGGCCTCTGCCGAGTTGACGATGAGCTTGCGGCCCGCAACGTCGTAGCCGAGCGGCACGACACGGCCCATCCACATCCCCTTCTTCTTCGACGCCGCGATCTTGTCGCGGATGCGATCGCCCGTGACCTCGCGCTCGAACTGGGCGAAGGACAGCAGCATGTTGAGGGTCAGCCGGCTGTCCCTTCCGAAAATGGGATTCGGCGAACCCATATCGCGGACGCGAAGCGAATCGCCTAAAGATTGCTGGTGATCGGTGAGGTCCTCAGCCTGAGTGTCGCGGTGGCGCGATCGTGGTTCGTACCGCGATCGCGGCTTCAAGCAGAGATTTTGCTTCTTCGCCATCAGCTGAACGTGCTGCGGCGATCTGCGATCAGGCGACCGCACCTGACCGCTGGTGACCGGATGCTGTTCGTCTGGCTCGATCGACTGTGGCCGGGCGTACTGCGTTCACTTGTGATTCTGCGCCCCGAGACCGTGATGCGTCGGCATCGCGCGGGCTTCCGAGCCTATTGGCGCTGGAAGTCGCAAGGCCAGTCAGGACGCCCGAAGACTGCAAACGATGTTCGTGAGCTCATTCGCGAGATCAGCCTCGCCACCCCCTTGTGGGGTGCGCCGCGCTTTCTCGTCCGCGATCGTGACAGGTCCTATGGCGAGCCATCTAAGCGTCGCATCCGATCAATGGGCATTCGAGATCGGCCGACTGCATCGCGCAGTCCATGGCAGAACCCGTATGTCGAGCGACCAATCGGCTCCATCCGGCGGGACTGCCTCGACCATCTGATCGTGTTCAACGAGGCGCATCTGCGTCGTGCGCTCGCATCCGACGTCCGCTACGACAACCAAACGCGCGCACACCTTGCGCTGGAGAAGGATGCGCCGTTTGATCGCGCGATCCAACGGGTGGGCCGGATCACTCGCGTGCCACAGGTGGGCGGCCTGTATTGCACGTCCGAAAGAATCCAATAAGCGGAAGGGACAACGGGCAGGCCACTGCTGTCCCCTCCGAATATGGGATTCTCAGTGTCCCATCTTCTCGCGAATCATGGCGCTGGCGCCGGTGATGTCGGGCAGCTTCTCGCCCGCGTCAAGCCGCGCGAGCGTATTCTTCTCGGCGTTCTGCATCCCGATCGCCCGCTCCGCGATCGCCACCGCCTTATCCGGGGGGAGCACGAGTACACCGTTCTCATCGGCCAGGATGACGTCGCCCGGCCGGACCATCGTGCCACCGCACGAAATCGGCACACAGAACTCGCCGCCGAGCCCGACGCGCTTCGATGTGACTGGCGACGGACCGCGACCCCACACCGGCACCCCATATTGCCTCAGCTCGCCGAGGTCGGTGTAGCGTCCCTCCGTGACGATCCCGGCGAGGCCGGCGCGCATCGCAGCGTACGCGACGGCACCACCCACGGATGCGTGGCGGTTGTCGCCGCAACGCTCCATCACCAGCACATCGCCAGCGCGGACCTGGCCGAGCGCGTAGTGAATGATGGTGCCGTCGACACCCGGCACGCGCACCGTGACGGCCGTGCCGGCAATGCGCCTATCGGGCATCACGCCGCGGATGTCCGGGTCCATGAAGCCCATGTGCAGAAAATGCCCGATCGTCGCGGGCTCCGCCTGCACGACGACATCGAGGATCTTGCGATCGACCTGCGGCGGGATTGGATTGAGTACGAACATGATTGCCCTTTCTAGAAGGTCATTCCGCGGAACGTCTTGACGTCGGCCAGCGCCTGATCGCGCAGGCGGCTCACGTCGCTGCCGGCATTCACGAAGTGATAGCCGCGCTTGAACATGTCGGCCCACCCGACGCCCGGATGGGGCACCGTGCCCATCGGCTTGCCGGAGCGGCGGATCCCGGCCTCCGCGCGCGCAATCAGCTCCACGACGTCCGGATGCTTGAGATCGCCTAGATGCCCAATCGTCCCCGACAAGTCGTGCGGTCCGATGAAAAGCACGTCGAGCCCTTCGACCGCGGCGATCTCATCGATGGCATCCACCGCGCGCGCCGATTCGATCTGGCCGACGATCAGGATGTTGTCGTCCGCCTCGCTGCGGTAGTTCGCCGCCATCCCGTAGTTCGATGCCCGCGCCGAACCGATCGCAGATCCGCGCCGGCCACGTGGGGGATAGCGGCAGGCGGCCACGGCTGCACGCGCTTCATCGGCACTTTCGACGTTCGGGATCATCACTGATTCGGCGCCCATGTCGAGGACGCGCTTGAGATAGACGGGATCGTTCGATGGAATACGGACGACCGATGTCGTCGGCGTCGCCGAGATCGCCTGCAGTATGCCGACCAGCGCCGACGGATCGCCGACGCCATGCTCTTGATCGAGCAGCAGGAAGTCGAAGCCAGCGAGCGCGAGAATTTCGGCGATCTGCGGATGACCCAAGGTCGTCCAACAGCCCAGCACCCGACCGCCGGCCAGGAGCTTTCGTTTTAAGGTATTGGCTTTGAACATCGCACCTCTCTGTACTTGCAAGTCTGACGCAGTGATCGAAGACCTGCCATGCTGATTTGGCATGCCGCGAATGATCGGGTTGGACACCGAGAGCGATCGCGATAGAGTTGACATGGCGCCGAAGGGTGCGGATGCGGCAATGACGGCCGCTTCCCGATGGCAGGCTTTCATGGGGGACAACGATGACCGACGTCTACTCGAAGCATGCGTCCATCCTCGTATCACGCCGCCGCTTGCTGCGCGCCGGCGCAGCAGGTGCCGTGGCGCTCGCGGCACCGAACGTGATCTCCGCCCAAACCCCAGACACGCTCGTCGTCAACACACAAGGCGGCGAGTACCAGGAGATCATCGAAACGACGGTGATCCGCCCCTTCGAGCAGCGCTTCGGCGTGCGGGTAACGAACGATGCAACGGGCACCTCGTCGCAGGACTACGCGCGCATCCGCGCCGCGCGCGGCGCGCCGGGCTTCGATGTCGCCGCGGTGATCAATCCGCCGGAAGTGCTCCTGGGCCAGCGCGAGAACCTGCTCGAGCGGCTGAGCGAGCGCGAAGTGCCGAATCTGGCGCATTTGTGGCGCGGTATCGACCGGGTCGTGCCGCCTTACGCGGCACCGCATACGCTTCAGTATGCCGGGCTGATCTACAATCGCGAGCGGCTCGAGCGGCCCACATCGTGGGCGGACTACTGGGAACCGCAGCGCAAGTACGGTGAGCGCATCCGCGGCCATGTCATCAACTACAACCCAGCCAACCTCCTGTCGGTCTACGCGCTGATCCATGCTGCGCAGCTCGGCGGCGGCGGCGTCAACAACATGGATCCGGCGTGGGAAAGGCTGCGCGCACAAAAGCCTTATGTCGGCGTGGTCGTCACTGCCTCCGCCGAGGGCGTGCCGCATTTCGAGAACGGCGCGGTCTGGATCTCACCCTTCTGGAGCGGGCGCACGGGGTTCTACATCGATCGCGGATTGCCCTTCGGATCCGTGATTCCGCAGGAAGGCGTCATCGGTCTGTTCGACTGCTGTGCCGTACCGGTCGGCGCACGCAACAAGAGACTGGCCTACGAGTTCATCAATTTCCGGCTCCAGCCCGACATCCAGCGCGCCTTCAGCCTGGCGTATTTCTCGAGCGCGAGCCGGCCCGACATCACCGACTGGCCGGCCTCGTTCCGCGAAACCCAGATTCTCACGCAGCAGCAATACGACCAGGTCCAGTGGCCCGATTCGCAGGTGATCGGCGCGCAGCGCGGCGCCTGGACCCGGCGTTGGCAGGAGATCATGGCCTAGAGACGCGACGGCCACGGGCCACCGCGCAGTTCCATGATCGGCATCGGCGAAGGTCGTTCAGGACTGCGCTGGCTCGTGCTTGCGCTGCCCTGTGCGGTCCTGATCAGCTTCTTTGCCGTACCGAACGTCCTGCTGCTTTCCGCGAGCTTCATGCGCTCGGAAGCCTCGGTGTTGATCGACGAGTTCACCCTCGACAATTATCAGGATATCTTGAGCGGCGCGCTGTTCCGCGGCGCCATGCTGCGGACCGTGATCGTCGGTCTCGGCGTCGGCGCCCTGGACGTTCTCATCGCGTTTCCGCTGGCCTATTTCCTCGTCCGCACGCAGAGCCGGTGGAAGGGCCTGCTGATCGCGCTTTCGCTGGCGCCACTCCTGGCCAGCGTTATCGTGCGCACCTATGGCTGGTACGTGATCCTCAACCGCAGCGGGGCGATCAACCAGACGCTGCAGGGACTTGGGATGATCGATCAGCCCCTCGCCCTGATGCCCAGCACCGGGGCCATCATCATCGGCCTCGCCCACGCGTTGCTTCCCTATGCGGTTCTCACCCTGATGACCGCGCTCAGCGCGATCAGCCCCAATCTCGAGCTCGCGGCGATGACGCTTGGCGCCTCGCGCTGGCGCACCTTCGTGCACGTGGTGTTGCCGTTGTCGCTGCCGGGGCTGATCGGCGGCTTCGTGCTGTGCTTCTCGATCGCGATAAGCGCCTACGCGACGCCGGCAATCCTCGGCGGACCGGCGACGCAGACCGTCGCGACGCTGATCTACACCTTCATGATGAACCTGCTCGACTGGGCGGTGGGGTCGGCGCTCGCTGCGGTGCTGATCGCCGCTTCGCTCCTTCTGCTCTACCTCGCGTCCAAGCTCGGGTCGCAGAGGACGGCGCTGTGAGCCTCGCGCGCAGAGCCGCCGGACCGTGGCGCGCGCTGCGCTGGACGGTTGCGGTCATCTACCTGTTCATGTTCGGGCCGATCCTCATCACGGCCGCGGTCTCGTTCAATGCCAGCAACCGCTCCCAGTTTCCGCCGCAAGGCTTCTCGTTGCGGTGGTGGGGCAACGCGCTGTCGGAGGAGTGGCTAGAGCCGGTGCTGTTCAGCCTGCAGCTCGCCGGCGCGACGGCGGCCCTGTGCGTTCTGCTGGGGGCGCCGCTTGCGTTCATTCTCACTCGCCAGCGCTTTCGCGGGCGCGAGGTGCTGGTAGCGCTGACGCTGGGCCCGCTGATGCTTCCTGCTCTGGTCACCGGCGTCGGGCTGCTGCAGTTCTTCCAATACATGGGATTGCGCGACTACATCGGCTTTCCCTCGCTGCTCGCAGGCCACGTCGTCATCAGCCTGCCCTTCGCGGTACGCACCATCGCGATCAGCCTGCACGGCCTGCCGCCGAATCTCGAGCTTGCGGCAATGAGCCTCGGTGCCGGCCGCGCCCGTGCGCTGTGGGAGATCGTCGTGCCGCTCGCCAAATCGGGGATCATCGCGGGCGCGGTTTTCGCCTTCGTGCATTCCTTCACCGACGTCAATCTGTCGATCTTTCTCGCCGCACCCGGCCAAATCCCGGTCACGGTCAAGATCATGGGCTTCCTCGAATTCGGCTTCGCGCCGACCTTGGCTGCGGTTTCGGTGATCACGCTGATCGTGCCCCTGACCGTCGTCGGCATCATGCAGTGGCTGTTCGGGCTCGGCGACTTCATCTATGGGGACGCGCGTGGGTGAAGCGGCTCTCCTTCTCAAGGGCATCGAGAAGCGCTTCGGCCTGGTCACGGCCGTCCGCGGCCTCGACCTCGCAGTGGCCCAAGGCGAGTTCGTCACGCTGCTCGGCCCCTCGGGCTGCGGCAAGTCGACCACCCTCGGCCTGATTGCCGGCTTCTTTCCGCCCGACGCCGGGGAGATCTACCTGGGCGGGCGGCACGTCGAGAATCTGCCGCCGTTCGCGCGCGACATCGGCGTCGTGTTTCAGGATTACGCCCTGTTCCCGCATATGACCGTGGCGCAAAATGTCGCCTTCGGCCTCAAGATGCGGCGGGTCGACCGCGCCGAAATAAACGCCCGCGTCGAAGAGGCGCTCGACCTCGTCAAGCTCGGCGGGCTCGGCAGTCGCCGGCCACTCCAGCTTTCCGGGGGCCAGCGCCAGCGGGTCGCACTCGCGCGCGCCCTGGTGGTGCGGCCGACCGTGCTGCTGCTCGACGAACCGTTGAGCAACCTCGATCTCAAGCTGCGCGAAGAGATGCGGGCGGAGATTGCGGCGCTCCAGCGTCGGCTCGCCATCACCACCGTCTTCGTCACGCACGATCAGGGCGAAGCGCTCGCCATGTCCGACCGCATTGCCGTGATGAATGCCGGTGCGATCGAGCAGATCGGCCGCCCGACCGAGATATACGAACGGCCCGCAACCCGTTTCGTCGCCGATTTCATCGGGCGAACCAACGTAATGCCGGCGACCGTAGGGGCGGCAGGATCGACGCAGGTTTCGCTGGTCACGGTGCAGGGCGCGACGATCGAGGTGGCGACAGCGCATTCGCTCGCAACAGGGGCGCGCGCGCTGCTCGCGGTGCGTCCCGAGCGCGCGACGCTGGCCACCGCGCCGGTCGCGGACGCCTTGAGCCTGCGCGCCGAGGTGACGCAGATTCTCTACCTCGGCGCTAGCCGGGAGATCCATCTCACGCTCGACGACGGGCCCGCCGTGATCGTCGATCTCGCCAACGACGGGCGCGAACCGCCGATCGAGATCGGAGACCGCGTCTGGTTCGTGGCGGCGCCCGCGAGCTGCCTCGTGCTGCCAGCGTGATCGGACGCCTAATCCGCTGCAGCGACCCACTGATGCGGCGCCGGCCGCACCACCGCACGTTCGGCCTGCATCGGCGCCTCGCCTTCGAGGGTCGTGCGCAGCATGTGGCGGCGGTACTTCGTGTCGTCGAACGGCGTCGCACAGTGCTGCGTGCAGCGGTTGTCCCACAACACCGCATCGCCGACGCGCCAGCGGTGGCGATAGACGAAGCGCGGCTGCACGGCGAAGTCCTGCAGGTACCTCACCAGTTCCTCCCCTTCCGCCTTGGGCAAGCCGTCGACGTCGATGCACCACCGGCCGACATAGAGCGAGGTCCAGCCCGTGCGCGGATGCTTTCGCGTCATCGGGTGGTGAACGTCGGGCCGCTCGCGCTTCTGCTGTTCGGTCAATGCCGGCAGGTGCGGATAGTGGACGTTGTGCAGTTCGATGCGGCTCGCGCGCGCGCGCCTGCCGAGAATCTTCGCCTGGATATCGGGCGGCAGCGCGGCGAAGGCGGCATACATGTCGGCATAGAGCGTGTCGCCGCCCTCGGGTGGCAGCTCGATCGCGTACAGGAACGAGGCGGCGTTGGGGATGATCTTGTCTTCGCCGTCGCTGTGCCAGCCCCATCCCGCGCGCTTCAGGCCCTTCGGCCGGCTGCCATCTTCGACGTTGGAAACGACCATCACCTCGGGATAGCCGGGCAGATTGAATTGGAGCGGCTCCATGATGTGGAGCGGACCGAACCGCCGCGTGAACGCGATGTGCTGTTCCGGCGACATGTTCAGGTCGCGGAAGACGAGAATCGAATGGGTATAGAATGCGCGCTCGATTTCCTTGAAGATCGCGTCGTTCACATCGAGCGTTGGCGCGATGCCGGTGACTTCGGCCACGAACGATTCGTGCAGCGGAAGAACCTCGAGTCCCATGGATCCCCCTGTATACGACAGCAAAAATTCTGCGCTTGAACGCAGCGCTTGTCAAAGACCCCGCCTTTTCTGTGGCTACACGGCCCCTATGAGGAAATCACATGTCTGATCTCAATGGGCGCATCGACGCCATCGCCGATCGCATCGCGGGTGAACTCGTCGCGCTGCGGCGCCAGATTCATCGCCGGCCCGAGCTGGCGTTCGAGGAGACCGAGACCGCGGCCCTGGTGGCACGCGAACTCGGCAAGCTCGACCCCGGCCTTCGCACCGGCGTCGGCCGGACCGGCGTCGTCGGACTGATCGAGGGCGCTCAGGCGGGCCCGACGATCGGCGTGCGGGCGGACATGGACGCCCTGCCGATCCAGGAGGAGACGGGCCTGCCCTTCGCGTCCGAAGTTCCGGGAACGTCGCACGCGTGCGGCCACGACGCGCACACCGCGATCGCGCTCGGCGTCGCTCGCGTGGTCCATGAGCTCAAGGGCGAACTCAAGGGCCGACTCAAGCTGTTCTTCCAGCCGGCGGAGGAAACGTTGGCCGGCGCCAAGGCGATGCTCGACGACGGCGCGCTGGACAATCCCCGGCCCGACTTCGTGCTCGGCTATCACAACTGGCCCGCCCTCAAGGCGGGAACCGTCGGCTATCTGCCGGGCATCGTGATGGCATCGTCCGACGCCTTCGACATCACGCTGAAGGGCAAGGCGGGGCATGGCGCGCATCCGCACCAGGGCATCGACTCGCTGGTCGGCGCGGCGGCGTTCGTGAGCCAGCTGCAGAGCGTGGTCTCGCGCGAGGTGGCGCCGATGCTCCCGGCGGTGGTGACAATCGGCCAGCTCAACGCCGGCACGGCGCGCAACATCATCGCCGCCCTGGCGGCAATGAAGGGAAGCGTGCGCACGCTCGACGCCGGCGTCGCCAGGCAGATCGAAGCCGCGATCCGGCGCATGCTCGACGGCATCGCCACGTCGATGCGTCTGAAGGCGACCATGACCTGGACCCGGCTTGCGCCCGTGGTCAGCAACGATCCGCGCGTGCTGCCGCGCGTCGTCGACGCCGCGCGCAGCATTCTCGGCGACGCGAACGTGAGTGTGCTGCCCGGACCGTCGATGGGCAGCGAGGATTTCGGCTGGTTCATGGAAGCGGTGCCGGGCGCACATCTGCGCATCGGCTCCAGGATCGAGGGCCTGGACACCGCCATCCACACGTCGAACTACGACTGCAACGACCTCGCCATCTTGACCGGCGTCAAGGCGGTCGCGCGCGCCGTCTTCGGCCTCGCGGGCTGAACCGGGCGGCTACGCGTGGCTGAGGCCGAAATGCGCCCGCGCCCGATACCGCCGATCGACGAGCACGGACGCGCCGGGCTCGAGATTCGGATGGTCCAGCGCGGCCACCACCGCCGGAGGCAGGAGTGCGAACATGCATTCCTGGCTCATGCATGCGTTGAGCACGCTCGGCTCCGCTACGGCGCACGGGGAGCAGCCCATGCGGGAGCGAGATCGGCAATGAATCCCGGGCGAGTCCGTCGAGCGCACTCGTCGAGGCCCGAGCGAAGCACGTGCCGGCGATCGCTCGCGGCGACTGCGGTACCGCCACACTGCCTGATCAGTTCGACGACTGCTACGACAATGCGCTCGCCGAGACGATCAACGGCCTCTACAAGGCTGAGGCAATTCACCGGCGCGGCCCCTGGCGGAGCTTCGAGGCCGTTGAGTTCGCGACACCGACCTGGGTGGATTGGTTCAGCAATCGCCGGCTACGGGAGCCTATCGGCAACATCCCGCCGGACGAAGCCGAGGAACGCTTCTACGCTATGCTCGGAGTGCAGAAACGGGCAGCGTAACTCAAAAGAAACAGACTCCGACAATCCCGGGGCGGTTCACTTCTACAATCCGCATCGCAGGTACTCGACGCTCGGCTACGAGATCCCGATAGCCTCCGAGGTGAAGATGCGATTGGCTTAACCGCGTTTCCGCAGCATCAGCCGTTACAAGAACGCAATCCAGGGCCGCAACTGCCTTGCCAGAGAAAAATCATTGCGGGCGTTTCGCAATGAGATCTGCAAGCCGCTCGGCGATCATGATGGTCGGGAGATTTGTGTTCGTACGTGTAATGCGTGGCATGATCGACGCGTCCGCGACAAAGAGGCTTCGCATGCCTATCACGGCGCCGCCGGGATCAACGACCGCGCCAGGATCTCCCGGCGCACCCATGCGGCAGGTCCCACTGGCGTGCCAGGACGTGCCGAGTATCGAGCGCACATAGTCCTCCGTTTCTTTATAGCTCTGGAGGATATCCGGGAGTGATTCGCCGCTCGTGATGACCTTGCGGATCAAGAAGGAGCGCAAGCGAGGCGAGGCGTCCATCACCACGGCGCCTGCGCGTGACAACCGATCATTGAAGCGCGTAGGCAGACTGAGCCACTCGATTCGGCGGGACAGGCGCGATGGGAAAACGTCGCTCACCATCTTCGGCTTCAGGTGCTCCAGCATCACTCGTGCAATGAGCCGGAAGCCATCGACAATGCGCTGCCGATCGCGCATGTCCGACATACCGTTGAAGTCGATTTCGGGATCCGACAGCGGGTTGTTGTCCGAGAGCGTCACAGCTCCACGCGAATGGGGCAGCGCGATATAGGCGCGCAACGAGCAGATCCGTTCACCCACCGCGTGCCACATCGAGCGGGCGCCGCCCGACAGGACCATGTCGGATTTCTCGCATCCCGCGACGCCGGACGAATAACGCAGATAGGTCAATACCGCCCGGGAGGGCCGTACCGTCCGTATCGTCGGCTCGATGTAGCCCGAAATCGAAACGATCGGATGGTCCTGCAAGTTCCTGCCGACACCGGGCCGATGCGCAATCGTTGCAACTCCATAGCGAGCCAAAGCATTGCCGTCTCCGACGCCCGACAGCATCAAGAGTTGAGGTGATCGCAGAGCGCCCGCGCTGACGATCACTCTTGCTGCGTCGAACCGCACGCGTCTTCCGTCCTGCGATGCCTCGACGCCGATCGCCATCCCGTTTTCGCTCAGGATGCGCAGGACCCGCACATTCACCGTGATCAGCAGGTTCGGCCGGGCACGCACGGCTGCGGTCAGATACGCTCGTGAGGCTGAATGACGCGTGACGCCGTCGTTGCTGAATGGCAGTGCGCCATAGCCATCCGCGAACGGGCCATTCAGGTCTGGCAGGCGCGTATAGCCCATGCGTGCCCATGCGCTTGCGTAGGCCGACGTTATCGCGTCCCACTCGCCATCTGGAAGCCGCTGTATCGCAATCGGACCCGAGTTTCCGTGTAGCTCACCGTCGAAATCGAGGTCCGTCTCGAGCTTTCGGAAATAGGGAAGCACGGAGTCCCAGTTCCAGCCCGCGGCACCGCTTGCGTGCCAATGGTCATAGTCGGCCGGCGCGCCACGAAGCGCGATCTGGCCGTTGATCGATGATCCGCCGCCGAGCAGCATGCCTTGCTTGTACGGAACCTTTTCGCCGGATTCGGCATGGCTCGCCCGCAAGCCCGGCCAATAGTATTTCTGGGCGACAAAGGCACGGCCGCCATACGTTTCGGTCAGATCGGGACAATGCTCTCGATCGAAATCCGGGCCCGCTTCGACGAGCTGAACGCGGAGGCTCGGATCCTCCGACAGTCTGGCTGCGAGAACACAGCCCGCCGATCCGCCGCCGACGATCAAATAGTCGGCACGGTCGCCGCGAGCGGGCGCCGTTTCGCCCGCTTTCGATGCCGCCATCAATTCGTTCCAGCAAGGATGGCGCCTTGCGCAGCCAGTCCTTCCCTGAGCTGGCGAAGCGGCACGTTGCGGATGTTTCCCGGGTCGTTCGAGCGGATGCTGATCACCGAACCAAGTCCGGCGGCCTCGCCTTGCGCCATGCACGGGCCCATGACGCGCGCGGACCCATGAGCTTCGCGGTCCGCCGACATGCAGCGGCCCGCGGCGTAGACGTTCTTTACGCCCCGAGCGACCAGCATGTCGTAGGGCATGTCGTACGAACCGCCATGACGGACCGGAATGCGGACCTGCTTGATGCCGTCCTGATGGATGTCGATGTGGTGCGCACCCTTGCCGATCCCGTCCTCGCGCTTCCGCGCGTTCAATACGTCATCGCCGGTGAGCACATAATCACCGACGATCCGGCGCGTTTCGCGGATACCCACGCGATGCGCGAGACCACTGAAGTGCGCGTTCTCGAAGCCGGGTATGCGCTTGCGCATGAACGACACGCAGCTCCAGACCTGGTCGACCAGCGAACCGAACGCCTCGGAGAGCTTCACCGTGTCGGTCGCGTCGACATTCGCGATGCGCGTGGTGTTGACGGAGACCTCGCCGCGCTCGTTGGACACGGGGATGATGCCGATCAGCGCCGTCTCGTACTTCAGATCACCTGTCTTGATGCCCGTCTGGATCAACGGCCCGTTGCCCTTGAGAAACACCGCCGGCTGGCCCTGTTCGTAGAGCTTCTCGGCGCATTGCCGTGGCGTGAGGTCCGCACCCATCCACTCGCTTTCGCCGACCGCGATGTTCTGCGGCTCATCGACACAGAACTGAAGAAGCCGGCGCGAATCGACGCCGGACATGCGGAACAGCATGGTCAGCGGCTGGAACTCGCCCTTGTCGTTCGACACCATCGTCTCGGCGCCGGCGAGCATCGCGAGATCGCCGTCGCCGGAGCAGTCGATATACACCCTCGAGTTCACGAGCGTGCGCTGCCGCTTGTTGAGAACGACCAGGCCGCTGACCTCGTTGCCAGACATCACCACGTCCTCGGCAAACGAATACATCCAGACGTGAACTCCATGCCGGCGCACGACGTTGCTTACAGCGACCTTCATGATCTCGGGGTCGATGCACACGTACCATATGAGCCGCCAGTCCTTGACCGGCCCGATATAGCCGCCCAGCCGCTCGTGCTCGTCGAGGATCTCCTTCAGCACGCCGCCGACGATCCATTCGCCGCGCGCATTCAGCGCGCCGTCGACTGGCAACCCCGTGATCAGCTCGCCGCCGATCATCGACCCAGCCTCGATCAGGAGCGTCCGCGCCCCGTTTTTCGCCGCGCTGACGGCGGCAGCGACCCCCGCGCACCCTCCCCCCACGACGACCACGTCATAGTTCTCCTGCTTCAGGCGCTGGGCCATGTCGTCCTCGCTTCTCCGGATCGTTCAGGTTGCGCTGCCGCCGTGGCTGATGCACACGCCGGTCGCGGGTTCGAAAATGTGGATGCGCGCCTCGTCGAAGCGGAGCCGCACGGCTTGGCCCTTGACGAGACCCAGTGACGGCGCGCAGCGGCTGCCGACTTCGACGCCGCCGGCCAGCCGTGCGTAAAAGAAGAGCTCGGGTCCGGCGAGCTCGGTCTGCACGACCTCAGCCTCGGCGACGTTGCGGCCGATTCCATCGGTGGGAACGATCGCTTCCGGACGAAGACCGATCCGAGCCGGGCCGGCTCCACCAGCTGCGCGCGGCACCGGCCGGGCCAAGTGCAGTTCGAGGCCGCCGCTGGTGAACGACAGCCCGGCATCGCGCGCGGCCAGGGAACCGTCGATGAAGTTGGTTTCACGGTCGCCGACGAAGTTGGCGACGAAGGCATTGACGGGCCGATTGTAGATCTCGTCCGGCGTACCGAACTGCTGGAGCTTACCCTTATTGAACACCGCGATGCGTGACGACAGCGTCATCGCCTCCGCTTGGTCGTGGGTCACGTAGACGATCGTCGATTTGATCTCGTTGTGGAGCGCCTTGAGGTCGTGGCGCATGCGAATGCGCAATCGCGCGTCGAGATTCGATAGCGGCTCGTCCAGAAGGAAGACTTTCGGGTCGCGGATCATGGCGCGGCCAAGCGCCACGCGCTGCTGCTGTCCCCCTGAGATTTCCTTGGGATAGCGGGCCAACAGATCGCCGATGCCGAGTGTTCCAGCCACCCGGTCGACACGTCGCTCGATCTCGGCTTCGGGTGGCCGCGGGCGCCGTGCCCGGAGCGGAAAGGCGATGTTCTCGAAGACGGTCATGTGCGGGTAGAGCGCGTAGTTTTGGAACACCATCGCGATGTCCCGCTTGTCCGGCGGCAAGGGCGTCACGTCGCGTCCGTCGATCCGGATGGTTCCGTCGTCGGCGTCGAGCAGGCCGGCGAGCAAATTGAGGGTCGTCGTCTTTCCCGACCCTGACGGTCCCAGAAGCGAGACGAACTCTCCGGATTCGACTGCCAGGTCGAGGCTGTCGAGCGCGGCGACAGCACCGAACCGCTTCGAAACGCCTTCAAACGTGACGTTGGACATCAGCCCTTCACCGATCCGCCGGTCATGCCCGACAGGAAATAGCGTTGGAGGAAGACGAAGATCGCGATGATCGGCACGATCGAAACGATCGAGGCCGCGAGCAGCGGGCCCCATTCGCGACCGT
>JAEUKZ010000449.1 GCA_016793045.1 Alphaproteobacteria bacterium
GCGCTGCGCCGATGGGCGCCCCTCCGACATTGACGAAGCACTAGCCCGGTCCGGGCGATCCGATCGGTGCGGGTCGGGGCAAGCGCCCGGACGACGTGGCGTCCCCGAGAGGACTCGAACCTCCGACCCACAGTTTAGGAAACTGTTGCTCTATCCAGCTGAGCTACGGGGACGCATGCGCGCTTTTCTATCAGGGCGCGCCGGCGTTTCCAAGCGGCGCTCAGGCGGCGCGGCTCGCGGGGACGATGCGCGGCCGCGCCGGCGCCGCGGCGACGTCGCGATAGCGCAGCGCGATCGCGAAGCGCACATCGGCCGAGCGGTTGGCGGGCACGAGCCGCGGCAGCAGGCCGTGGCAGACCAGCGCGTCGCCGGGTTCGATCACGGTCTCGATCACGCTCGCGAAGCGCTCGGCTTCCGCGCCGGCGCGGTGCGCGCCGAGGGCGAGGCGCGGTGCGCCGTTCGTCCAGTCGGTGTGCTGCAGCGGCGCCAGCACGGTCAGCGATGCCGGCCCGCCGTGGATGAGGAAGTGGTCGGGCCGCGGCGGCGTGGCGGGCACGGCTTCGTCGGGCAGGGCGATCTCCATCACCATCTGGCGGTCGACCTGCAGCGTCGGCGCGAGCAGCTGGCCGAGCAGCCCGAGAAGGTGCATGTCGGCGGCGGCGGCGTGCATCGCCGGCATCTGCGCCATCGCATCGGCGAGCAGGGCGGGGGCATCCGGGGCGGCGCCGGCGAGCGCGATCAGGCGCGCGCCCGCACGACGCAGCGGGTCGCGTTCGCGCGGACGCGCGACCTGGCCGTGGCGGCGCTCGAGCTCGCCGATCAGCAGGTCGAGTTCGCGCGCGAAGCGCGCGGTCAGCGCGGGCGCCAGCGCGCCGCGGATCAGGATCGCGCCGTCGTCGCGGAATCGCGCCAGGGTCTCGGCGGGGAGCCGCCGGCCCTCCGGCTTCGCGTCGACGGTGTGCAGGCTGTAGCGCATCGGGGGCCTCGCGGGCGAATGGGTTTCGAGCGCGATCCTGCCCCCGCCATGGTTAACGGCTGGTTTACCCTGGTTGGCGCGCGCGCCCGGCTGGTGCAGTCTTTGCTTGACTGCGGCCGGCGGCGGAATCGGCGGCGCGGCATCCGGGGCGAACGATGGAATCCTACCTGCTCGATTGGGCCAATCTGCTGGTGCGCTGGCTGCACCTCGTCGCCGGCATCGCGTGGATCGGCGCGTCGTTCCATTTCATCGGCCTCGACCTCACGCTCGAGCCGCCGAAGGACGAGAAGGACCGCGCCAAGGGCGTGATGGGCGAGCAATGGGGCGTCCACGGCGGCGGCTTCTACCACAAGCAGAAATATCTGGTGGCGCCGCCGCGCCTGCCCGAGCGGCTGCACTGGTTCAAGTGGGAGGCCTACACGACCTGGATGAGCGGCATGGGCCTGCTCGTGATCGTGTACTGGATCGGCGCGTCGACCTATCTGATCGATCCCGACATCGCCGCGCTCAGCCCGGGCGCGGCGGTCGCGATCAGCATTGCGGTGCTGCTCGGCGGCTGGCTGGTCTACGACACGCTGTGCCGCTCCAGGCTGGGCGAGCACGACCTCGCCTTCGGCATCGTCGGCTTCGCCATCACCGTCGCGGTCGCCTTCGCGCTGTCGAAGCTGTTCAGCGGCCGCGGCGCCTATATCCATGTCGGCGCGATGCTCGGCACGATCATGGCCGCCAACGTGTTCTTCGTCATCATTCCCGGCCAGCGCCGCATGGTGGCGGCGATGCACGAAGGCAAGGCGCCCGACCCGGTCCACGGCAAGCGCGGCAAGCAGCGCAGCGTCCACAACAACTACATCACCCTGCCGGTGCTGTTCGTGATGATCAGCAACCACTATCCGATGACCTACGGCCACGCGCACTCCTGGGCGGTGCTCGCGGTGGTGGCGCTCGCCGGCGCGGTGATCCGCCATTTCTACAACCGCCGCCATGTCGGCCGGACGATCTGGGCGCTGCCGGCGGTCTTCGCGGCGCTGATCGTCGGGCTCGCCGCCGCGATCGCGCCGCCGGGGACGTGGCGGGCGGCGCCGCGCGGCGGCGAGGCGCCCGCCTTCGACCGGGTGCGCGCGGTGATCGCGGAACGCTGCGTTGCCTGCCACGCGCGCGTGCCGACGCAGGACGGCATCGCCGCGCCGCCGCAGGGCGTGATCCTGGAGACGCCGGCGCAGCTCCGCCGCTGGGCGGCGAAGATCAACGAGGTCGCGGTGGTGCGCCAGACCATGCCGGCCGGCAACCTCACCGAGATGACCGACGACGAGCGCCGCCTGCTCGGCGCCTGGTTCGCCGCGGGGGCGCCGGTCGATTAACGACGGCGCCCGTCAAATTTACAGATCAGTTACAAGCCGCCTCCACACTCCCGCCCCGCACCGGCATGGGAACGGCCACGGGGGGCGTTCCGGACCTGCCGTGCGACTCATGGGGGATCCAGTGCTTCGTCGCCTGTCTTTGCGATTCCAGATCGGCCTTCTGGCCGCGGCTGCGCTCGCCGGCCTGTCGGCATTCGGCGCAATCTACTGGCTCGGGGAGAGCCGCCTCGCCCGGATCGACGCAGTGGACCATCAGGTCCGCGCCGTCGCGGCGGAGGTCACCGACTATCGCCTGCTGATGCTGCAGGCGCGGCGGTCCGAAAAGGACTTCCTGCTGCGCCTGCGCGCCGACGATGCGCAGCTTCACACCCGCCAGATGACCGAGGCGGCGGCCGCGGCCCAGTCGATCCTGCGCGGCTTCGACGCGCTCGGCCAGGCGCCGCTGGCGGCGCGCATGCGCGACGTCGCCGACAAGGTCGGCGGCTACGCGGTGACGTTCACCCAGATCGTCGCCGACGCGACGCGGATCGGCCTGACCGAGAACGACGGCCTCCAGGGCAGCCTGCGCCGTTCGGTGCAGGCGGCCGAGGCGAGGGTGACCGAGCTGCGGCTCGACCCGCTGCTGATCCTCATCCTGCAGATGCGCCGCGCCGAAAAGGACTTCCAGCTCCGCCGGCAGGACTCGTACGTCCGCCGCCAGGCCGAGCTGCGCGGCGCCTTTGCGCAGGCCCTCGCCGCGCAGCCGCTCGACGACGCGCAGAAGCAGGAGGTGTCGGCGCTCATCGACGCCTATCACCGCGACTTCAACGCCTTCGCCGCCGCGACCCTGCAGATGTCGCAGCGCCTCGGCGGGTTGTCGTCCGCCTATCGCGCGGTCGAGCCGGTGCTCGACGCGCTCAGCGGCGAAACGATGCAGCTTCTCGCCGCGGCCGACGCCGAAGCCGTCGCGGTGCGCGCCTCGACCGCGACGCAGATGATCGTCGCCTTCGTCGCGATCTTCTCGGCGATGGCGGTGCTGGCCTGGCTGATCGCGCGCGCGCTGACGCGGCCGATCGCGGCGATGACCGGCGCCATGGGCGCGCTCGCCGGCGGCGAGCTCGGCGTCGACATTCCCGCGAGCGACTACGGCAACGAGGTCGGCGCGATGGCGCGCGCGGTCCAGGTGTTCAAGGACAACGCGATCCGCGTGCGGCAGATGGAGGCCGATGCGGCGGCGCAGAAGGAGCGCGCGGAGGCCGAGAAGCGCGCGGCGATGGCGGCGCTCGCCGCATCGTTCGAGGCGTCGGTGGGCGGCGTCGTCAAGACGATCACCGCGGCGTCGACCGAGATGCACGCCGCGGCCGAATCGCTCACCGCCACCGCGGAGGAGACGGCGCGCCAGTCGGGTGCGGTCGCCGCGGCGTCGGAGGAGGCATCGACCAACGTGCAGACGGTCGCGTCGGCGTCGGAGGAGCTCAACTCCTCGGTCGGCGAGATCGGCCGCCAGGTCGCCAGCTCGGCGGCGATGTCGAGCCGCGCGGTCGCGCAGGCCGAAGCCACCAACGGGACGGTGCGCGGCCTCGCCGACGCGGCGCAGAGGATCGGCGACGTGGTGCAGCTGATTTCCGAGATCGCCGGACAGACCAACCTGCTCGCGCTCAACGCGACGATCGAGGCGGCGCGCGCGGGCGAGATGGGCAAGGGCTTCGCGGTGGTCGCATCCGAGGTGAAGAGCCTGGCGACGCAGACCGCCAAGGCGACCGACGAGATCGCCGCGCAGATCGCCGCGATCCAGGGCGCCACCGGCAACGCGGTCGGCGCCATCGACGGCATCGGCAGGACGATCGCGGAGCTCAGCCAGGTCGCCTCGGCCATCGCCTCGGCGGTCGAAGAGCAGGGCGCGGCGACGCGCGAGATCGCGCGCAACATCCAGCAGGCCGCGGCCGGGACGGGCGAGGTCTCGAACAACATCGCCGGCGTCAACCAGGCCGCCGGGCAGACCGGCGCCGCGGCGGCGCAGATCCTCGGTTCGTCGGGCGAGCTCGCGCAGCAGGCGGAGGTGCTGCAGCTCGAGGTCGCCAAGTTCCTGGCCGCGGTCCGCGCCGCCTGAGCCGCGGGCGGCCCGCGCGGCCCGTTCCGCGGCGGCGGGCACTCTGCTAGACCTCGGCGCATGCCGATCGATCCCAACCGCCGCCGCGACGGCCCGTCGCGCGCGCCCGGCCTGACGCGCGACGATGCGGAGACGCTCGCCATCCAGGCGGTCGCGTTCCTCGC
>JAEUKZ010000103.1 GCA_016793045.1 Alphaproteobacteria bacterium
GCTTGCGCGGCGGCGCGCCCTTGCCGCGCGCCGTGCGATTGGCGGCCATCGTCAGCGCCCGCGCCGGATCAGCCCGGCGATCGCGGAGGCGAGGAACAGCACCAGGAACAGGATGAACAGGATCTGCGCGAAGCCCGCGGCGGCGCTCGACACGCCGCCAAAGCCGAGGACGCCGGCGATCAGCGCGACGACCAGAAAAACGAGAGCCCAGTGAAGCATTGCCCTCTCCATTCGTGAATCCGCGGCACGGCCGGGCAGCGACCACGTGCTGTCGATCGCCCGCCGGCCGTTCGCCGCGACGTCCGCGCCGGACATCGGCGCGAACGAGCCCGGCGGTGCACGAAAGACAACGCGCCGCCGCCGGAAGCGTTGCAGGCGAAGCGGGACGGGCCGGCGGCTGAGCAAGCGCGGCCGCCGGCGCGTCGGCGCGCTCAGTTGAGCGTCGTTTCCCAGGCCTTCACCTGCTTGTCGGCTTCATCCTTGGCGACGCCGTAGCGCTCCTGGATCTTGCCGACCAGCTGGTCGCGCTTGCCCTTGACGATCTGGAGATCGTCGTCGGTGAGCTTGCCCCACTGCTCGCGCACCTTGCCGCCGATCTGCTTCCAGTTCCCCTCGATGCGGTCCCAATTCATGTCGTCCTCCATGGCTGAGCCGCAGGATGCGGCGTCCACGGAGATAACGACGCGTGATCGGCGGGAGTTGCCGGCGCGTCGCGGCGCGCGCCCGCGCGCTCTACCGCGACGTCGCGACGGCCTGGAAGGTGGCGATGGCGAGCGCCATCGGCTCGAAGGGCTTGGTGATGACGAAGGCGGGTTCGCTGCGCTCGCCCGTCAGCAGCCGCTCGGGATAGGCGGTGACGAAGATCACCGGCACGTCGATGCTGCGCAGGATCTCGGTGACGGCGTCGCTGCCCGATCCGCCTTCGCCGAGATTGATGTCGGCGAGCAGCAGGCCGGGACGCTTTTCGCGCGCCTGCTTGACCGCGTCGGCGCGCGTCGCCGCGATGCCGACGACGCGATGGCCGGAGGTGCGGACGATCTGCGCGATGTCGAACGCGATGATCGGTTCGTCTTCGATGATCAGCACGTCGGTCGCCGCGGCGGCCTTGAGCTTGGTGCGCGCGGCGGCGAGCCGTTCGCGCGAATCGAAGGGATCGAGATCGAGCGTCGCGGCGGCAAGCGTGTCGGGCAGGCTTTCGAGCGCGGTGAGAAGAAGGAGCTGGCGCTCGATCAGCGACAGCACCGCGAGTTCCGGCCGCGCCGGCGCGGAGGCTTTGTCGGCGGCGAAGCGGTGGTTGAACGCGCGATAGAGCGGCAGGCGGAAATCGGGCTCGCTCGACACCGCGTCGGCTGCGGCGAGAAGGTCCCCGACCGCCGCCTTGACGATCGCATCGCCCTTGGCCTGGTCGCCGACGAGCGCCCGTGCGTAGCGCCGCAGCCCGGGAAGATAGAACAGGAGATCGTCCTTGAATGTCATCGCACACCAGGGTCCGGGGTGAATCTGGGCTCGCCGCGCGTTGCGCGCCTCGCTACTGTGGAACGATGCAACGTGGGCCTCGTTCTTCCTCTGCGGCACGCGCAACTCGGCAGACCGGAACTCAAGGTAACACTATGCCGTCGCAGCGGACCGGGGAAGGAGATCGGCCCGCGTCCCGTGGCGGCGACGCCGCGGCGCGGCCAGCCGAAGATCTGCGCGCGACGCTGATCGCGATCCTGCCCGACCTGCGCGGGTTTGCGCGTTTCCTCGCACGCGATCCCGAAGAAGCGCGCGATCTCGTGCAGGACACGGTCGTGCGGGTGCTTTCGGCGCTGCATCAATTCCAGCCCGGCACGAGCTTCCGCGCCTGGACCTTTACGATCCTGCGCAACGCCTTCTACACCAGCAGGCGGCGCAAGCGCCCGGCCGACATCCATCTCGACGATCCGGAGGCGCAGGCGCAGCTCGGCACCGCGCCTCCGCAGGAAATGCGGCTGGCGGTACGCGACCTCAATCGTGCGCTGCGGGAGATCAGCCCATTGCATCGGGAGGCGCTTGCGCTCGTGAGTGCGGCGGGATTGAGCTACGAAGAGGCGGCGGCGGTGTGTGGCTGCCGCGTCGGCACGATCAAGAGCCGGGTGTCGCGCGCGCGCGCGCTGCTCGCCGTGCGGCTCGGCCGGCCTGGCGGCCCGGAATGAGAGTCCCTGCGCATCCTGGCGGCGGTTTCCATCCTCGCGTGGCTCTCCATGAGGCCATCAACGCAATCGGGCTGCGCCGGTTCCATGCGCCGCGGAATTTTCACACACTACCGCGCCCGTCGGTTTTCTTTTCCCAGCCGATGGAACATTCGCATCGTCCCCCCGTTGGTTGGTCATCGGCAACGACCTGGGGATGGGAAGATGGCGTCGCAATTCCACGACCTTCTGAAAGAGCAGCTCCCGCGACTGCGGGTGATGGCGCTGGCGATGACTCGCGACCGCTCCGCGGCGGACGATTTGGTGCAGGACACCGTCGTCAACGCCCTGTCGGGTCAGGGTTCGTTCATGCCGGGCACGAATTTCGGGGCGTGGACCTATCGCATCATGCGCAACCACTTCATCAGCGGGAAGCGGCGGGCGCGTGCAATGGTGGATGTCGACGATGCGCCGGCGGAAGCGCTGATGGTGGCGCCGTCGCACGAGAGCGCGGTCA
This sequence comes from Alphaproteobacteria bacterium, assembly GCA_016793045.1. Lineage (GTDB taxonomy): Bacteria > Pseudomonadota > Alphaproteobacteria > CACIAM-22H2 > CACIAM-22H2 > JAEUKZ01. The sequence continues at coordinate 2,668 of JAEUKZ010000103.1, forward strand.
TGGCGCGCGAGGTGATGGCCGCCATCCAGCGGCTGCCGCTACTGCAGCGCGAAGCGCTGTTGATGGTTTCGCTCGGCGGACTGAGCTACGAGGAGGTGGCCGAGCATTGCGAATGTTCGATCGGCACGGCGAAGAGCCGCGTCTGCCGCGCCCGCCAGCATCTGCAGGCGATCCTGCTGGGCGCCGAGAAGCCGGCTGTCGAGAATGCCGGCAGGGCACGGGCTGCCGCCCGGTCGGACGCGACGGATCGGCCGACCGCGCCCGCGGTGTCCCCGTTGGCATGACCGCAAGATGGGCGTAACTTCAATCCAAGGGACCAGAGAGGTTGTCCGCTACCGCAATGTCGCGCGATTCGCGTAAGGCACCCCCGCCCGGGACGACCGGACCGACCCGGCCCGCTCGGCGGCGGTCGGACGGTCGGCCGGTCGACCAGGCGTTCGACACCTGGCTGCAGCGCGAGCTGCACCAGATGTACGACAAGGTCGCGCGTGAACCGATTCCCGACGATCTGCTGAAGCTGATCGACGGCGATGCCAGCAAACGGGGCTGACGGCGGCAGCACGCCGCTTTCAGCCCCGGCGCCGGCATCGAGCAGCTCCGCCGCCCCCGCAGCGCCCCCCGCGGCGCCCGATCCGCTTGCCGCCAGCGGATCGGGCGGCGGCTGGGCGTCGTCGGTGCGCGTGCGCCTGCTGCTGCTGCTCGCGATCGTCGCGGTTCCGATCGTCGCCCTCACCATCTCCACCGCGGTGGATCGCCACCGCCAGGATTTCGATGATGCGCAGCGCGACGTCCGCACGCTGCTGATCGCGGCGGTCTCGCGCCATAACGACATCCTCCAGGGCACGCGCGACGTGCTGGTCGCGCTGTCCGGCGTGCCCCAGGTGCTGTCGACCGACGCCGCGGTGTGCCAGCCGCAACTGCGCGCGATCACCGAGCGGTTTCGCGAGCGGCTGACTTCGATCTCCGTGTTCGATGGCGAGGGCCGCGTGACCTGCTCGGCGCTGCCGTTCGAGCCCGGACGGGACGTCTCGTCGCAGGACTTCTTCCGCGACACGCTGGCGGCGCGCGATTTCACGGTCAGCTACTTCTCGACCGGCAGCGTCACCGGCCAGGGCATCGTCGTCGCCGCCTATCCGATCATCGCCGACGGCGCCGTGCAGGGCATGATCATCGCCGCAATCCGGCTCGCCTATCTCGCATCGCTCAGCAACCCGGCCGACCTGCCTCCCGGCTCGCAGTTCTTCCTCAGCGACAGCCGCGGCCGCATCATGTCCGCGACCGCCGATTCGGCGGCGCTGGAATATCATCGCGATGCCGTTCTGCGCAGTGCCCCGGGCCAGCGCGGCACGGTGGTCGACCGGCCGGGCGAAGGCGGCCGATTCGTCTACGCGTCGATGGCGCTGGACAACGACCTGCGTGCGACGATCGCCGTGCCGAACGCGGCGATCCTCGAGCGTTCCTGGGTCGATCTGCTCCGGCGCATCGGGGAAACGGGGCTGCTGTTCGTGCTCAGCGTCGTCGCCGTCATGTGGGGCGCCAACTTCCTGGTGCTGCGCCCGCTGCGCAGCCTGGCGCGCGCCGCGGTCAACTATCGCGGCGCCGGCACCGCGCTGCCGATCGAAGGCGACATGTCGCGCGCGCCGCGCGAGATCCGGGAGCTCGCGACCCGGTTCGAGGGGATGACCGCCGCCGCGGCCGAGCGCGAACTGCGGCTCCAGGCGCTGGTCGAGCAGCGCGAGCTGCTGGTCAAGGAGATGCACCACCGGGTCAAGAACAACCTCCAGATCGTCTCCAGCCTGCTCAGCCTGCAGAGCCAGCGCATCCGCTCGCCGGCGGCGCGCGCCGAGTTCCAGGCCGCGCGCGACCGCGTGCGCGCGCTCGCGCTGCTGCATCGCCATCTCTACGGCCACGGCGACCTCGAAACGATCGACTTCCTCGCCTTCGCGCGCGAGCTGGTGGAGCAGATCCACGGCCTGCTCGACGACGACCTCAAGGCCCGCGTCGCGGTGAGCGTGGAGATGGACCGTGTCCGGCTCGAGCCCGACAAGGCCGTCCCGCTCGGCCTCGTGATCACCGAGGCGGTGTCGAACGCCTTCAAGTACGCCTTTCCCGACGACCGCGAGGGGCGCGTCGCCGTGCGCTTCGCCGTCGACGGGCAGGAGGCGGTCCTGACGGTCGTCGACGACGGCGTCGGGGCGGAGCCGGGCGGCGAGGCGGCGGCCGAGGGCGACCCCGAAGGCGGCGGCCTCGGCCGCGTGCTGATGGCCGGGTTCGCGCAGCAGCTCGGCGGCGAACTCGCCGTCGCGACCGACGGCGGCACCCGGGTGACGCTGCGCTTCCCGATGGCGTCGGGACCGCCGGCAGGCGGATGACCGGCCGGGCGCGCTCAGGCGCCCGAACGGTTGTGCATGTTGGGGAAGAACAGATCCTGCCAGCGTTCGGGCCGCACGCGGATCTGCCCCGTCTCCGCCATGAAGTTGACCATCTGGCCGATATTCAGCGGATCGGTGGTGTAGACGTTCTCCGGATCGTTGAGCAGCGCGAGGAGCTGTTCCGGCGGCGTCGAATCGCGGGTGACGCGGCGATAGATTTCCGCCGCGCGCGCCTTGTCGGCGTTGATCATCTGCGTCGCTTCCTCGAAGGCGGCGAGGAAGGCGTCGTAGAGCTTCGGGTTGGCGGTGCGGAAGCGGTTGGTCGCGGCGACGACGTTGAACGAGACGCGGCCGCCGAGGATGTCGGTCGAGGTCATCAGCTTGCGGATCGCCGGGTTCTGGAGCTGGCGCGCGTGGAACGGCGGCGAGGTGAAGTGCGCGGTGATCTCGCTGCCGCCCGAGAGCATCGCGGCGGTGCCGTCCGGATGCGCCATCGACACGGTGAGGCGGTCGAGCTGGCCGTAATTGGCGGGGCCGAACTCGCGCGCGCAGGCCATCTGCAGCAGGATCGCCTGCATCGACACGCGCACCGCGGGCAGCGCGATGCGGTCGCGGTCGGTGAAGTCGCGCAATCCGTTGACCGCGGGATTGCGCGTGAGCAGATAGAGCGGCAGCGCGTTGAGGCCGGCGGCGCCGCGCACGTCGATGTTGCCGCGCGTGCGCGACCAGATCGTCGCGATGCCGGGCAGGCCCAGGCAGACGAAGTCGACGGTGCCTGAGATCAGCGCGTCGTTCATCACGTCGCTCGATCGGAACGTCGCCCACGTCATCTCGATGGCGCCGAGCCCGGCGGCCTGCGCGTGCTTCTCGACCAGCCGCAGATCCTCCATCAGCACGAGCTGGAGATAGCCGAGGCCGTACTGCTTGGCGGCGCGGAGCTGGCTCGCCTCGGCGCGCGCCGGGCGCAGAGCCGGGGCGGCGAGGGCGAGGGCGAACGACGGGGTGAACAGGCGGCGTGAGATGCGCATGGCGATCCTCCCTTGGGGTACGAGCGGGCGCCGCGGCCGTTGGCCGGCCGTCGTCGACGGCGGCGATTATCGGGGTTCGCCGGGCGCGCGGCAATGACGGGGCTCTCGCGCGGCGCCTTGCGCCGGGCCGCGTTCGTCCATAGGCTCGCCGCCCGTCATGAAGAATTCCAGCTTCCGCATCGCGGTGTTGCCCGGCGACGGCATCGGCGTCGAGGTGATGGAGGCGTGCCTCGCGGTGCTCGACGCGCTGCAGAAGCGCGTCGGCGGCTTCGCGCTCGCCTACGAGCGCGTGCCCGGCGGCGCGCATCACTATCGCGACACCGGCGACGCCTTCCCGGAATCGAGCTTCGCGGCGGCCGAGCGCGCCGACGCGATCCTGTTCGGCGCGATGGGCTGGCCGGAGATCCGCTATCCCGACGGCACCGAGATCGCGCCGCAGCTCGATCTGCGCTTCCGCCTCGACCTCTACGCCGGCGTGCGGCCGATCCGCGCCATTCCCGGCGTGGCGCCCGCGCTCGCCGATCCGCGCGCCAAGGACATCGACCTCGTCATCATCCGCGAATCGACGGAGGGGCTGTTCGCCTCGCGCGGCAAGGGCGAGGTGATCGCCGACCGCGAGGCGCGCGACACGATGGTGATCACCCGCGCGACGAGCGAGCGGCTGTTCGACTACTCCTTCCGGCTGGCGGCGCAGCGCCGGCGCGCCGGCCGGCCGGGCCGCGTCACCTGCGTCGACAAGGCCAACGTGTTCCGCTCGATGGCGTTCTTCCGCAAGGTCTTCCTCGAGCGCGCGGCGGCGCATCCCGGCCTCGCCGCCGACACGCACTACATCGACGCGATGGCGCTCGACCTCGTGCGCAAGCCGTGGACGTTCGACGTCATGGTCACCGAGAACCAGTTCGGCGACATCCTCTCCGACCTCGGCGCCGGGCTGATCGGCGGCATGGGCTTCGCGCCCTCGGGCGACATCGGCGACGCGCACGCCATGTTCCAGCCGAGCCACGGCAGCGCCCCCGACATCGCCGGCCGCGGCATCGCCAACCCGACCGGGATGTTCCTGTCGGCCGCGATGATGCTGGACTGGCTGGGCGCGCGCCACGGCGTCGGCGCCTGCAGCGAGGCGGCGCGGCTGCTCGAGGAAGCGGTCGACGGCGCCTTCGGGCAGGACGGCGTGCGCTCGGCCGATATCGCCGGGCGCCACGGCACCGCCGACGTGACGCGCGCGGTGATCGCGCGCCTCGCCTGAACCGACGGGCGTTTCACGCAACGCAAAGCCGCCGGTTCGGCGCTGGCGCGGCCCGGCGCTTGGGCTAGACTTGGAGCCGCCCCAGCCTTCGAGGAGACGCCGCCATGCCCGACCAGCATCATCCGAAGCCGCAGCCTTGGGAATGGCCCGAATCGGTGTGGCGCGCCAAGGTCAACAAGGTGCGCGCCGGGCGCTCGCTCAAGCCGGCGGCGTGGAAGGACGGCGCGCGCTGCTGCGTGGCGCTGTCCTTCGACAGCGACCACGACACCATCCCGCTGCGCGACGACGACGATTCGCCGGGACGCCTGAGCCAGGGCCAGTACGGCCACCGCGCCGCGGTGCCGCGCATCCGCAAGCTGCTCGACCGCCATGGCATCCGCGCGAGCTTCTTCGTGCCCGCCGTGGTGGCGCAGCTCTATCCCGAGGAGCAGCGCGCGCTCGCCGCCGAGGGCCACGAGATCGGCATCCACGGCTGGATCCACGAGCGCAACTCGATCCTGCCGCCGGCCGCCGAGCGCGACCTCCAGATGCGCTCGGGCGACATGCTGGAGAAGATCTGCGGCGTGCGGCCGGTGGGCATCCGCACGCCGTCCTGGGACTTCAGCCAGCACACGCTGGCGATCAGCCGCGAGATGGGACTGCTCTACGATTCCTCGCTGATGGCCGACGACGAGCCCTACGAGCTGGTCGAGGACGGCCGGCCCACCGGCATGGTCGAGCTGCCCGTGGAGTGGATCAAGGACGACGCGGTCTACTTCAACATGAACCGCTTCGGCGGCCTTCGGCCCTACACGCCGCCGTCCGCGGTGCTGGAGATCTTCAAGGCCGAGTTCGACGGCGCCTACGAGGAGCGCGGGCTGTTCCTGCTCACCATGCACCCGCACCACAGCGGCCACCGCTCGCGCATCCGCATGATCGACGAGCTGATCCGCTACATCCGCGGCCATGACGGCGTGTGGTTCGCGACCCACGCCGAGGTCGCGCGCTACTGCAAGGAGAACGCGCCGGCGTGACCGTCAGACCGCGCGGCGCGCGGCGCGGTAGCCGAGGCGTTCGCTGATCGCGGCGGCGGCGCGCTGCACGCCTTCGATCATCGCGCGCGGCTGGGCGGCGTAGCGCTGCGCGACCGCGCCGACGTCGATCACCGCGACGACCGTGCCGTTGCGGTCGCGGATCGGCGCCGCGATGCCGGTGGCGCCGAGCACGTATTCCTGGTCGAGCACCGCGTAGCCGGCGCTGCGGATCTGCGCCAGGATCGCGTCGATCCGGCGCCGGTCGGTGACGGTGAAGCGCGTGTGCGCCGCCATCTTCACCCGCGCGAAATAGCGCTGCACCGCCGCCGGGTTCCAATGCGCGAGCATGACGCGCCCCATCGCCGAGCAATAGCCCGGCGCCGGTTCCTGCCGGTCGGTGTCGTAGCGGATCGCGTGGCGGCTCACGCATTTCTCGATCCGGCGCACGTCGCCCGCGTTGGTGCGCACGCCGACGAAGACCGTCTCGCCGAGCGCGTCGCGCAGGCCCTCCATCACCGGCCGCGCCGCGGCGACGAGCTGCGCCTCCGACCGGTCGAGCCAGCCCGGGCCCTGGCGCAGCGCGTCGTCGAGCACGTAGCGGTCGGCGCCGCTGCGCGCGGCATAGCCGCGCGAGACGAGCGTCTGCAGCAGCGCGTGGGCGCTGCTCTTGGGAAAGCCGAGCTCGACGACGACCTCCCGGAGCGCCACCGGCTCGCGCGCGCGCGCCAGCAGCTCGAGAATCTCGAGCGTCCGCACCGCCGACTTGACCTCTCGCGTCATCGCGCTCCCGCCGCCTGCTTGAGTGGCGCGTGTTCACATACGTGGACACGATCTCCCTTGGCGAACGAGCATCGTCCGCCCATGATCGCAGCGTCAAGGCTTGCGCGGCGGCCGGCGAGCGGGCCGGCGCCGGCGGGCGGCAGGGTGGGACAATGAGCAAGGCGGCAATCGTCACCGGGGGCGCGCGCGGCATCGGCCGCGCCTGCGCGCTCGCGCTCGCGCGCGCGGGCTACGACATCGCGCTGGTCGACCTGCTGGTGCCCGAAATGCAGCGCACCGCCGGCGAGATCGCCGCGATCGGCCGCGCCGCGATGGTCATCGAGGCCGACGTCGCCTCCTTCGCGCGCGCGCAGGCGGTCGTGGCCGAGGTCGACGAGCGCTTCGGCCGCGTCGACTTCCTCCTCAACAACGCCGGCAAGGCGATGCCCAAGGGCATTTCGGAGATCGCGGAGGAGGAGTTCGACCGCACGATCGCGATCAACCTCAAGAGCTGCTTCAACTACATCCGCGCGGTCGTGCCGATCATGCAGCGCCAGGGCGGCGGGCGGATCGCCAGCATGTCGTCGCTCAACGCGCATTCGGGCGGCGTCACCGCCGCGGTCAGCAAGTTCGCCTATGCCGCCGCCAAGGCCGGCATCCTCGGCATGACGCGGGCACTCGCCAAGGAGCTCGGGCCGGGCATCCTCGTCAACGCGATCTGCCCGGGCGTGATCCAGACCGAGCTCGGCAACGCGATCACCCGCGCGCGGGGCCCGGAGCTTGCCAAGGGTATCGCGCTGCAGCGGCTCGGCACGCCGGACGACGTGGCGCAGCTCGTCGTGTTCCTGGCGACGTCGAACCCGTGTTTCATCACCGGTCAGAATTTCCAGGTCGACGGGTTCCAGTTCAACGTGTAGAGGCGGACGCGCGTGCCTCCGATCGAACAAGGAGATCAGCCATGAATCGACTTCGCCGGATGCTACTCGCCGCGTTGCTCGCCGCCGGAATGTCCGCGGCGGCGGTGGCGCAGCCCAAGGACACGCTGTCGATCGACCTGCCGGGCCAGCCGGCGACGCTCGACCCGCACGTCCAGTGGGACACCGACAGCTACACGGTCTACCGCAACATCTTCGACAATCTGGTGACGCGCAACGCCGAAGGGCGGATCGTGCCGCAGATCGCGACGGCGTGGACCCAGCGCACGCCGACCGAGATCGAGTTCACCATCCGCACCGACGTGAAGTTCCACGACGGCACGCCGCTGACCGCCGAGGACGTCGTCTTCAGCGTGCGGCGGATCATCGACCCGGCCTTCCGCAGCCCGCAGCTCAGCCAGTTCGACAGCATCGTGGCGGCGGAGGTCGCAGCACCCGACAAGGTCGTGCTGCGCACGCGCAGCCCCTATCCGGCGCTGCTCGCCCAGCTCGTCAAGCTGTCGATCGTGCCGCGCGCCTATGTCGAGCGCGTCGGCAACGAGCGCTTCAACCTCGAGCCGATGGGCAGCGGCCCCTACCGCTTCGTCTCCTGGCAGCGCGGCGTGCGCGTGACCCTGCAGGCGAACGAGGCCTACTGGCGCGGCCGACCGCCGTTCCAGACGGTGACCTTCCAGGCCGTGCCCGACGAGGCGACGCGCATCGCCAACCTGCGCAGCGGCCGCGCCGACATCATCCGCGGCCTCAACCCGGACTCGGCGGCGACCTTGCGCAGCGAGCAGCGCATCCGCGTGCTGCCGGCGCCGACCGAGCGCGTCGGCTACATGTTCATCAACGCCCAGGCCGGCCCGACGCGCGACGTGCGCGTGCGCCGCGCGATCGCGCACGCGATCAACCGCGACCTGCTGGTGCAGGCGCTGCTGTCCGGCTTCGGCAGCCCGACCCCCATCGTGCTGACGCCGGCGAGCTTCGGCTACGTCGCCGACGTCCAGGGCTATCCCTACGATCCGGCGCGCGCGCGCGCCCTGCTGCGCGAAGCCGGCGCCGAGAACGCCGAGCTCAGCTTCCTCACCTCGCCGGCCTACGATCAGCGCATCGTCCAGGCGCTGCAGCAGATGATGCAGGAAGTCGGCCTGCGCGTGAACCTGTCGACCTCGGACCAGCCGACCTTCCTGCGCCGCCGCCAGGGCAACCCGGAGGATGCCGGCTCGGTGTCGATCGGCGCCTGGTCCTGCGCCTGCCAGGATGCCGACGGCGTCATCTTCCCGCTGTTCCGCACCGGCAGCATCTGGGCGAAGTACTCGAACCCGGAGTTCGACGCCGCGGTCGACGCCGCGCGCGCGACGCTCGACGAGGCGGAGCGGCTGCGCCTCTACCGCCGCGCCTTCGAGATCCTGCGCGACGACGTGCCCGGGCTCGGGCTCTATCAGGTCTACGCGATCTACGCCGCGCGCCGCGAGCTGCAGTGGACGCCGACGGCCAACGAGGCGTTCTTCGTGTTCGACATGCGCTGGCAGCCGTGAGGGGATGGCGTAGATCGGGATTGCGGAGAGACCCTCACCCGGCGCTTCGCGCCGACCTCTCCCGCAAGCGGGAGAGGTGCAAAGTTGATCGCCTTTCCGGCCCCCTCTCCCGCTTGCGGGAGAGGGGTGGGGTGAGGGCCGCGCCGCAGCGCTGTGCCGAGAAATCTGATACCACTGCCCGATGATCCGCTATCTCCTCGGGCGCGGGGCGCAGTCGGTGTTCGCGATGTTCGGCGTGATGACGATCGTCTTCGTCGTCATGCGGCTGTCGGGCGACCCGACGCTGCTGCTCGTGCCCGAAGGCGCCACGCGCGAGCAGATCGACCTGCTGCGCCACCAGCTCGGCTTCGACCGGCCGATCCTGGTGCAGTACGCCGACTACCTGTGGACGCTCGGCCGCTTCGACCTCGGCGAATCGGTG
>JAEUKZ010000110.1 GCA_016793045.1 Alphaproteobacteria bacterium
CGCGACGACAACCCGCCCGGCCCGCGCGGCGGCCCGGGCACCAACTGGGAGAACCCGCCGGGTCCGGCCGGCGGGCCCGGCGCCTCGCCCAACCGGCGGCAGTGGAGCCACCGCGACCGCGACGACGACGACCGCCGGGGCGACCGCCGCCGGCGCTGGTAGCGCCGCGCGGCACACGTGTATCCTGCCCCCGGTCCGGCATCGGCGGACCGGGGGACGGAGACGATGAAGCGCATCCTGGTGACCGGCGCGCTCGGGCAGATCGGCGCGGAGCTCGTACCCGCGCTGCGCGCGCGACACGGCGGCGACCGGGTCGTCGCCACCGACATCCGCATGCCCGCGCGCGACACGGCGCCGGCCACGCATGACGGGCCCTTCGAGCGGCTCGACTGCACGCGGCTCCAGCACATCCACGAGATCGTGCGGCGCTACGACGTCGGCACGATCTACCACCTCGCCGCGCTGCTCTCGGCGACCGCGGAGGAGCGGCCGCAGAGCGCGTGGGACATCAACATGGGCGGGCTCTACCGCATCCTCGAAGTGGCGCGGCAGCACCGCTGCGCGCTCTTCTTCCCGAGCTCGATCGGCGCCTTCGGGCCGACGACGCCGCGCGACATGACCCCGCAGGACACGATCCAGCGGCCGACGACGATGTACGGCGTCACCAAGGCGGCGGGGGAGATGCTGTGCGACTACTACGCGCACCGCTTCGGCGTCGACGCGCGCGGGCTGCGGCTGCCCGGGCTGATCTCCTACGCCGCCCCGCCGGGCGGCGGCACCACCGACTACGCCGTGCACATCTTCCACCAGGCGCTGCGCTACAGGCACTACACCTGCTTCCTGAAGCCCGACACCGCGCTCGACATGATGTACATGCCCGACGCGGTGCGCGCGATCCTCGCGCTGATGGACGCCGACCCGGCGCGCCTCGTCCACCGCAACGCCTTCAACGTCACCGGCATGAGCTTCACCCCCGAGCGTCTGGCGGCGGAGATCCGCCGGCACATCCCGGACTTCGTCATCGACTACGCGGTCGATCCGCTGCGCCAGTCGATCGCCGATTCGTGGCCGCGCGCGATGGACGATTCGGCGGCGCGCGCGGAATGGGGCTGGGCGCCGCGCTTCGACATCGCCGCGATGACCGCCGACATGCTCGACAAGCTGCGCGAGCGCAGCCGCGCCGCACCCTAGACCGGCCGCCCGAGGAGACGCCCGCATGCCCCACGACCGCATCGACGCCGCGCTGCGCGCGGCGCTCGCCGAACTCGACGCCGGCGGCCGCCGCAAGGGCGCCGAGACCGTCATCACCGGCGTGATCGCCCCGCAAGGCGGCCGCGGGCCGCGCTATCGCATCGCCGGCGAAGGCGAGCGCGCCTTCCTGCGCATGAACGCCAACAGCTATCTCGGCCTCGCGCTCCATCCCGACGTGATCGCCGCCGACGACGCGGCGGTGCGCGCCTACGGCGCCGGGCCGGGCGCCGCGCGCTTCATCAGCGGCACCTGGGCGCCGCACGTGGCGCTCGAGCGCCGCCTCGCCGCGTTCCACGGGCGGGAGGCGGCGATCCTCTACAGCTCGGCCTACGCCGCGGTGATGGGCACGCTGCCGACGCTGATCACGCCCGAGACCGCGGTGATCAGCGACGCGCTCAACCACAACTGCATCATCAACGCGATGCGCCTCGCGCGGCCGGCGGAAAAGCACGTCTACCGCCATCTCGATCTCGGCGAGCTCGAGGCGCGGCTCGCCGACGCGGCGAAGGCGTGCCGGCGCGCGATCGTCGTCACCGACGGCATCTTCAGCATGCGCGGCGACCATGCCCCGCTCGCCGAGATCATGGCGATCGCGCGCCGCCACGACGCGGCGTTCGCGGAGAACGTCGTCGTGATGGTCGACGACTCGCACGGCGTCGGCGCCTTCGGGGCGACGGGCCGCGGCACCGAGGAGCATTGCGCCGCCCCGCCGGCCGACATCCTGGTCGGCACGATCGGCAAGGCGTTCGGCGTCAACGGCGGCTACGTCGCCGGCAGCGCCGCGCTGATCGACACCCTGCGCGAGGTCTCGCCGTTCTACGTCTACTCGAACCCGATCACGCCCGGCGAGGCGGCGGCGGCGCTGGCGGCGCTCGACATCCTCGAGGGTCCGCGCGGGCGCGCCCTGCTCGACCATCTGCGGGCGATGACGCGGCGCTTCTCCGACGGACTGAAGGCGCTCGGCTTCGAGACGATCGCCGGCGGCCATCCGGTGGTGCCGCTGATGGTGCGCGACGGCGAGCGCACGCGCGCGCTGGTGCGCCACCTGCGCGCACGCGGAATTCTGGCGACCGGGCTCGGCTATCCCGTCGTGCCGCGCGGCGACGAGGAGATCCGCTTCCAGATCTGCGCCGACCACACCCCGGCCGACATCGACGAGGCGCTTGCCGCGCTGGCGGCGTTCCGGGCGGCCGGCTGAGCGGCGCATGCACCGGACGTCATGACCCTGCACATCGCCGCAATCACGCTCGTCGTGCCGGACTACGACGAGGCGATCGCCTTCTATGTCGGCACGCTCGGCTTTGCCCTGGTCGAGGACACCGCGCTGTCGCCGCAGAAGCGCTGGGTCCGCGTGGCGCCCCCCGGCCGCGCCGACACCTGCCTGATCCTGGCGAAGGCGGCGACCGACGCGCAGCGCGCGCGCATCGGCGACCAGACCGGCGGCCGGGTGTTCCTGTTCCTCGCCACCGACGACTTCGAACGCGACCACGCCGCGCTGGCCGCGCGCGGCGTACGCTTTCTCGAGGCGCCGCGCAGCGAGAGCTACGGCCGCGTCGCGGTCTTCGCCGACCCATTCGGCAATCGCTGGGACCTGGTCGAGCGCCGGGCGTGACGGACGCTACGATGCGCCGACGATCGTTCCGCAAGAATTGCCGAAGGCGCGGCGGCGCCACGGTCGCGGCATGCGAGACCGCCGGCTGATCCCCGAACTCAGCGCGCGCGGCCGTTGTAGAGCGCGCGCGCGAAGCCGGCGATCGCGATCGCGGTGAACGCCGCGCCGGCGAGGAAGGTCGCCCGCGATCCGAGCGCGTCCCACAGCACGCCGGCGAGGATGCTGGCGAGCAGCAGCGCCGCGCCGACGATCAGGTTGAACAGACCGAACGCCGTCCCGCGCAGTTCCTCGGGCGCGGTGTCGGCGACCAGGGCCGCCAGGATGCCCTGCGTCAGGCCCATATGCAGCCCCCACAGCACGGCGCCGAGCCCGACCAGCGCCACGCCCGGCGCGAAGGCCAGCACCAGATCGGCGGCGAGGAGCGCGGCAAGACCGAGCATCAGCACGCGGCTGCGGCCGCCCGGCCCGTCGGCCGCGACGCCGGCCGGATAGGCCGTCGCGGCGTAGGCGACGTTCATCAGCACGAGCACCGCGGGGACCAGGGCCAGCGGCACGCCGACGTCCTGCGCCTTGAGCAGCAGGAACGCCTCGCTGAAGCGCGCCAGCGTGAGCACGAACGCCAGGGCGGCGATGAACCAGAAGGCACGGGGCAGCCGGGCGATCTCGGCGCGCTGCAGCGGAAAGCGGACGGCGCGCCGGATCGCGGGCCGCTCCGGTTCGCTCACCCCGAAGATGACGAAGCCGAACGAGGCGAAGGCCGGGACAACCGCGATCCAGAATACGGTCGCGATGCTGTCCGCGGTCGCCATCATCAGCGCGATGGCGGCCAGCGGCCCGAGGACGGCCCCGACCACGTCGAGCGACTGGCGCAGCCCGAAGCTGGCGCCGCGCAGATGCGCCGGCGCGAAGTCGGCGATCAGCGCATCGCGCGGCGCGCCGCGGATGCCCTTGCCGACGCGGTCGACGAAGCGCGCCGCGACCAGCCAGCCGACCGACGCCGCGAGCGGAAAGACCGGCTTGGTGAAGGCCGCGAGGCCGTAGCCGATCGCGGCAAGCAGCTTGCGCTTGCCGAGCCAGTCCGAGAGCGCGCCCGAGAACACCTTGATGACCGAGGCCGTCGCCTCCGCGACGCCTTCGATGATGCCGACGGTCAAGGTCGAGGTGCCCAGCACCGTCACGAGATAGATCGGCAGCAGCGCGTGGATCATCTCCGACGAGACGTCCATCAGCATCGACACGAGGCCGAGCGCCCAGATCCCGCGCGGGATCGCCTTCAGCGTCGCGATGTCGAGTCCGGCCGGGCCGTCGCTCACGATTGCACCTCACGCGCCCGCGGAACGGGGCGCCTCGATGCGACGGTCTATGGCGCGCCGAGGCCGCGCACAATGATCTCGATCAGTTGCCGGGCGGCGCCGCTACGCTTTGAACCTGTCCGCCACGAAGCGGTCGATCGCGGCGAGCCAGGCGCCGCGGACCTCGTCGCGTTCGAGGAACAGCTCGTGCTTGGCCGCCGGGAACGCGACGAGCGTGCAGTCCGGCAGAAGCGCCGCGGCATGGCGATGCGCCGCCGGATCGACGAAGGATTCGATCCCGGCGCTGCCGAGCAGAATCGGCGCCGCGATCGACCGCAGCAGCGACGGCGCGCGCAGCGCCGTGACCAGGGCAAAGGCGCTGCGCAGCCAGCCATAGGTCGGCGGATCGACGCGCAGCGCCGGATAGGCGCTGAACCAGACATTCTCCAGCGTGCAGCGCGCCGGGTCGCTCGACGTGCGGCTGCGCTCGGGCGACAGGTCGGTCTTCGGTGCCCACGGCTTGCGGCCGGGCACCAGGCGGTCGGCGAAGCCGAACGTCGTCGCGAGCACGGCGAGCGTCCGCGCCACCGGCCGCGGATAGCCCGGCGTCGCCAGGCCGAGCATCGGCGCGGACAGGACGGCGGCGTCGAAGACGCCGGGGTGGCGATGCAGGCAGAGCAGCGCGATCGCCCCGCCCATCGAATGGGCGACCAGGAGGCGCTGCCGACCGCTGCGCGGCAGGCTTGCGGCGAACGCGGCGAGATCGGCGGCGTCGCGCGCGAAATCACGGGCGCGCGGCAGGGTCGGCAGCGTGGCCGGCCGCTCGGAACCGCCCTGGCCGCGCCAGTCGAGGAACCACACGGCCAGCCCGCGCGCCGCGAGGTCGCGGATGGTCTCGAAATACTTCTCGGCGAACTCGGTGAAGCCGCCGACGAGGATGCAGTCGACGCGCGGCTGCGCGGGCGCCAGGTGGCCCCAGCGCAGGCGCGCGCCGTCGGCAGCCGTGAAGCTGCCCCAGGCAAAGCCCGGAGGCTGCTGAAAGCGCTCGGCGAGGCCCGCCGGACGCCGCGGTTCAGCCTGGGTCACGGCCGATCGCGGGCTCGACCGCGCAGCCGAATTCGGCCGCCGCCTCGATCAGGAAATCGGCGAAGGATCGCGCCAGACTGGCCGGCACGATCAGCTCGAAGGTCGGCGCGGCGTCGGCCTGATGCAGGATGGTCGGCACCTGGGCGACGATCGTGCGCGCCACCTGCCCCGGGGCGAAGGCGCCGGGATCGAGATCGACGCGGCAGCCCTTGGCGAGCACGGCCCGCGCCGCGGCGCCGGCGAGCCGCAGGATCGCGTAGCCGAAGCTCTGGTCGAGCGCGGTCGCGATCTCGCGCGGGACCCGCGCCCGCACCGGCTCGAGCGCCGCGGCCGCGCCGACGAGCAGCACCGTCGCCGGCGCGATCCACAGCGCCGCCGCCTCCGCCCCGGAGATCGCACGGCCCGGCGGCGGCAGGTCGAGGCCGGCGGCCTCGCGCAGGAAGGCCGCGACGTCGCCGGCGCGGCCGCGCCGGGCGGACAGTTCCAGCAGCGCCGCGCGGCGCTCGCGCAGCGTCGCGCCGGTCCGCTCTGCCGGCCCGTGATGGCCGGGCCTCAGATGCCCGGCGAGGATCGTGCGCGGTTCAGGCGCGGACACGGGCATTCTCCGGATCGACGGCATGTGGGCTGCCGACGACGACGGCGACCGATTCGCCGAAGACCGGCGAGTCGGCGACCAGGGTTTCGCCGTGGCGCGCGTGGCCGCCGGCGAGCAGCGCGAGGCCGATCCAGCCCTCGCCCTCCGCCGCCATGCAGGCCGAGGTGACGAAGCCCTGGCCCGGCCCCTGCCCGGCCGCCGCCACCAGCTGCGCGCCGTTGCGCAGGCGCTGCGCCGCATCCAGCGGCCGCACGCCGACGAGC
>JAEUKZ010000124.1 GCA_016793045.1 Alphaproteobacteria bacterium
ATCCCGACCATCCTCAAGGTCAACAGCTCGAACTCGCTCGCCCGCCCGAAGGACCAGGCGGTCACCGGCTCGGTGAAGGACGCGCTGCGTCTCGGCTGCGCGGCGATCGGCTTCACGATCTATCCCGGCTCCGACGACCAGTTCGGCATGATGGAGGAGCTGCGCGCGCTCGCCGAGGAGGCGAAGGCCAACGGCATCGCCGTGGTCACGTGGTCCTACCCGCGCGGCGGGGACCTCACCAAGGAAGCCGAGACCGCGATGGACATCACCGCCTATGCCGCGCACATGGCGGCGCTGCTCGGCGCCCACATCATCAAGGTCAAGCCGCCGACCGCGGTGCTCGCGCAGGACGCGGCGAAGAAGGTCTACGAGAAGCAGGGCATCGACGTCTCGACGCTGTCGGCGCGGATCAAGAACGTGGTGACGTCGTGCTTCAACGGCCGGCGCATCGTCGTGTTCTCCGGCGGCGAGGCCAAGGACGATGCCGGCATCCTCGCCGAGGTGAAGGCGATCTACGAAGGCGGCGGCAACGGCTCGATCATCGGCCGCAACAGCTTCCAGCGCCCGCGCGACAAGGCGATCGAGCTGCTCGACTCGATCATCCAGGTCTATCAGGGCAAGGCTTGAGCGCGTCGCGCCTCTACCTGATCACGCCGCCGGCTTTCGAGCCGGCGGCGTTTTCGCTTCTGCTTGCCGCCGCGCTCGATGCGGGCGACGTCGGTGCGGTACAGCTTCGCCTCAAGGACGCGAGCGACGACGCGATCAAGCGCGCGGCCGAGACGCTGCTGCGCGTCTGCAACGACCGTGACCGGCCGCTGATCGTCAACGACCGTCCCGACATCGCCAAGGCGGTCGGCGCCGACGGCGTCCATGTCGGCCAGCAGGACGCGTCGTATGCGGAGGCGCGCCGGCTGCTCGGCCCCGACCGCATCGTCGGCGTGACCTGCCACGATTCGATCCATCTCGCGATGGAAGCGGCGGAGGCCGGCGCCGACTACGTCGCCTTCGGCGCGTTCTTTCCCAGCGGCACGAAGGAGAAGCCCGCCGCCAAGGCGTCGCCCGAGATTCTGCGGCACTGGAGCGACGCGACCACGGTGCCCTGCGTCGCCATCGGCGGCATCACGGTCGAGAATTGCGGCGCGCTGGTCGAAGCCGGCGCCGACTTCCTCGCCGTGGTCGGCGGCGTATGGACCTATCCGCAAGGCCCCGCCGCCGCGGTGAAGGCCTTCAACGCCGCGATCGCAGCGCACGGCAGGGGCTGAGGCAGGCCTACACCGGCGCGGCGGCGGTGCGCCGGCGCGCGCGGTGGCGCGCGATGCGCAGGCGGCCCTGCACCCACAGCACGACGCCCGACACGAGCAGGAAGACCAGCGCGATCGACGTGACCACGTTGATCACGCCGCCCCAGACGCCGCCGTAGACGCCTTCGTGGATCACCCGCGACCAGGCGCGCGGCAGCGCCTCCAGGCCGTCGCGGCCGACGCGGAAGGTCTTGAGCTCGCCGTCGACGGCGATGCGCGCGACGAGATTCGGTCCGAGCCTTCGGATCCAGCCGAGATTGGCGAGATCGTGGCCCGCGGCGACGAGGCGCACCGCTTCGACCATCGGCAGCGGCGCCGCGCGCGGTGCTGGCGGCGGGGCGGCGGCGAGGCTGATGCCGAGGGCGAGGAAGAGGCCGGTCAGCGGGCTCGCGAAGACCAGCGGCAGCAGGAACCAGCCGGTCGCCTTGTGCCAGCCGAACAGGTTGTTGCGCAGCCGCGTCCAGCCCATCGCGACGCCAAGCACGACCAGCACCAGCATCGCGACGGTCGATGCGGTCACCAGCCAGCCGAGATCGAGCAGGAGCGTTTCGTGCATCCGGCGCGCGGTGCGGAAGATCGTGGTGAGCGCGCTCGCGCCGGCGATTTCCTCGCCGCTGCGCAGATCGATCCAGCGCGCGGCGCCGCCGCCGCCGATCGTCAGCGCGCCGTCCTGCGGCACGATCGCGATCATGCGCGCCTGGCTCTGCGGGTCGAAGCGCTGAAGAGCCGCCTCGACCGCCGCCGGCGTGACGCTGCCCGGCGCGCGCGCCGCGGTGGCGACGATCGGCTCGAACGACAGCACCAGGCCGGTGGCGATCACCGCCAGCAGCGGCAGGGCGAAGACCAGGGCGGTCCAGCGATGAATGGACGCAAGAAGGGGGCGGATCGCGGTCATGGCCGGGCTCCGGTTGGCGCCGCTCTTGAGCATGGCGGGCCGTTCATGAAAGAGGCGCCCGGCATCGCTGCCGGGCGCCCATCGTTCGTCGACCGGTCGACCTCAGCGGCTCGGCGCCGCAGGGGCGGCCGGGGCGTTCGCCGGCGCCTCGGGCGCGCCAGGACCGCCCGGACCGCGGCCGAAGCCCGGTCCGCCGGGGCCACCGCGCTCGCCGCGGCCGTGATGCCAGCCGCGCATGCCGCCGCGCCCGCCCGGACCCATGCGGCTCATCATCTGCGCGACGACCTCGCGCTGCTCGGGCGACAGCGTCGCCTGGAACTGCGCCAGTGCCGGCCGCACGATGCGGATCGATTCGAGCGAAGCGGTCATGAAGCGCTCGCCCATGTCGAGCCGGCCGACGATGTCGCCGGGCTCGGGCGCCGCCGGCGGATTGGCGCACAGGCGCTGCATCGGCGCAGTGCCGGCGCGCACCGCGTCGGCGAGCTGGTTCCATGCCGGGCGCTGCTCGGCGCGCAGGTTGAGCTTGGTCTCGGTGTAGGCGAGCATGCCGGCGAGCCGCGCCGGACCGTCGGCGCACATGCGCTGGAAGTGGGCCATGCGGCCGCCCGGGCCGCGGCCCTGTGCGAGCGCGTCGGCTCCGTAGGTCAGTGCGCCGAGACCGACCGCACCGCCGATGGCAAGGGCGGCCGCCGTCGCGATGATGGTCTTGCGTTTCATCGAATTCACTCCTGTTGAAGCGGCCAGTCCCGGCCGTCGCATTGGACAATAGACCCGCCCACCTTGCGGGCGATGTCGGATGGGTTTCGACGTGTAACAGTTTGTTGCAACCCCTTCGGCGCTCGCGGCCGCGATCATGGTTGCGCCGCAGCCTCCGCGACCCATGCGGCGATCTGCCGCGCGGGCATCGCGCCGCTGCGCCGCGCCACCTCGCGCCCGCGCGCGAACAGGGCGATCGTCGGCACGCTCTGGATCCCGAGCTCGGCGGCGAGCGCCGGGGCGGCGTCGATGTCGACCTTGGCGAGGCGGACGCGCGGTTCGAGCAGGCTCGCGGCCCGTTCGAATTCGGGCGCCATCGTCCGGCACGGCCCGCACCACGTCGCCCAGAAGTCGACCAGGAGCGGGATGTCGTCGCCGCGCAGATGCGCGCGGAACGCCGCGTCGTCGAGCGCCACCGGATGGCCGTCGAACAGCGGCGCCTTGCAGGCGCCGCAGCGCGGCGCTTCGGCGAGGCGCGCGGCCGGCAGCCGGTTGGCGACGCCGCAATGCGGGCAGAGGACGTGGATCGGATCGGGCATCGCAGTCTCCTTCAGGTCGGATCGCGCAGGTCGCGATCGATGACGCGGATGAGCGGCGGCGTCGGTGCCGCCGCGGGCGCCTTCGGCGGGTGATGCGGTTCGCAGCTCATGCCGCCGGCCGCCGGCCGGGCGGCGGGCAGAAGATGTCGCGCAGCGCCCCGATCAACCGGGCGACGCGCGGATCGGCAAGTCGATAGTGAATCGTCGTGCCGGCACGCCGGGTGGCGACCAGTCCGTCCTCGCGCAGCCGCCCGAGATGCTGAGACAGCGCGGACTGCGACAGCCCGACGAGGTCGGCGAGTTGGCCGACCGTCGCCTCGCCGGCGACGGTGAGGTGGCACAGCAGCAGCAGCCGCCGCTCGTTGGCGAGCTGGCGCAGCAACGCTGCCGCTTCGGCGGCACGGGGTGCGAGATCGTCGTGGTCCATCATGTCTCGGTCTTGATCCACGCTAATGTAGCAAATCCTTATATAAGAAGAATGTGATGCAAATCAAAGTGCGGTCCGGATCCCCGGCGGATCGCGTCAGCTGCGGATAATTCATGCAATATCAAATGGTTGATAAGATCGTGATGAGGCCGCGATGAGCGCCGGTGCTGCGGCTGGCGGCGCCGGCGCGCGGCTTGCTCATCTCCCGCTGCCGCTTTTCGCGGTGCCGATGGGCATCGGCGGCCTCGGGCTCGCGTGGCGCGAGGCGGGACGTGTGCTTGGCGCGCCGACGCTGATCGGCGAAGGTCTGCTGGCGCTCACCGCGCTGCTGTGGGCCGCGATCGTCGCCCTGCATGCGTTGCGCGCGGTGCATCATCCGGACGCTCTGCGCGCCGATCTGCGTCACCCCGTGCGCGCGGCGTTCGTCGGCGCGGTGACGATCGGCTTGATGATCGTCGCCGGCGGACTGATCCCCCATGCGCCCGATCTCGCGGCCGCGATCTGGCTTCCGGCGGCGCTGCTTCACGTCGCGATCGCCGCCGTCACGGTGCGCGATCTGCTGACGGCGCCCCGCGAGTCCGCCGCGCTGGCGCCGCCGCTGCTCATTCCCCTCGTCGGCAACATCCTCGCGCCGGTGTTCGGGGTGCGGCTCGGGTTCGAGGCGCTGTCGTGGATGCTGTTCGGGATCGGCGCCTTGCTGTGGGCGGTCCTGCAGCCGCTGCTGCTGGGCCGTCTCGTCACCGGGCCGGCCTTGCCGCCGCGCCTGCGGCCGACGCTGGTGATCCTGCTCGCGCCGCCTGCGGTCGGCAGCCTGGCCCTCGCGCAGCTCTCGGGCGGCTTCGGCGCGGCGGCGCTCGCGGTCTTCGGCCTCGCGCTGTTCTTCGCGATCGTCGTCGCGACGCTGATCGGCGAGTTCGCGCGATCGCCGTTCGCGATGTCGTGGTGGGGCTGGACATTCCCGAGCGCGGCCTTTGCGGCAGCCGCCCTGGCCGCGGCGCACGCCTATCCGGCGCCGTGGCAGGCGGGGCCGCTGTGGGCCGCGCTGCTCGCAGCAACCGCCATCGTCGTCATGGTCGCCGCACGCACGCTGCGCGCCGCGGCCGCAGGCCACCTCCTGCAGCCGGAGGGGTAGTCCGCGCGAAGCGATTCCACCAACCGGATCCCGGAAACACGGAAAGGGAGCGAACGATGCCTATCACCTCGAACAGCACGGACCTGCCGGCGGCGCCCGGGCGGCGGCGCTTCATCATCGGCGGCGCCGCAGCGGCTGCGCTCGCCGGCGTCGCGACCGCGACGGGCGCACCGGCGCAGACGCAGACGCGTGCGCGCGTCGTCATTGCCGGCGGCGGCGCGGCCGGGCTCGCGACCGCGGCGCGCCTGTCACGCCGGCTCGCCGGCGCGGAGATCACGATCCTCGATCGCCGCCGCGAGCACTTCTATCAGCCCGGCTTCACGCTGGTCGCCGCGGGCCTCAAGGGCCCTTCCTATGTGACCGGCGCGACCGGCGACTTCGTGCCCGCCGGCGTCCGCTGGATCGAGGAGAGCGCGGCGGAATTCGACCCCGCCGGCAGGAAGGTGGTGACCGACGCGGGCCGCACGCTGCCCTATGACTTCCTCGTGGTCGCAACCGGGCTGACGCTGGACTACGGCGCGATCGCGGGCATGGACGTCGCCCGCATCGGGCAGGACGGGCTGGGCTCGGTGTACGCAAGCCCGCAGGCCGCGGCCGCGACCTGGGCGGCGATGTCGAGCTTCGCCGATCGCGGCGGCGTCGCCCTGTTCGGCCGGCCGTCGACCGAAATGAAGTGCGCCGGCGCGCCGCTCAAGTATGCGTTCCTCACCGACGACACGCTGCGCCGACGCGGCACGCGCGGCCGGGCGGAATTGATCTACAACGCGCACAACCGCGTGCTGTTCAGCGTGCCGATCGTCGCGGAGAAGGTCCGCATGCTCTATCGCGACCGCGGCATCCGCACCAACTACGAGCACGAGCTGCAGGCGATCGACATCGGCCGCAAGGTCGCGACCTTCCGCACGCCGGGCGGCCCGAAGGAGCTGCAATACGACTTCATCAACGTCGTGCCGCCGATGCGCGCGCCGGAGGCGGTGCGCAACAGCCCGCTGCGCTGGCAGACCGGACCGTTTGCCGCCGACGGCTGGATCGAGGTCGATCGCGCGACGCTGCGCCATTCGCGCTTTGCGGAGGTCTTTGCGGTCGGCGATGTCGCCGGGGTGCCCAAGGGCAAGACCGCGGCGAGCGTGAAATGGCAGGTGCCGGTCGCGGTCGACCATCTGGTCGCGCAGATCGCCGGCCGGACGTCCGACGCGCGCTACAACGGCTACACCTCGTGCCCGCTGATCACCCGGATCGGGCGCGCGATGCTGGTCGAGTTCGACTACGAGGACAATCTGCAGCCGTCCTTCCCCGGCGTCATCGCGCCGCTCGAGGAGCTGTGGATCACCTGGATGATGAAGATCGTCGCGCTGAAGCCGACCTATCTCGCCATGCTGCGCGGCATGGCCTGAACGCACAAGGAGATCGGACCATGAAGGAACTCGACGTCGCCACGTTCCTGGCGGTGTTTCAGGAAATGCTCGGGCCGCTGCTCTGGGCGCTGATCGCGCTGGCGGCCGCAGCGACGGTCCTCTTCGTCTGGGTGATGCTGCGCGACCGCGGCTTGCGGCCGCGCCGCCTCGTCTGGGCGGAGGTCGCCGGCCTCGCCGGCGGGATCGCCGCCGTGCTGTTCATGCTCGCGGTGACGCAGTCGCAGCTCGCCGACATCGGCGGGCCGGTCGACTGGGTGCTGGTCGCTGTGATCTTCGTCGCCGGCGGCGTCGGCACGGTCGTCGCCGCCTACGGCGTCCTGGGGGCGCTGCGCCACCTCGCCTGACGGAGCCGCCGCGACCGGTCGCCTCGCGCGCGCCTGTAACCAAGTGTTACAATTTGCGGCGCGCGCGGGCCGATTCGCGCGTTAGATTCACCGTCAGCGATGGAACGGCAGCCCCACATCCTCGTCGTCGACGACGATCGCGAGATCCGCACGCTGCTGGCGCGGTTCCTCGGCGACCACGGCTTCCGCGTCAGCGAGGCGCATGACGCCCGCAAGGCGCAGCAGGTCCTCAAGTCGACCAATGTCGACCTCGTCATCCTCGACCTCATGCTGCCGGGCGAGGACGGCCTGTCCTTCTGCCGCAAGCTGCGCGCCGACGGCACGATGCCGGTGGTGATGCTCACGGCGCTCGCGGGCGACGCCGATCGCATCGTCGGGCTCGAACTCGGCGCCGACGACTACGTCACCAAGCCTTTCAACCCGCGCGAGCTGGTGGCGCGCGTCAAGGCGGTGCTCCGCCGCAGCGAGGGCGCCGGGCATGCCGGGCCGCGGCCGGCGCGGCGGGTCGGCTTCGCCGGCTGGTCGCTCGACCTCGTGTCGCGCGAGCTGCAGTCGCCCGACGGCGTCGTCGTCCAGCTCTCCGCCGGTGAGTTCGACCTGCTGCGCGCCTTCGTCGAGAACCCGCAGAAGGTGCTGAACCGCGACCAGCTGCTCGACATCGCGCGCGGCCGCTCGGCAGCACCCTTCGACCGCTCGATCGACGTGCAGGTCAGTCGGCTCCGCCGCAAGATCGAACCCGATCCGGAGAAGCCGACGCTGATCAAGACCGTGCGCAACGGCGGCTATCTCTTCACCGCCGAAGTGGCGCCGCTCGCCGCGGAGCGCGGCGCGTGAACCGCCTGGCGCGCTTCGCCCCCAACGGGATCACCGCGCGCATCGTCGTATCGGTGATCGCGGCCCTGGCGGCCACGCAGATCATCACCTTCTCGCTCTTGTGGCTGAACCGGCCGACCGATCCGCGGTTCTACAGCGGGCGCTGGCTGGCCGAGCAGGTGGCCGCCGCCGCGGCGCAGGTCTTCGCCGCGGCGCCGGAGGCGCGCGCGCGGGTCGTCGACTCGATCGAGGATCGCGCGGTGCTCGCGATCGAGTGGCGGCGCGAGGATCCGCAGGTGCAGAGCGAAGCGGCGTCGTGGCCGTTCGCCCAGCTCCGCGCGATGGTGGAGACGGCGCTTGAAGAGCAGCGTGTCGCTGGCCAGGTCGCAGTGGGGCGCGGCGATTTCGGGCTGATGGCGCCGGGCGGCGGGCGGCGTGGCGCCGTCGGCTTTCGCGGCGAGGGGCGCGGCCGTGCCCAGGGCGGCGACATCGGCGTGCCGGCGGCCTTCGTCATCGCGGTGCGCGGGCCCGACGGCAGCTGGCTCGTCGTCACGCCGCGCGAACCGTGGCGCGGCTATCGCATGGCGTCGATCGCGCTGTGGTTGCTGCTGGTGGGGACGGTGGTCGGGCTGCTGTCGGTGTGGGCGGCGCGGCGCCTGATCGTGCCGCTCGACCAGCTCGCCGAGGCGACCGTGCGCTTCGGCATCGACCGCGACGCCCCGGAAATGCGCGAGAGCGGGCCCGCCGAACTGCGCGCGATCGCGCGCGCGTTCAACGAAATGCGCGGGCGCCTCAAGCGCTTCGTCGACGACCGCACGCAGATGATCGCGGCGATCTCGCACGACCTGCGCACGCCGCTGACGCGGCTCAAGCTGCGCGCCGAATACATCGCCGACGAGGAGCAGCGCCGCAAGCTGCTGGGCGACATCGACCAGATGGAGGCGATGATCGCCGAGACGCTCGCCTTCGCCGGCGACGACGCCTCGCGCGAGAAGCGCGTTCCGACCGATCTCGCGGCGATGCTCGCGAGCATCTGCGACGATCTGTCCGACGCCGGCCGCTCGGCCGGCTACGCCGGCCCCGCCCGCCTGGTCGCGACCTGCCAGCCGACGGCGCTGCGCCGCGCCTTCACGAACCTGATCGAGAATGCCGCCACGCACGGCAACGCCGCCCACGTCACGCTCGCCGACAAGGGCGGGATGGTGGAGGTGGTGGTCGCAGACGAAGGCCCGGGCATCCCCGAGGACGAGCTCGAGAAGGTGTTCGCGCCGTTCTACCGGCTGGAGCGCTCGCGCAGCCGCGACACCGGCGGGGTCGGGCTCGGCCTGGCCGTCACCCGCACCATCGTGCGCGCGCATGGCGGCGATGTCCGCCTCGCGAACGCTGCGACGGGCGGGCTGATCGCCACCGTGGCGCTGCCGAAACTGGCGCCGTCATGAGTGGTTAATGGCCCGATAAGGCAGGCGTCGCGCGGGTTTACAAAGCGCAGACGGTCGGGTAGGGTCCGCCGCCTTTTGTCGGCTCATTCCATTCAATCCGGGTTCGCGTCATGAAGATCATCGGCAGCGCCATTCGCGCCGGCAACATCATCGAAGTTGACGGCCGCATCTTCCAGGTCATCAAGCACAACATCGTGCAGCCGGGGAAGGGCGGAGCCTTCAACCAGATCGACATGCGCGACATCAAGACCGGAACCAAGACGAACATGAAGTTCCGGTCGGACGAGACCGCCGAGCTGCTGCGCGTCGACGAGAAGGAGCTGCAGTACCTCTTCCACGAAGGCGACCAGTACACCTTCATGGACCAGGAGAGCTACGAGCAGGTCACCGTCAACCGCGACATGATCGGCGACCCGGCGGATTTCCTCGTCGACAACATGATGGTCACGATGAACTTCATCGAGGGCAACCCGGTTGCCGTGAAGCTCCCGCAGACCACCGTGCGCACGATCGTCGAGGCCGACGCGGTGGTGAAGGGGCAGACCGCCTCGTCCTCCTACAAGCCCGCCGTTCTCGACAACGGCGTGCGCGTGATGGTGCCGCCCTTCATCGGCGCCGGCACGAAGATCGTCGTCAACATCGACGAGCGCGCCTACGTCGAGCGCGCCAAGGATTGAGCGGCCGATAGATGGCCGCCCGCTCCGCGCTTTTCACCGTCATGGAACGCGCCGCCCGCAAGGCGGCGCGCAGCCTCGTGCGCGATTTCGGCGAGGTCGAGCAGCTCCAGGTCTCGGTCAAGGGGCCGGGCGACTTCGTCTCGACCGCCGACCTGGCGGCGGAGCGCACCCTGCGCGAGGAACTCCACAAGGGGCGCCCGACCTACGGCTTCCTCATGGAGGAAAGCGGCGACAGCGCCGGCGACGGCCATCACCGCTGGATCGTCGATCCGCTCGACGGCACGACCAACTTCCTCCACGGCATCCCGCATTTCTGCATCTCGATCGCGCTCGAGCGCGACAAGCAGATCGTCGCCGGGCTGATCTACGATCCGATGCGCGACGAGATGTTCTGGGCGGAGAAGGGCCACGGCGCCTACGTCAACGACCGCCGCATGCGCGTCTCCGCACGCAGCAAGCTCGACGACGCGGTGATCGGGACCGGCATTCCGTTCCGCGAGCGCGGCGACCATCCGCGCTACCTGGCGATGCTCGAGGCGGTGATGGGCAAGACCGCCGGGGTGCGCCGGATGGGGGCGGCGGCGCTCGACCTCGCCTACGTCGCGGCCGGCCGCTATGACGGCTTCTTCGAGTTCGGCCTGTCGCCCTGGGACGTCGCCGCCGGGATCGTCATCATCCGCGAGGCCGGCGGGTTCGTCGAGGCGCTCGGCGGCAAGGGCGACCCCCTCAACGACGGGTCGATCGTCGCGGCGACCGACCGCCTCCTCAAGCCGCTCGGCGAGACCCTTCTCGCCGCCGCGGCGGCGCATGATCGCGGCTGAACAGGGCTTCCGGTGCGGCGCCACATTCGCAATTCAGTTGTTCCAGAACGCGGCGTCCATTAATGTTGTATCTCAAGATGGATCGCGATCCTATCCGTGGGGTACGGGAACGGTTGGGCATCGTGCGCGTTGCGCGCGCTGTCGCGTTCACCAGCATCATTGCGCTGTCGATCGGCTTCGCCGACAAGGCATCGGCGCAGTCGCGGAGTCGTGCCGGCAGCGTCGACGTCGACTGGTCGGTGCTTGACGATCTCGGCGGCGCCCGCGGCGCTCGCGACGTCCGCCAGCGTTCCGCCGCGCCGCGTGCCGTCCGTGCGGCGCCCCGCCGCGTCGCGCCGGCTCGTGCCCAGACGACGACCGAAGCGCTCGACCGCCTCGCCGCCGCGATCGCCGCGCAGACCGCAGAGCTCCAGCGCATCCGCGAACAGGTTGCCTCGACGCCGAGCAGCGAGCTCGACCAGCTGCGCCAGCAGGTCCAGCAGCAGGGGCAGGAGATCGAGCGGCTCCGCGTCTCTGGCCGCATTCGCGAGGATCGTCCGGCCGGCGAAGCCGCCGCGGCGCCGCGGGTGCGCACTCCGCGCGTGCGTGACGACTACGCGATGGCGCCGCCGGTCGGCCGTGCCGTCGGTCCGGCGACCAGCCCCTTTGCGCCGCTCGCCGGCCGCATGGGCAACAGCCAGTATGCGACTTCGGGCCCGGTCGATCCCAGCCTGCTCGCCGCCCCGATCGGAAGCGAGACGCCTGAAGTCGGCGCCGCGGCGCCGTATGCGCCACCGGGCGCGGTGACGCCGAGCTATCCGGCCGGCGTCGTGCCGCCGCCGCCGATGGCCGGCGGGTCGCTTGCCGGCCGCTTCGGCAACAGCCAGTACGCGACGTCGGGTGCCGTCGATCCGGCGCTGCTGCAGGGGGGCGCGAGCGCAGCCGTGCCGGCCTATCGCGGCGCCCCGCCGCCGATGGGGGGCGACCTTCCTGCGATGCCCAGCGGACGGGGGATGGCGCCCGGGCAGCTGGGTGCGCCGGGCGCACGCACGCCGGTGCCCTCGATCATTGCCGGCCAGGATTACGGCGTGCCCGCGCTCGAAACGCCCGGTCCGCCGGGCGGCGGCGGGGCTGCCGCCGGCCGCGACTACGCAATGGCCGCTGCGCCGGCGCCGCGCGCGTCGGGCGGCGCGCTCGCCGGCCGCTTCGGCAACAGCCAGTACGCGACCTCCGGCGCGGTCGATCCGGCGCTGCTCGCCGGCGGCGGCGCGGGCGCGGTGCCGCCGCCTGCCATGGGCGGCGGGTCGCTTGCCGGCCGTTTCGGCAACAGCCAGTACGCGACGTCCGGGCCGGTCGATCCGGCGCTGCTCGCCGGTGGTGACGCCGGCGCCGTGCCGCCGCCACCGGAAATGGGCGCGCGCGCGCCGTTTCCGCTGCCGCCGGTCGGCCAGACCGTCGGCGCGCCGGCTTCGGCGCGCGCCGACATTCCGCCGCCGCCGACGCTCACGCCCAACGCCGCGCCGTCGGCCGCCGGCACGCGCACGCCGTTGATGGCGCCTCCCACCCTGTCGCCGCGCGCGCCGCTGCCGGCGCCGAGCGTGGCGCGCGCCGACATTCCGCCGCCGCCGGATCTCGTGGGCGGCGGCGCGCAGCCGGTGCGTCCGCTGCCGCCGTTCCCGACGACGAGCGACATTCCGGCGCCGCCGGTCATGGCGCCGGCACCCGGCACCGCGCGCGCCGTTGCACCCGACCAGACCCGCCAGGCGCGCGTGGCGCGCGGCACCGCCACCGTGCCCGAGCCGGTCCGCCGTACCGCCGCGCCGCGGACCCCGGTGACACGCGAGCCGATTCCGCCGCCGCCGATCGCCAGCAGCGCGCCGGGCGTTTCGGACGCCGCACCGGTGGCACCGCGCGCCCTGCCGGCGACGCCGCCGGCTCCGGCCGCGCCGCTCGCAACGCCCGCCATTCCGCCGCCGCCGAGCCCGACGGCAACGCCGCCGGCACCCGTCGCGCCGCCGGTCGCCGCGGCCCCGCCGAGCCCGCCGCCGGCACCGCTGGCGACCCCGCCGGCGCCGCCAGCGCCGCCAAGCCAGGTCGCGGCCGCGCCGCCGCCGCCGGTCACCCGCAGCGTCGTTCCGTCATCGCCTCCTCCTGCGCCCCCGCCGGCTCCGCCTGCCGCCGTTGCGCCGCCGGCCCCGGCGCCCACGACGCAGATGGCGGCCGTGCCCGTCGCGGTCGCGGCCGGCAACGCAGTCGCGCGCGTCGATTTCTCGAACGGCCAGGCGGAACTCGCCGATCCCGGCAAGCGCGCCCTCGATCGTGCGGTTGCCGAACTGCAGCGCGACCAGAACGCGCGGCTGCAGCTCGTCGCCTACGCCACCGGCGGGTCGGGCGACGATGGCGGCTCGGTGGCGCGGCGCTTGAGCCTCAGCCGCGCGCTCGCCGTCCGCGCCTACCTGATCGAGCAGGGCATCCGCGCCACCCGCATGGACGTGCGCGCGCTTGGCAACCGCGGCGCCGACGGCAGCCCTGCGGGCGACCGGGTCGACGTCGTGCTGGTGCGGCGTTGATTCGCGGCGGTCAATTTCGTACGGGACGCTAGCGGCACGAGCGACGACGATCTCCGGGGGCCGACGGCGTGCGAGGGAACGACAATGGTGACCAGCGCATGACCGGCCCGCGTCTCTACCTCGTTCGCATGATCGTCTTTCTGGTCGTGGTGTGCGCGGTGGCGATCGCGCTCGCGCCCGGACTTGTTCCCGCCTATCTCCACCATCCGGCGCTCAACACGCTGATCCTCGGCGTGCTCGTTCTCGGCATCGCCTACAACATCCGCCAGGTCCTCTCGCTCAAGCAGCAGGTCGAGTGGATCGAGCGTTTCCGCGCCGGCGATCCGCGCGTGACGGCGCAGAACGCGCCGCGGCCGATCGCCGCGATGGGCGCGATGCTCGGCGAGCGGCGCGGCCGCATCAGCCTGTCGGCGGCGGCGTCGCGCTCGATCCTCGATTCGATCGGTTCGCGGCTCGACGAGGCGCGCGAGATTTCGCGCTATCTCATCGCGGTGCAGATCTTCCTCGGGCTGCTCGGCACGTTCTGGGGGCTGCTGCAGGTGGTCGGCGGCGTCACCGGCGTGATCTCCAGCCTGTCGGCCTCGCGCGACATCGGCGCGCTGTTCAACGATCTCCAGGCCGGACTCCAGGTGCCGCTCGCCGGCATGGGAACGGCCTTCGGCACGTCGCTGTTCGGCCTCGCCGGCTCGCTCGTGCTGGGCTTCCTCGATCTGCAGTCGAGCCAGGCGCAGAACCGATTCCACAACGAGCTCGAGGAATGGCTGTCGAGCCTGACGCGGCTCGGCGGCGGCCCGTCGATCGGCGACGGCGAGCAGCCGGCGCCCGCCTTTCTCCAGGCCCTGATGGCGCAGACCGCCGACAACATCGAGGCGCTCCAGCGCACGATGTCGCGTTCGGAGGAGGCGCGCACGCAGTCGAACCAGACGATCGCCGCCGTGGTCGAGCGGCTCGACCTGTTCACGGATCAGATGCGGACCGAGCAGTCGCTGATGATGAAGCTGGCCGAAGCCCAGGCGGAGCTGCGGCCGGCGCTCGCGCGTCTCGCCGATCCGGCCGGCGGCACGCTCGGGCTCGACGACGCGACGCGCCTGCACATCCGCAATCTCGACCTGCACCTGCAGCGGCTCAACGAGCGCACCGAGGCCGGCTTCAACCGAATGACCGACGAGCTGCGCGCCGAGATCCGCCTGCTGGCGCGCACCATTGCGGCGATGGCCGAGGACGACCGGCAGGACCGCGCGCCGCAGATGACCGACCCCGCACGATAGGGCCTGCCGATGGCGTCCCTCTCGCGCCGCCGCAGCCAGGGCCCCGACGTCTGGCCGGGATTCGTCGACGCGCTCGCCACGCTGGTGATGGTCGTCGTGTTCGTGCTGATGGTGTTCACGATCTTCCAGTTCTACCTGAAGGACGTGATCTCCGGCCGCGACGAGGAACTCGGCCGCCTGCGCAGCGATCTCGCCCAGCTCACCGACGTGCTGGTCGGCCAGCGCAGCGCGATGACCGACCTCGACCAGCGCCTCGCGAACACGACCACGCAGCTGCGCGACGCGCAGGCGACGCGCGAACGCCTGCAGAGCGAGCTTGCCGCGGCCGGCGACATGCGCAACCGCCTCACCGCCGAGCTGGCCGCGACCACCGCGCGGGCGGAGTCTGCCGAAGAGAATGCGGAGCGCACCGCCGAGGAACTCGAGGCCGCGCGCCAGGCGCTCGGCGCCGCGCAGACGACGATCACCGCCGACCGCGCGCGCATCGAGCTGCAGCTCGGCGAGCTGGCGGAGCTGCGTCGCGGCATCGAGAGCCTGACGACGCTGCGCACCCAGCTCGAGGCCCGCATCGCGGCGCTCGACGGCGAACTCGCCCAGCGTCGCAGCGAGCTTGCGCAGACGCGGTCCGACCTCGGCCGCAGCGAGCAGGCGCTCGCCGCCGAACGCGAGGAGGCGGCGCGCGGCCGCCGTCTGACCGCCGAACTGCAGTCCAACGTCACGCAGGTGCGCGCCGAGCTTGCCGCGCAGATCGCCGAACTCCAGCGCGTGCGTGCCGCGCTTGCGGCGGAGGCGGCGGAGGCCGAGCGCCGCCGCGCCGCCGAGCAGGAGCTGTCGCGCCAGCTCGACCAGATCCGCGTCGCCCTGATGCGTTCGACCGGCGAGGTCGCGGAATCCCGTCGCTCGCTCGCGGCCGAGGAGCGCGCACGCACCGAGGCGCAGCGCGCCGCGGCAGCGGAGCAGAGCGCGCGCACCGCGGCAGAGCGCGCGCTCGCCGATCAGCGGACGGCAAGCGAGCGCGCGCTGGCGGAGGCGCGCGAGGCGAATGCGCGTGCGCTGGCCGAGGCGCGTGCGGCGGGCGAGCGCACGCTGGCCGAAGCGCAGCGCGCCGCGGCAGCGGAGCAGAGCGCGCGCGCCGCGGCCGAACGCGCGCTCGCCGATCAGCGTGCGGCGAGCGAACGTGCGCTGGCGGAGACGCGCAGCGCGAGCGAACGGGCCCTGGCGGAGGCGCGCGAGGCGAATGCGCGTGCGTTGGCCGAGGCCCGGGCGGCGGGCGAGCGCACGCTCGCCGAGGCGCAGGCCGCACGCGAGGCGGACGCGCAGGCGATGGCGGCGCGCGAGCGCGCGCTGACGGAACAGCGCGCCGCCAGCGAGCGGGCGCTCGCCGAAACCCAGGCCGCGCGCGTGGCGGGCGAGCGCCGCGCGGCGACGCTCGCCGAGCAGGTGGCGGCGCTGCGCGTCGAAATCGAGCGCCTCGCCGGCGCGCTCGGCAGCGACCAGGCGCGCATCGCCGAGCAGGGCCAGCAGATCACCGATCTCAACCGCCAACTTTCGGCCGCACTCGCCAACCGCGTCGAGGAATTGACGCGCTACCGCTCCGAGTTCTTCGGGCGGCTGCGTGCGGTCTTCGAGGGCCGGCCCGGGATCCGGATCGAAGGCGACCGCTTCATCCTCGAATCCGAGATCCTGTTCGCCGTCGGCTCGGCGGAAATCGGCATCGGCGGGCTCGACCAGCTCGACCGTGTCGCCGACACGCTGCGCGAGCTGATCGCGCAGATCCCGCCGGAGCTCAACTGGGTGCTCCAGATCGAAGGCCACACCGACCGCCGCCCGGTCGCCGGCCGCGCCTTCCGCTCGAACTGGGAGCTGTCGGCGGCGCGGGCGATCTCCGTCATGCGCTTCCTCGTCGATCGCGGCATCCCGACCGACCGCATCGCGGTCGCCGGCTTCGGCGAGTTCCAGCCGATCGACCGCAGCGACACCGATGCGGGCTACGCGCGCAACCGGCGCATCGAGCTCCGCTTCACCGCGCGGTGAGCCGCACGCAGACGATGGCGCCGCAATTCCCGCTTCGACGCGACGTGCTGCGGGCGTTCGCGCTTGCCGGCTTCGCGCTCGTGCCCGGCGGTGCGCGCGCGGCGGAGGATCCGGGCTTCGAGCGCGCGATGATCCAGGCGCTCAACCGGATCCGCCGTGAGCATCGCCTGCGCACGGTCGCGGCGGAGCCGCGCCTCTCCGCCGCGGCGCTCGACCATGCGCGCGACTGCGCGGCGCGGCGCGACATCGATCACCGCGGCCGCGACGGCAGCGGCGTCGACGACCGCGTGGCGCGCCGCGGCTATCGTTTCGTGGTGGTCGCGGAGAACCTCGCGGCCGGACTCAAGGACGCGGAGGCGGCCGCGGCGGCGTGGATGGGCAGCGAGAGCCACCGCCGCAACATGATCAATCCCGACGTCACCCAGGCCGGCGCGGCGCGCGTCATGGCACTCGATGCCGCCGACCCGTATCGCACCTACGACGTGCTGGTGCTGGGAATGCCGCGGCGCAGCTGACGGCCGGATGCATCGGCGGCCGCAGCCGCGCCGCCAAGCTTCGTTCCGCGAATAAGCCGATCGAGCCGCCCGTTGTGGATGCAGGCGCGGGCCCTGTGGCCCGGACGCGCGCATGCTTGCGCGCCGCCGCAATTGCCCAGGGAGGCAGAGATGCAGTCTCGCAGGACGATGTTCCGGATCGTCGCCGCCGGCGTCATGGCGGCGTCCGCGGCGGTGCCGACGAGGGGCGCCCGCGCGCAGGCGGCGCCGCAGCCGCAGGTGCCGTCGCGCGGGCCCGTGCGCATCGACGTCGATGCGCGCCCGGTCGCTGCGACCGTCTATGCCGACCAGGCGACGGTGACGCGCGGCGGCCGCATCGAGATTCCCGCCGGCAGCAGCGTGCTGGTGCTGCGCGGCGTGCCCGCCGGCCTGATCGCCGACAGCATCAATGCCAGCGGCCGTACGCCGGGCCGTGTCGACATCGGCGGCGTCGACGTGCGCCCAGCCACTTTCGATCGCAGCTCGTCGCATCGCCGCCGCGGCGAGATCGAGGCGGCGCTGCGCGAGATCGACGATGCCGTCGCTGCGCTCGAGGTGCGCCAGACCGTCTACGCCGCGCAGCAGACGATGGTCGACCGCATCGCTGCCGCGTTCGTCGAATCGCAGCGCCGCCCGCCGGCGCCGACCAACACGACCGGCGCCAACGATGCGGCGCCGCAGTTCATCCAGAATCCCGCGGGCTGGCGCAGCGCGTGGGAAACCGTCCGCCAGGGCACCGAGGAGGCGGCCGAGGCGCTGCGCCGCGTGCGGCTGGAGCGGCGCGATCTCGAAACCCGCCGAACCGCGCTGCAGGCCGAACTCGCGTCGCTCGGCGCGCCGCCGGCGCGCGGCACGTTCGAGATCGCCGTCGCGGTCCAGGCCGAGGAGGCGACGACGCTCGACCTCGCCGTCAGCTACCAGGTGCGCGGCGCGGCGTGGCGTCCCGTCTACGAGGCGCGGCTCGACACCGCGGCCTCGCGCGTGGCGCTGCGCCAGGAAGCCGTCGTCACGCAGTCGACCGGCGAGGACTGGGACGACGTGGCACTGACCTTGTCGACCGCGCGGCCTTCGCAAGGCACGCAGATCCCGCAGCTCTCGCCGTGGCGGATCACGCTGACGCCGCCCGCTCCGGCGCCTCGTCCTCCGCCGGCGATGCAGATGATGCGCCGAAGCGATCAGCCGGCGGAGCCGCGCGCCGGCCAGGCCGCCGTCGATGCGCTGCAGGGCCGCAGCGAGGTTGCGCAGCGCGAGGCGGAGATCGCCGCGGCGACGGTCGCTTCAGCCGGCTTCGCGGTCGAATACGCGATTCCCGGCACCGCGTCGGTGCGTTCCGACGGGACGGAGCGGCGCGTGCGCATCGCCGAAATGCCGGTGGAGGCCAAGATGCTGGTGCAGATCGTGCCGCGCGTCGACCGCCGCGCGATGCTGCGCGCGAGCTTCGCAAGCCCCGCGACGGTGCCGCTGCTGCCGGGGCAGGCGTCGCTGTTCCTCGACGGCGTTCTCGTCGGCCGCGCGCCGGTGCCGATGCTGCGGCCGGGCGAGGAACTGGCGCTCGGCTTCGGCGCCGACGATCGCATCCGCGTCAGCTATGCCGTGCAGGCGCCGCGCCGGAGCGAAGGCGGCGGCATGATCTCCGGCCGCACGGTCACCGTCACCAACGAGGCGGTGATCACGGTGCGCAGCTTCCACGAGCGGCCGGTCGAGGTGACGGTGGTCGATCAGGCGCCGGTGTCGGCCGACGAGAGCCTGAACGTGACCCTGATCGCCGATCCCGCGCCGACGGTGCGCGACTTCGAGGATCGTCCCGGCGTCCACGCCTGGATCGCGACCTTCGAGCCGCGCGGCGAGCGCCGCATCCGCTTCGGCTACGCGATCACGTCGCCGCGCGACGGCACGGTCTACGGGATGGTGCGCTGATCCGCACGGGGGGCGCGGCGGTGCGGGCCGCCGCGCCTCACTGCTCGGACAGCTTCATGTCCGCGCTGTAGGTCTTGCCCGCCACTTCCTTGACGATGGCCTGACCGCAGATCACGCGACCTTTCACGGGGTCGAAGGTGAGGGTCGGGCTGCCGTAGAGCTGCCAGCCCTTGTTGAGCGCCTCGGTGACGCGATGGCAGAACGCCGCATCGTCGGGGCCGGTGAGGTAGCGATAGATGTTCATGGAGCGGTCATCGGTGGTTGGGCGGCGATGATAGCAGCGTCGACGCGCCGGCCGTAGGGCCTGGGCGGGCCGGAGGCCCGGGCCAAGCCGTCAGCCCGCCGCCGCCTGCTCGAACTGCAGCTTCGCAAGCCGTGCGTAGAGACCGCCCTCGGCGATCAGCGCGCCATGCGTGCCGCTGGCGACCATGCGGCCCTGGTCGAGCACCAGGATGCGGTCGCTGCGCAGCACCGTCGCGAGCCGGTGCGCGATCACCAGCACCGTGCGGTTGGCGGACAGCCGGTCGACCGCCTGCTGGACGAGGCGCTCGCTTTCCGCGTCGAGCGCGCTGGTCGCCTCGTCGAGCAGCAGCAGCGGCGGGTCGCGCAGGATCGCGCGCGCGATCGCGATGCGCTGGCGCTGCCCGCCGGAGAGAAGCTGGCCGCGCTCGCCGAGCAGCGTCTTGTAGCCTTCGGGCAGGCGGTCGATGAACTCCGCCGCCTGTGCGGCCTCGGCGGCGCGGCGGACCTCGTCGTCGCTCGCGCCCGGGCGGCCGAAGCGGATGTTCTCGGTGACGTCGGCGGCGAAGATCACCGGCTCCTGCGGGACGAGGCCGATGCGCGCGCGCAGCGCCGCCGGGTCGGCCCTGGTCGCGTCGACGCCGTCGATCCGCACGATGCCGGCGTCCGGGTCGTAATAGCGCAGCAGGAGCTGGAACACCGTCGTCTTGCCCGCACCCGACGGCCCGACCAGCGCCACGCGCTCGCCCGCGGCGACCGCGAAGCTGAGGCCGTCGAGCGCGCTGCGCTCGGGCCGCGAGGGATAGGCGAAACGGACGTCCTCGAACGCGACGGTGCCGAGCGGCGGCGCGGGCAGCGCCTGCGCGATCGCCGGGGCGGCGATCGCGGGCCTGGCGTCGATCAGCTCGAACAGCCGTTCAGCCGCGCCCGCCGCGCGCTGCATCTCCGAGGCGAATTCGGACAGCGAGCCGACCGAGCCGGCGACGAGGGCGGCATAGAAGATGAACGCCGAAAGCTGCCCGGCGCTGATCGAGCCGTTGATCATCTCGTGCCCGCCGAGCCACAGCACGATGCCGATCGCGCCGAACACCAGCAGCATCGCCGCCGCGGCGAAGCTCGCGCGCGCCGCGGCGAGCTTGACCGCGGCGTCGAACACGTCGCCGACGCGCGCGCCGAACTGGGCGCGCGAGCGGTCCTCGTGGTTGAAGGCCTGCACCGTGCGGATCGCGCCGACGACCTCGTCGAGATCGGCGCCGACGGCGGCGACGCGCGCCTGCGTCTCGCGCGAGAGCCGGCGCACGCGCCGGCCGAACACGACGATCGGCACGACGACGATCGGGACGACGAGGCAGGCGAGGGCGGTGAGCCACGGCGAGGTCACGACCATCATCGCGACGCCGCCGATGACCGTGAGCAGGTTGCGCGCCGCCATCGAGGCGGACGATCCCATCACGCCCTGGACGACCGTCGTGTCGGCGGTCAGGCGCGAGACGATCTCGCCCGAGCGGCTCTTGTCGTAGAAGGCCGGAGACAGCCGCACCAGGTTGTCGAACACGGCGCGGCGCAGATCGGCGGCGACGCGTTCGCCGATCCAGTTGACCAAGTAGGCGCGCAGGAACGTCGCCGCCGACATCACGGTGACGAGCACGAGCAGGCCGACCAGCGCCTGGTCGAGCCGCTCGACCGCGGCGCGCGTCATGCCCTCGTCGATCAGCCAGCGCAAGCCCGCGCCGAAGCCGAGCAGCGTCACCGCGGCGAGCACGAGCCCGGTCGCGGCGCCGAGGATCTGGCGCGCATAGGGTGCGCCGAAGCGCGCCAGCCGCAGCAGGATGCGCAGGTCGGTCGAACGCGGCGGCGTCGGTGCGGCGGTCGGTTCGGCCATCGTCAGTCGAAGCGGATGTCGCTGCCGCTGATCTGCGCGAGCTCGGTCGCCAGGACGTCGGCGAGGATGGCGCCGCCGCGGGTCGAACGCCACGCCCGGGCGGCGTCGTCCCAGGCGTAGTGCGAGGCGCCGGACAGCGGCGAGGAAAGCCAGATCTGCCGGTTGGGCGCGTGCTTGTTGACGACGTACTGCCGGCCGTCGTCGAACTCGATCGTGAGGATGCCGCCGCGCAGGTCGACGTCGGCGTCGAGCGCATCCTCGATGCGCGTCATGAGGCCGCGCAGGGTTTCCTCGGCCAGGGTTTCGAAGGCGCGTTCATCCATCCCGGGGCTCCGGCGGACCGGGCTGCCGGCAGGCGGTTCCCGCCGGCCGGCTTCGATCCAGGAGGGGCCGTCTAACACGGCTGCCGCGGCATTGCCACTGGATCAGGGCGATGCCTCGCCGGCGCGGCGCAGATAGGCGATCAGGTCCGCCCGCTGGCCTGCGTCCGGGATGCCGAAGAAGCCCATCGCGACGCCGGGCATGGCGGCCTGCGGGTCGGCAATGAACGCGTCGAGCGCCGCCTCGGTCCAGGACAGCCCCGCCGCCGCGCGCGCGGCCAGCGCTTCGGAGTAGTCGAAGCCCGCGACCGCGCCGGCGCGCCGGCCGACGATGCGCCACAGTGTCGGCCCGGACAGCGTCGCGCTCTCGTTCGGATCGACCGAGTGGCAGGAATAGCAGTGCAGGAAGACCCGCGCCCCGCGCGCCGGGTCGCCGTCGGCGGCGACGGCGGGCAAACCCGGCGCCGCCGCCGCGGTCAGCGCGATCGCGGCGGCGGCGGCGATTCGCGCGCGTTCAGTTCGTCGCGCGGCCATAGGTGATGCGGCGCAGCCGTCCGGTGCCGGACTCCGCCGCCCAGGCCTCGCCCGGCCGGCCGAGCATCTGGCGGACATTGGAGCGCGGCAGGTCCGACGGGAAGCTGGTGAAGCGCTCGCTGCTGGGGTCGAAGCGCAGCACCGCGTTGGCGCCCCAGTCGCTCAGCCACACCTGATCCTGCTCGTCGACGTAGACCGAGTAGGCCTGCGGGCGTTCGCCCGGCAGCTTCCACGCGCGCCATGCCTGGCTGCGCGGATCGTAGACCGCGACATGGCCGGAATTCCACGCGCTCGCCCACAGCCGCCCTTGCGAATCCGACCACACGCGGCGCAGGCCGCGCACGTCCGCGGGCGGATCGATCACGGTCGCGGCGCCGCTGTCGATGTCGACGCGGGCGAGGTAGTTGTTGGCGAGCGAGACGTACCAGATGCCGCCGTCGGGCGTGCGGGTGATGCCGTAGGGCCCGCGGCCGCGCGGCGCGTCCCACACCTGCATCGCGCCGGTGAGCGGATCGAGGCGCCCGTAGATGCCGTTCTGGCCGGTGAACCAGATGTTGCCGCGGCCGTCGAAGGCGGCGGTGTTGAGGTTGGTATGGCCGCGCGCCTCCGGCAGCCGCCAGGTGCGGACCTCGCGCGTCGCCGGATCGACGCGCTGGATGGCGTTGAGGCCGCCCTCGGTGATCCACGCGGCACCGTCGGGTCCGACGATCACGCCGTGCGGATGTGCGCCGGCGCCGAGCGGAATCAGCTCGACCTGGCCGGTGCGCGTGTCGAGCTGGCCGAGCGCGCCGCCGCGCTGCTCGGTGTACCAGACCGTGCCGCTGGCGGTGACCGCGACGTCGTGCGGATAGGCGCCCTGCGGCAGCGCGAAGCTGCGCGCCTCCTGCGCTGGTGCGGGCGATGCGGCGGCGATGATGGCGGTGGCGGCCAGGACGGCGAAGCGACGCATGGTTCCCCTCCATTGCGGTTGACACCGGGTGCCGCGCGGCAGTCTGCGCCGACGGTCGGAGGGGGACAAGGGCAGCCCGGTATGGGCCACTGAAACGTGAACGCCCCCGCGACGGCACGCGGCCGTCGCGGGGGCGTTGCGTTCGATCCGGTTCAGGCGGCGCGCACGCCGGCGAGGAAGCTGTCGACTTCGCGCTTCAGGACCTCGGACTGCTTGGCGACGTCGCCCGCGGTCGTCAGCAGCTCGCCCGAGGCGCGCCCCGTTTCCTTGGCGCCGGACGAGACATGGGTGATGCTCGACGCGACTTCGCTGGTCCCCTTCGAGGCTTCCTGGACGTTGCGCGCGATCTCGCGCGTCGCAGCACCCTGCTCCTCGACCGCGGAGGCGATCGAGGTCGCGATCTCGTTGACCTGCACGATCGTGCCGCCGATCGACTTGATCGCGGCCACGGCATCCTGCGTCGCGGCCTGGATCTGCTCGATCTGGGTCGCGATCTCGTCGGTCGCCTTGGAGGTCTGCGTCGCGAGGCTCTTGACCTCCGACGCGACCACCGCGAAGCCCTTGCCGGCTTCGCCCGCACGCGCCGCTTCGATCGTGGCGTTGAGGGCGAGCAGGTTGGTCTGGCCGGCGATGTCGTTGATCAGCTTGACGACGTCGCCGATCTTCTGCGCCGCATCGGCGAGGCCCTGCACCTTGGCGTCGGTGCGCTTGGCCTCGTCCATCGCGCGGCCGGCGATCTGCGCCGACTCCGCGACCTGGCGGCTGATCTCGGCGACCGAGGACGACAGCTCCTCGGCGGCCGACGCGACGGTCTGCACGTTGGCGGAGGCCTGGCCCGAGGCCGAAGCGACGACCGTCGACTGCTGGCTGGTCTGGTCGGCCGTGGCCTTGAGCGTCTCGGCCGAGCTCTGCAACTCGGTCGCGGCGGCGCTCAGCGCGCCGACGATCGCCTGCGACTGGGTGTCGAAGCCCTTGGTCAGGCTCTCGATCTTCGCGGCGCGGCGCTCGCGCTCCTCCTGCGCGGCCTTCTGTTCGGCGGCGAGCGCGTCGGCGCGAATCATGTTGTCCTTGAAGACCTGCACCGCATCGGCCATCTGGCCGACCTCGTCGCGGCGCCCGCGCGCCGGAATGTCGGTGGCGAGGTCGTGATCGGCGAGCCGGCGCATCGCGTTGGTCATCGCGACGATCGGGGTCGAGACGCCGCGCACGATCGCCCAGGCGGCGGCGATGCCGAGGACGAAGGCGGCGATCAGCATCACGAGCGCCGACGTGCTGGCGGAGGCCGCGGTCGCCCCGGCCGCCTCGCCGGCGGCATCCGCGCCGCGAACGTTGAAGTCGGTGAGCGCATTGAGCGCGGCCTCGAAGCGCGAGAAGGACTCGGAGGTCGGCCCGAGCAGCCGCGCCGCTTCGGCCTGATCGCGGCGGCGGCCCGCCGCGAGCGCCGGGGCCACCTGTTCCTGGTAGGCCTGATAGGCCGTGCCGACGGCGCGCAGCAGCGTGCGCTCGTCCTCGGAGGTGACGAACTCGCGCTCGTAGCGCGTGAAGCTGTCGCGCACCACGGCGCCGAACCGGTCGAGCGCCTGGTCCATCGCGCGCAGGCCTTCGTCGGTCGTCTCGGTCATGATGCGATAGGCCACCGTGCGCTGGCGCGCCGCGTTGTAGCGCATGTCGCCGAGCAGGCGGATGCTCGGCATCCAGTTGGCCACGATATCGTTGGTCGAGGCGTTCATGCGGCTGGTGCCGAGCAGGGCTGCGCTGCCGAGGGCGGCGATGAGCAGAAGCAGCAGGCCGAAGGCCCCGCTGATCTTGTACGATATGCGCAGATTCGCGAACGCGGCGGAGATAGTCGAGAACATGTTGCCTCTGGTGATCGAATGGGTGTCCTAGCGGTGGGACTATCGGGGCAAGTGCTGAACGGAGATTTAATCGGCCCGTCGCAGGGACGTGCGGCGCAGATCATGGCGGCCATGCGCATTCGGCAGGTCCGCGGCCGGTCTGCCGGCGCCCCGGCGGCGATGAACGCCGTGCAGGCGCCGCGCTGCCCACGAAATGGGCAGCGCAGCCCTGCGCGCGGATGGTCGTGCCGGGCGGATGTCCGCGCGGGGCGGCGGCGATGGCCGTGACGCCGGCCGCATCGGCTGCGGCGCCGCGCGGCTTGGCAGGCTTCCTCTTCATCGGCGGCCTGGGCATCGGCCAGATCATCTCCTGGGGCACGCTCTACTACAGTTTCCCGCTGATCGCGGAGCCGATGGGCCGCGAGTTCGGCCACGCCAAGGCTTCGATCTACGGTGCGCTCACCTTCGGGCTGATGGTGGCGAGCCTCGCCGCCTATCCGGTGGGCGTCGCGATCGACCGCGGGCGCGGCCGTGCGGTGCTCGTCCTCGGCGCCGCGGCGGGCGGCCTCCTCCTCGCGGCATGGTCGCTCATCGACTCGCTGTGGGCGCTCTACGCCGTGATGGGCGGCATCGGCCTCGTCCAGGCGATGACGCTCTACGAACCGGCCTTCGCGGTGGTCGCGCGCCGGTTCGGTTCCGACGCGCGCCGCGGGATCACGGCGCTGACGCTGTGGGGCGGCTTCGCCAGCACCGTCTTCGTGCCGGTGCTGCAGGTGCTGATGGACCGGCTGGGGTGGCGCAACGCGCTGCTGGCGCTCGGCCTGTTCAATCTCGCGGTGCTGGTCGCGCTGCATCTTGTCGTGACGCGCGGCGAGCCGGCGGCGCCGGCGGCGGCGGCCCCGAAGCCGGCGGAGGCCAAGGTGCCGCGCCGCAGCGGCGCCGGGCCGGTGGCGTGGGCGGTGCGCCAGCCCGCGTTCTGGGGGCTGATGGTCGCCTTCACGCTCTACAACGCCGCGTTTTCGGCGATGACGTTCCACATCTATCCGCTGCTGCTCGAACGCGGCCTCGACGCCGCAGCGGTGGTCGGGACGATCGCGATGATCGGCCCGGCGCAGGTGGCGGGGCGCGTCGCCGTCTGGCTGTTCGGGCGTGACCGCCCGATCCGCACGATCGGCATCGTCGCCGCGGCGACCCTGCCGGTGAGCCTGATCCTGCTGGCGGCGCTGCCCGCGAGCGCCGCAACCCTGATCGCCTTCGCGGTCATCTACGGCGCGGCGAACGGCGTGATGACGATCGTGCGCGGCCTCGCGGTGCCGGAGATGCTGACGCGCGAGGCCTATGGCGCGATCAACGGCCTGCTGACGGGGCCCAGCGCGGCGGCCAAGGCGCTGGCGCCGGTCGGCGCGGCGGCGCTGTGGGCGGCGACCGGGACCTATGATCTGGTTCTGTGGGTGGCGATCGCCGGCACCGTCGTCGTGGTGGCGGGCTTCGGCTTCGCCGCGGCGAACGCAGTGCGTCGCTGACCGCGCCTACTTGCCGGCGCGCGAGAGCGCGAAGACGGTGCAGCCTTCGGCGATCACCCGGCCGGACAGGCTGTTCCCGTCGCGCGCGAGCACGCCTTCCAGGCCGACCATGACGTAGCCTTCCGGCTGATCGAACCATTCGCGCGGCTCGAACACGAAGCGTCCGCTCTTCGCGTCGATCCTGCCGGCCATCCGGAACGAACCGGACGGAACGCGCGGATTGCTCGGATGCGCCGAGAACACGAAGCGCGCATCGACACCCTCGACCGCCGGTTCGACCACCAGTTCGAGCGCGGTCAGTCCCTGGTAACAGGTGTAGGTCCCGCGCCACGTACCGATCAAGCCGGCACCGCCGCTCTGCGCCGCGACGGGCGACGCGGCGAGGGCGACGGCCAATGCGCCGGCCAACGCGGCGGCTCGGGAGCGGACGCGCCGCATCGGGGTGCTGCTGTCTCGACCGCGGAACATCATCGGCACGCCTCGTTCGACGACATCGTACACATCTAGCAGGTCGAACCGCACCGCTCAATCGAGGGCGCATGCCCGCGCATGCAGCGCGGTAGACGGCCGGCCGCCGTTCGAGAACAATGGAACGGCGGTCAACCCGTTTGAGGGATTCGGCGGTGACGCTTTCCTTTCGCGGTCATATCGCGCATCCCACGCTGCAAGGCCTCTACGACTACTGGCTCGCGCGCCGCGGCGCCGGCGGCGCGATGCTGCGGCGCGACTTCGATCCGATCGCGATCCCGTTCGCACTGCGCCATCTCATCCTCGCCGACGTGGCGGATGGCGGCCGCGCCATCCGCTATCGCGTCGTCGGGACGGAAGTGGTCGATGCGCACGGCATGGACTACACCGGCAGGACCGTCGAGCAGATCACCAGCGGCGCGACGCTCGACTTCACGCGCTCGCTCTACGGCGTCGTCGTGAATCAGGTCGTGCCGGTCTATTCCGAAGGCCGCTTCCGCTGGGAGGGCAAGGAGTTCAACTGGACCAAGCGGCTGCACCTGCCGATGTCGCGCGACGGAGCCGCCGTCGATCTCGTCCTCGCGGGTCAGGTGTTCGAGGCGGGGCCCAAGGACAGCACCGATCTCGTGCGGCCGGCGCGGCCGGAAGAACTGGCCGCCGACCGGGCGGCGCTGCCAGCCGATAGGTGACGGCGCGCGCGGCAGCCCTGCGCGGTCGGCTAACGCGAAATCCGCAAGGCCGGCTGCGGCGGCCGGCCCTGGGTCGCGGCCTCGATGCCGGCCGGCGTCACGCGAGTCCGCCGCACCGAGATCGAGGTGAGGGTGCGGATCTGTGCCAACGTCGCCAGCCCGGCGTCGCCGACCTCGGTTTCGTTGAGCTGGACCTGCCCGAGCGGCAGGCCGACGAGATGCTGCATGCCGGCATCGGTGACGCGCGTGCCCGACAGCCACAGGGTGCGCAGATTGGTGAGCCCCGTGAGGCGGGCGAGGCCGGCGTCGCCGACTTGCGTGTTGTCGAGATAGAGCGTCTCGAGGTTGGCGAGCCGTCCGATCGTCTGCAGCGCTGCGTCCGTCACCTGGGTGCGCCAGATGAACAGGCGCTGCAGCCCCTGCAGCGGCGCCAGATGCGCGGCGGCGGCGTCGTTGAGGCCGGTATTCATCATCGACAGCGAGCGCAGCTTCGAAGCCGCGCCGAAGAAGCGGAGACCGGATCCGTCGACGCGCGTCTGGTCGAGATTGAGATCCATGAGATTCGGGATCGCGGCGACGTGCTCGAGGCCTGCATCGGTGAGGCCAGCGAGGCCCGCCATCGACAGCGTCTGCAGGGCGGCGCAGCCGCGCAGCGCCGCGAGCCCGCCATCGGTGATCGCCGTGATGTTGATGTTGAGGCTGCGCAGGCGCGGGATCTGGGCGAATTGCGGCGTCGCGGCGTCGGTGATGTTGCGCACGCCGTCGAGGTTCAGTGTCTCGAGCCGCGCCGCGCCCGCAAGGGCGGCGACGCCCGCGTCGCCGATCTGGGTCTGGACGAGACTGAGGCCGGCCAACGTTGGAATCTTGGCGAGCGTCGCGACACCCGCTGCGGTCAGTGCGCGCGCCCCGGCGAGCGAAACGTTGGCCAGGCGCGACAGCTGGAGCAGGTGGATCATGTCGGCGTCGGTGACCTGCTGCGACATCGGGCTCCCGATCGACAGCGACATCAGCCGCGGCGCGGTCTCAGCCGTGATCGGCTTGTTGTCGACGCGCACGCCGAGCGCCGCCAGGCGCGCCACCGCCGCTTCGAGGGCCGCCGGATCGGCGGGAGCCTGCGCGCGGGCGACGCGCGCCAGGACGGGCGCGACCGTGCCAAGGCCGACTGCGGCGAGCAGGCGCCGCCGCGCCAGTCCGGCGTTTGCGGTTCCGATCGTCCTGGCCATGGTCACGCTCCGAGGTGATGAAGAGGGGCTGTGCAAGGGGCGGCGGCGCGATGTGGGCTACTGCTCCTCGTGCGCGACGATCCAGTCGTAGGCGGGCAGGGTGAGGAACTCGGGGAACACCGGCGCCTCGATCATCTCGCGGAACATCTCCGCGGCTTCCTGGTAGCGGCCGTTGAGGAAGCGCTTCTCGCCGACCAGCGCGCGGGTCTTTTCGAGTTCCTCGCGGATGATCTGGCGGCACAGCCCGGCGTCGACCGTGCGTCCGTCATCGAGCACCGCCTTGTGGGTGATCCACTGCCAGACCTGGGCGCGCGAGATCTCCGCCGTCGCCGCGTCCTCCATCAGGTTGTAGAGCGGCACGCAGCCCAGGCCGCGCAGCCAGGCCTCGAGATAGCCGATGCCCACGTTGATGTTGGTGCGCAGGCCGGTTTCCGTCTTCGGCCCCGCCGGCACCTGCAGCAGGTCGGCGGCGGTGACGTGCACGTCCTGGCGCTTGCGGTGGATCTGGTTGGCTTCGGGCATGATGCGGTCGAACTCCGCCTTGGCGATCGGCACCAGGCCCGGATGCGCGACCCAGGTGCCGTCGTGGCCGTCGCCGGCCTCGCGCTCCTTGTCGGCGCGCACCTTGGCCATCGCGGCGTCGTTGGCGGCGGGGTCGTCCTTGATCGGGATCTGCGCCGC
Organism: Alphaproteobacteria bacterium; assembly: GCA_016793045.1. Lineage (GTDB taxonomy): Bacteria > Pseudomonadota > Alphaproteobacteria > CACIAM-22H2 > CACIAM-22H2 > JAEUKZ01. The sequence goes on from JAEUKZ010000124.1 coordinate 29,205, forward strand.
CATGCCGCCCATCGCGTGGACGTTGCGGCGGTGGCAGGTCTTGATCACGAGCTGGCTGTACGAGCGCATGAAGTGCGCGGTCATCGTCACGCTCGCGCGATCGGGCAGGACGCAGGCGGGATCGTTGGCGAACTTCTTGATGAAGCTGAAGATGTAGTCCCAGCGGCCGCAATTGAGACCGGCCGAATGCTCGCGCAGCTCGTAGAGGATCTCGTCGACCTCGAAGGTGGCGAGGATCGTCTCGATCAGCACCGTCGCCTTGATCGAGCCGCGCTTGATGCCGAGCTTGTCCTGGGCGTGGCAGAACACGTCGTTCCACAGCCGCGCCTCGAGATGGCTCTCCATCTTCGGCAGGTAGAAATACGGCCCGGTGCCGCGGTCGAGCGCCGCCTTGGCGTTGTGGAAGACGTAGAGCCCGAAATCGAACAGCGAGCCCGACATCGGCTGGCCATCGACCAGGACGTGCCGTTCGGGCAGGTGCCAGCCGCGCGGCCGCACGAACAGCACCGCGTGCTTGTCGTTGAGCTTGTAGAACTTGCTCGACGCCGGATCGGTGAAGGTGATCGTGCCGCGGATCGCGTCACGCATGTTGGCCTGGCCCTCGACGAGGTTCGACCAGGTCGGCGTCGTCGCGTCCTCGAAATCGGCCATGAACACGCTGGCGCCGGAATTGAGCGCGTTGATCACCATCTTGCGGTCGACCGGCCCGGTGATCTCGACGCGGCGGTCGAGGATGTCGCGCGGCAGCGGCGCCACGGTCCAGTCGGCATCGCGCACCGCCTGCGTCTCCGGCAGGAAGTCCGGCTTCTCGCCGGCGTCGAGCCGGCGCTGGCGCTCGGCGCGGGCGGCGAGCAGTTCGCGACGGCGCCGGCCGAACATGCGCTCGAGTTCGGCGACGAAGGACAGCGCGTCGTGGGTGAGGATCTGCTCGTAGCCAGGCTTGATGGCGCCCGTGACCTTGACCCCCGGCGGCACCGCGAGCGCGGGTGACGCGATCGCGGCGGCCTTGGCCGCCGGCTTCGGCGCAGGCTTGGGTGCGGGCTTGGGGGCGGCGGCGGGCTTCGCGGCGGACGTCGGCACGACCGGTGCGGCGGCGGGCTTCGGCGCCGGCTTCTTCGCGGCGGGCTTGGCCGGCTTGCGGGCGGCGGCCTTCCTGACCGCTGTCTTCTTCGACGCCGCCTTCGCGGCTGGGCGCGCCGGGCGCTTGGCCTTGCCGGGAATTCGCTTCGTCGCCGGCTTCGCCTTCACCTTGGCGGCCCGCTTGGCGGCCTTCTTGCCGGTCTTGCGGGCGGACTTGGCGGACTTCTTCTTCGCGGCCATGGCGAATTCCCTGTTCCTTGGTTCTATCGAACCGTTTTATCCGGCCCGGGACGGCCCGGCAACCGGGAGTGCTGGCCCCATCAGCGATTGCCCGCACGGCCATTTTCCGGCGTCCGGCCGGTCGGCGGACCGCCGCCCGCGCGGTTGGACCTTCACCGCAGGGGCAAAGCCCCGGGCATTCTCATTTCGACTTCCTCCGCCCCTTCGCCAGCGGATGATGGGCGTCGACGACGCGCTTGAGGCGCTCGCTCGCGACATGGGTGTAGATCTGCGTCGTCGCGATGTCGGCATGGCCGAGCATCTGCTGCACCGCGCGCAGATCGGCGCCGTGGTCGATCAGGTGGCTCGCGAAGGCGTGACGCAGCACGTGCGGCGACACACGGCGCGGGTCGATCCCGGCGGCGGCGGCAAGGTCCTTGAGCAGCTGGGCGATGCGCGCGGGCGTGATGTGGCGGCTCACCCCGTGCGAGGGGAACACGAACGGGGTGGGCCTGTCCTTCGGCACCTGCGCGGCGCGGATCGAGAGCCACTCGGCAAGCGCCGCGCGCGCGGGCGGGCTCAGCGGCGCCAGCCGTTCCTTGTTGCCCTTGCCGCGCACCAGCAGCATGCGCCCGACGCCCTCGGGCCCGCGCTGGATCGCGCCGACGGTGAGTGCGGCGACCTCCGACACGCGCAGCCCGGCGGCATAGAGAATCTCGACGAGCGCCACCAGCCTTGCGCCGTCGGCACCGCCCTGCGCGCGCGCCGCGGCGACGAGCGCCGCCATCTCGGTCTCGGACAGCAGCTTGGGCAGCGGCCGGCCAAGGCGGGGGCTGTCGATCTTCGCGGTCGGGTCGTCGTCGCGGCGCTTCTCGGCGACCAGGAAGCGGTGGAACTGGCGCAGCGCCGAGAGCCGCCGCGCCTGGGTGCGCGGGCTCAGCCCCGCGTCGGCCTGGCTCTTGACGTAGGCGGCGACGTCTTCGGGGCGCGCCTGGTCGACGGCGACGCGCCGGCGCGCGAGGAAGCCGCCGAAGTCGTGCAGGTCCTTGTCGTAGGCGACGCGCGTGCGCTCGGCGGCGTTGCGTTCCGCCGCCATCATCTCGATGAACGCTTCGATCGGGCGTTCGTCGATCGCCGGCGCATCGGCGCCGCGCACCGGCTTCACAACCCGGCGGCCACCGCCGCCTCAAGCGCAACCGCGCGCGCCTCGGCGACGAAGCCGACGGCGCCGAGCGCACGCACCACCGTGGCAACCGCGTTGGGGCCGGGATTGGCGCCGAGCACGCGCACCGCCTGCAGCGCGGTCTCGCTGCGCCGCCCGGCCGTCGCGGCGGCGCGCAGGGCGGCGAGGCCTTCGCCCTCGGCGGCGAAGTCGCGCAACGAACTGCGCCGGGCGTTCGCGTCGGCGATCGCATCGGTCGCGGCGATCAGCGCGCGCACGATGTCGAGCCGGGTGCGCGCGAAGCCGGCATCGCGCGGCGCCAGCGCGCGCTGCCAGGCGCCGATGCCCTCGTCGGCGGCGCGGCGCGTGCGCTCTGCGCCGGCGATGCGCAGCAGCGGCCACAGCGCGTCGGCATCGTCGCGGCTGGCGACGGTGAGCCAGCGCGCCGCCAGGTCGGCGTTGCCCGCCAGCAGCAGGGCGCGCACGGCATCGCGCGCAAAGTCTGCCAGCGCCGGGCTGGGGCCGATCGCCGTCAGCGTCGGCATGCCGATGCGCACCGCCTGCGGGAGGAATCCGCGCTCGCGGCCGGTACGCCACAGCCGCTGCAGCGCGGCGGCGCGCGCGTTGTCGTCGCCTGCCGCCTTGACGAGGCGGTAGAGCGCGGCGCGTCCGCGCGGGCCGCGGTCGCTGTCGGCGACCTCGGAAAGATTGGTGTTCTCGCGCGCCGTGAAGCCGACGCCGTCGTAGATCTGCAGCAGCGCGCGGGTATCGAGCGCGCCGTAGAGTTCGGCCCGGTCGGCGGCGACGAGGCGCTGTGCGGGCGGGGTCGCGGTGCTGCCGGCGAGCGCGGCGAGAACCGCCGGCGAGGCGGTATCGAGCAGCGAGGCGGGCAGGGCCACGCGGGCGCCGCGCAGCATCGCGAGCAGCAGCGGCGAGGCGTCGCGCAGCGCGCCGACGTTCGGCCGCCGGTTGCCGATCAGCGCCAGCGCGGTCTGCGCGAAGACCGCATCCTCCGGCGTCCCGCCGTCGGGCAGCATCGACAGGCCGAGCTCGGCGAGGCCGGGCTCGTTGTCGAGGATCTGGCAGTAGATCAGCGCGCGCTGCCACGCCGCATCCTCGCTTTGCGCCGCCTGTTCGCGCGCCAGCGGACACGCCGCCGCGGTGTCGTTGTTGAGCAGCAGCACGTCGAGCCGCACGCGCTCCTCGGCGCCGGGACCTGCGCGCCGGCCGGCATCGAGCGCCGCGGTGACGTCGCCGGTCGCGAGCAGCCGCGTCGCGCGCGCGACGCTCGCGGCGTCGCCCTGCTGGTCCGCTGCGCCCATCAGGCCGCGGCGGAGCAGCGTTCGCGCAGCCGGCGATGCCTGACGCACCGGAATCTGGCCGATCAGGGTATCGAGCGGCCCGCGCGGCGCCGCCTCGGCGGGGCGGGCTGGCGGGCGCACCGGCGCGGCCGGTGTGCCCGGCGCGGCGGGCTCCGGCGCCGCCTGGACCGGCGGCGGCGTATCGGGTTCCGGCGCGGGCGCCAGCGTCGGCGCCGGCGCGCGCTCGACCGGCTCGTCCAGCCGCAGCGGACCCGATGGCGGCGGCGGGGCGATCGTCGAGTTGCCCTCCGGCTTGCCGCCTTCCGGGGCTGGCGCCGACGGCGGCCCGAGCCGGATCGGCGGGCCGACCTGCGCGGGCGCGCCGCCCGCACAGACCGCCAGGACCAGCGCGGCGACGAGCGCGGCCGCCTTCCGGCGCCGACGCTCAGCGCGGCAGGCGGTCATTGGGGATCACGCGCTCCACGCGCGAGGTCGGCGGCGGCATTTCCCAGATCGCGAGGATCGCGACGCCGATGCCCGCGAGGACGAGGAGCACGCCGAGCGCGCCAAGAATCCACTTCAACACAAGGTCCAGCCTCGACGAAGAAGGGGCGCGCCATCCTCGCCCGGCGCGGCCCCGAACGGGGCGACACGACCGCCGGACTCTGGTAGACTCGCCCCATGTCCATTCCGTGTCAGTCTATCGGCTCGCTTGGCGGCGATCAATCGAGGCCGGGCCGCCTTTCAAAATCTTGAGCCATGTCCGACGCCGAACTGCCTGCGGCGCGCAGCGAGCCGCTGCGGATCCCGCGTACCATCGTCCTGGTCGGCCTCATGGGGGCCGGCAAGAGCGCCATCGGCCGCCGTCTCGCGGGGCGGCTCGGCCTGCCGTTCGTCGATGCCGACCGTGAGATCGAGCTCGCCGCCGGCTGCACGATCGACGAGATCTTCGAGCGCTTCGGCGAGCCCGCGTTCCGCGACGGCGAGCGGCGGGTGATCCTGCGCCTCCTCGGCGAGCCCGTCCACGTGCTGGCGACCGGCGGCGGCGCCTTCATCGATCCCGAGATCCGCGCCGCGGTCAAGGCGCGCGGCCTGTCCGTCTGGCTCAAGGCCGATATCGAGCTGCTGGTGCGGCGGGTGAGCCGGCGCAGCGACCGGCCGCTGCTCAAGCGCGAGGAGCCGCGCGTGGTGCTCGAACGGCTGATGGCGGTGCGTCACCCGATCTATGCCGAAGCCGACATTACGGTGGAGTCCGCCGACGGTCCGCCCGAGGCGATGGTCGAGCGGGTGATCGCGTCGCTGTCGGCCTGGCTCGACAGCCGCGCCGAACGGGCGTCGGCATGAGCGGCGAGATGCAGACCGTCCGCGTCGAGCTCGGCGCGCGCGCCTACGACGTCCATATCGGACGCGGGCTGCTCGAGCGCGCGCCCGCGCTGCTGGCGCCGGTGCTGCGCGAGCGCCGCATCTTCGTCGTGTCGGACGAAACCGTCGCCGCCGCGCATTGGCCGCGGCTCGAGCGCGCGCTCGGCCAGGCCGGCATCGCGGCGACGCTGGTCGTGCTGCCGCCGGGCGAGCGGACCAAGGACTTCGCGCACCTCGAATTGCTGCTCGACCGCATCCTCGACCGCCAGCCGGAGCGGCGCTCGCTGCTGCTCGCGCTCGGCGGCGGCGTGATCGGCGATCTGGTCGGCCTCGCCGCCAGCCTGCTGCTGCGCGGCGTCGACTTCGTGCAGGTGCCGACGACGCTGCTGGCGCAGGTCGACAGCTCGGTCGGCGGCAAGACCGCGATCGACACGCGCCACGGCAAGAACCTGGTCGGCAGCTTCCACCAGCCGCGCCTCGTCCTCGCCGATCTCGATGCGCTCGCGACCCTGCCCGCGCGCGAGCGGCGCGCCGGCTATGCCGAGATCGTCAAGTACGGCCTGATCGATGAACCCGCGTTCTTCGACTGGCTCGAGCGCAACGGCGCCGGCGTCGTCGACGGCGACGAGGCGGCGCAGGCGCACGCGGTGGCGCAGAGCGTGCGTGCCAAGGCGCGCATCGTCGCGGCCGACGAGCGCGAGGGCGGGGCGCGGGCGCTGCTCAATCTCGGCCACACCTTCGGACACGCGATCGAGACCGCGCAGGGCTTCGGCGGACTGCTGCACGGCGAGGCGGTCGGCGTCGGCATGGTGCTCGCCTTCGACCTCTCGGTCCGGCTCGGACTCTGCCCGGCGGAGGATGCGGCGCGGCTGCGCCGCCATCTCGGCGCCCTCGGCATGGCGGTGGCGCCGCCCCCGGGGCTCGACCCGCGCCGGCTCGTCGCGCTGATGGGCCACGACAAGAAGGTGCAGGACGGGCGGATCACGTTCATCCTCGCGCGCGGCATCGGGCGCGCCTTCGTGACCGCCGACGTGCCGGCGGACGCGGTGCTCGACCTGCTCGGCGCCGCCCTGGCGGCGTGAGGCGCCGATGGAGCCGACCTTCGATCTGCCGCTGCCGGGCTGGCTCGCCAGCGCGATCATCGTGCTGCTGATGGCCGCATCGGCGTTCTTTTCGATGGGCGAGACGTCGCTCACCTCGTCGTCGCGCCCGCGCATCCATGCGCTCGCCCGCAAGGGCAGCGCGCGCGCCAAGCTGGTCGACGCGCTGCGCGACCGCCAGGACGAGGTGCTGTCGGCGATGCTGCTCGGCAACAACCTGGTCAACGTCCTCGCCTCGGCGCTGGCGACCGGCGCGCTGATCGAGCTGTTCGGCCAGGCGGGCGTCGCCTATGCCGCGGTGATCATGACGCTGCTGATCGTCATCTTCGCCGAGGTGATGCCGAAGACGCTGGCGCTCAACCGCGCCGACCGCGTCATCCTCGCGATCGCGCCGGCGGTGCACGCTTCGGCGCTGGTGCTGATGCCGGTAAACCGGACGGTGCAGTGGATCGTGCGGCGGACGCTGACGCTGTTCGGCGGGCATGGCGAGGAAAATACGCCGGGCAAGGCCGCCGACGAACTGCGCGGCGCCATCGAGCTGCACGCCGAGCCGGAAGGACCGGCATCGGAGCGCGCGATGCTGCGCTCGATCCTCGACCTCGCGGAGGTCCAGCTCGAGCAGATCATGGTCCATCGCCGCCAGGTCTATTCGGTCAACATCGAGCAGCGGCCGAGTGCGGTGATCGAGCAGGTGCTCGCCGGGCCGCACACCCGCGTGCCGCTCTATCGCGGCCAGCAGGAGAACATCGTCGCGGTGCTGCACGTGCGCGATCTGCTGCAGGCGCTGCGCGCCAACCGCGAGAACCCCGACGCCATCAACATCATGGAGATCGCGCAGCGCCCGTGGTTCGTGCCCGAATCGACGCTGCTGATCGACCAGCTTTCGGCCTTCCGCCGGCGCCACGAGCATTTCGCGCTGGTCGTCGACGAATACGGCGCCCTGATGGGCGTGGTGACGCTCAACGACATCCTCGAGGAGATCGTCGGCGACATCGGCGAGCATCCGGCCTCGATGGTGCCGGGCTGCCGTCGCGAGCCCGACGGCAGCTACGTCGTCGACGGGCACGTCGCGCTGCGCGATCTCAACCGCGAATTCGACTGGCGACTGCCGGACGAGGAGGCCTCGACGATCGCCGGCCTCGTGCTCGAAGAGGCGCGGCGCATTCCCGAGGTCGGCCAGGTGTTTACCTTCCACGGCTTCCGCTTCGAGATCCTGCGGCGCAAGCGCAACCAGATCGCCGCCGTGCGCATCACCCCGCCCGTCGCCGCGCGCCAGCGGGCCGTCGCCTGAAGCCGGCGCGGCAGGCGGGGCTGGCCGCGACCCCGGCCTTGCGTTATACTGCTTGAAACAAAACGAGAATCGCGGCCGGTACAAGGCCGCTGCCCAGTCGAGGAAACGCGGCGTGTCGGCCGTATCCGGGCCGTCGGCATCGCCGGACGCAAGGGAGATACGCCATGCAACGCAAGATCGTCCCAGACGTGGTGCGCGAGCAGAAGCTCGCCCAGGTACCCGAAACGATGACCGTCCGCGACGCCGCGTCGCTGATGGCCAAACGGCACATCGGCGCCGTGCTGGTCATGGAGGGTGCGCGGCTGATCGGCATCTTCACCGAACGCGACCTGATGAGCCGCGTCGTCGCCGCGGGCGTCGATCCCGACCGCACGCCGATCGGTCAGGTGATGACGCGCAACCCGGACACCATCGGCGGCGACGAGGCGGCGATCGAGGCGGTGCGCAAGATGCAGCGCTTCGGCTATCGCCATCTGCCGGTCGTCCAGGGCGCCCAGGTGGTCGGCATCATCTCGGTGCGCGACCTCTATGCGGCCGTGCTCGACGAACTCGAGGAAGACATCAAGGACCGCGACGCCTTCATCCACGGCACGGCTTACGGCGTCAGCAACTAGCGTTCCACCGCGCGACGTCCGCCCGGCGTCACGCCGGCGGCGCCACCGTGAGGCCGCGCACGCGGTGGCGCGCGATCAGGCCGGCGACGAGGCCGGATGATTTCGCCGCCTCGACGAAGCCGCGCAGGAACGCGGCACCGGCTTCGTTGCTCCTGGCCGTGCCGATCGCCTGCTGCACTGCGGTGAAGGCCCCGTCGAGAATGCGCGCGCCCGCCAACGCTTCGACATCGGCCAGCAGGCGCGGCCGGAGGCCGGCGAGGGCGTCGAGCCCTTCGTCGACGAACTGGCGGAACGCCGCGTCGAGCGAATCCGAGCGCACCAGCGACGCGTGCCTGATGTTGCGGGTCAGCCACAGGTCGTAGGCCGTGCGCGCGGTCACCGCGATGCGACGTCCCGGCTGGTCGACGTCGGCGATCGTTGCGAGCGCCGAGCCCGCGGGCACGAGATAGGTCGCCGCGATCTCGGCATAGGCCGGGCTGAACGCGATCTTCGCGGCGCGCGCCGGCTCGGCGCCGATCAGGCCGATGTCCCAGACGTTCATGCCGCCTGCATCGGCGAGCTCGCCCGGCGTCTTGAACGGAACGAACGCGACGGGCACATCCAGGCGTTCGGCGATCGCACGCGCCATGTCGGGCGCGACGCCGTCGGGCTCGCCCGCGGCGTTGGTGCCGCTCACCAGCAGGAAGTTGGAGAGATTGATCGCCGCGCGGAGCGCGCCGGTCGGGGCAAGTTCGCTTCTGATATCGGGCACGGCCAGCTCCGGCAAGGGATGTCGCGATCAGTATGCGGCGCGGTGCCGTCGCGATCCATCGGCGCGTGACCGGCCCGTCACGCCGATGTCATCGCCGCGGACGACTGCGCCGCTTGACTCCGCGCGCAGCTCCCATTATTTAACCCATAGGTTATTTAACCAGGTGGTACATAACGTGACACCGCACGACCATCTCAGCACCACGTTCGCCGCGCTCGCCGATCCGACGCGGCGCGCGATCCTGGCGCGGCTGGCAACCGGCGAGGCGGCGGTGACCGAGCTGGCCGAGCCTTTCGCGATGACGCTTCCGGCCATCTCGAAGCACCTCAAGGTGCTCGAGCGCGCGGGCCTGATCACGCGCGGCCGCGAGGCGCAGTGGCGGCCGTGCCGGATCCGGCCGGGCGCGCTCAAGCAGGTCGACGAGTGGCTCGAGCACTACCGCCGCTTCTGGGACGAGAGCCTCGACCGGCTCGACGTCTACCTGCGCACCCTGCAGGGCAAGGCGACGAAGCGCCCCCGCCGCAAGCCATAGCCGCACCGTCCGCAGACACGGGGAATTGGGGAGGAACCAATGCTGGAGATCGTTGCCATCGCCGCCGCCGTGCTCGCGGCCATCGTCGTCGCGCTGCTCGCCTATGCCGCCACGCGGCCCGACACGTTCCGGATCGCGCGCAGCACGACGATCGACGCGCCGCCCGAATCGATCTTTCCGCTGATCGACGATTTCCGGCGCTGGGCCGCGTGGTCGCCCTACGAGAAGCTCGACCCGAACATGACGCGCAGCTTCAGCGGGGCGCCTTCGGGCAGGGGCGCGGTCTATGAGTGGAACGGCAACAAGAACATCGGCCAGGGGCGCATCGAGGTCACCGAATCGCGCCCGCACGAGAAGGTCGTGCTGAAGCTCGACTTCTTCCGGCCGTTCGAGGCCCACAACGTCGCCGAATTCACGCTCGAGCCGCAGGGCGGCGCCACCCGCGTCACCTGGGCGATGCACGGCCCCAACCGCTTCATGAGCAAGCTGATGGGCCTGTGCATGAACTTCGACCGCATGGTCGGCGGCCAGTTCGAGGAAGGCCTCGCCAACCTAAAGGCGCGCGCAGAATCCTAGGCAGCCGGCGGCGCCACCGACCGTTCAAGAAGGAGATCAGTGATGGAAGCAATCGCCACGGCGGGCGCGCGCATGACGGACGGCGAGTTCGTCATCAGCCGCACCTTCGATGCGCCGCGCGACCTCGTGTTCAAGGCGAACACGGACCCCGAGCATCTGAAGCACTGGTGGGGCCCGAAGGGCTTCGCGGTCATCGCCTGCACGGTGGACCTGCGCCCCGGCGGCGTCTTCCACTACGGCCTGCGCTCGGCCAACGGGGTGGAAATGTGGGGACGCTGGGTCTATCGCGAGATCGTGGCGCCCGAGCGGCTTGTCGTCGCCGGCGGCTTTTCCGATCCCCAGGGCGGGCTCGCGCGCAATCCCTTCAGCCCGAGCTGGCCGCTGGAGACGCTGTCGACGTCGACCTTCACCGAGAAGGCCGGCAGGACGACCCTGACCATCCATTGGGCGCCGCTGAACCCGACGGAGGAGGAGCGCAAGACCTTCGCCGCCGGACGCGACGGCATGGAGCAGGGCTTCGCCGGCACCTTCGCGCAGCTCGATGCGCATCTTGCAACGATGCGGGCGAGGTAGCGCCATGGCGACGATCGACATCCCGGTCGTGCGCGACGACGCGCGCGCCATCGTCATGACCCGCGTCCTCGATGCGCCGCGCGCGCTCGTCTTCGCGGCGTGGACCGAACCGCGCCACATGGCGCGCTGGTGGGGCCCGCACGGCTTCGCCAGCCCGGTCTGCGAACTCGACGTGCGGCCGGGCGGGGCCTGGCGCATCGTCATGCAGGGGCCGGACGGCACCAAGGTTCCGGTCGGCGGCGTCTATCTCGAGGTCGATCCGCCCCGGCGCCTCGTCTACACCGCGATGGTGGACGAGGAAGCCTCGCGCGGCTGGGAGCACGGACCGCCGCCGCCTGCGGTCCACATCATCCTCTTCGAGGAACACGGCGCGAAGACGAAGCTCACCGTCGTCACCCAGCTCGAGACCGCTGCCGATCGCGACCGCATCGCGAAGATGGGTCACGAAGCGGGCATGGGGCAGAGCCTCGAGCGCCTCGCGGCGCTGCTCGCGGAGCGTTGAAATTTTCCATCTCGCATCGTCCGTGGCGCCGGCCGGTCCGACGCCGCAACCACCATCACCAGGGAGCACCACCATGGCCTATGTCGACGGATTCCTCCTGCCGGTCCCGAAGAAGAAGCTGCAGGCCTATCGCCGCATGGCGCAGAAGGCGGCAAAGATCTGGCGCGAGCACGGCGCGCTCGAGATCCGCGAATGCGTCGGCGAAGACCTCGCCGTGAAGATGGGCGTGCCGTTCCCGCGCCGCGCCGCGCTCAAGGCCGGCGAGACGGTCGTGTTCTCGTGGATCATGTTCAAGTCGCGCGCCCATCGCGACCGCGTCAACGCCAAGGTCATGAAGGACCCGCGCATCTCGAACATGTGCGACCCCAAGGACATGCCCTTCGACTTCAAGCGCATGTGCTACGGCGGCTTCAAGGTCATGGTGGCGGCATAGCCCGCCGCGGCCGGAAAGCGAGGTTCGAATGGCGCTCACGCTCTATTTCCATCCGCTGTCGTCGTACTGCCAGAAGGCGCTCATCGCGCTCTACGAGAACGGCACGGCGTTCACGCCGCATTTCGTCGACCTCATGGATCCGGCCGCCCGCGCCGCGTTCATGAAGATCTGGCCGATCGGCAAGTTCCCGGTGCTGCACGACGATGCAGGCGACCGGACGATCCCGGAATCGAGCATCATCATCGAGTATCTGGCGCGGCACTACCCGGGGCCGTCCGCGCTCGTGCCTGCCGATCCCGATCGCGCCCGTCAGACGCGCATGCGCGACCGCTTCTTCGACAACTACGTGATGACGCCGATGCAGAAGCTCGTCTTCGACCGCATGCGTCCGGAAGGCAAGGCCGATCCGTACGGCGTCGAGGAAGCCAAGGCGCTGATGGCGCGCGCGCTCGACCTGATCGAGCCCGAAATGGCCACGAAGCGCTGGGCCATGGGCGACGACTTCACGATGGCCGACTGCGCCGCGGCGCCGGCGCTGTTCTATGCGGACATGCAGATGCCGTTCGGCGCGACGCACCCGAACACCGCCGCCTATCTCGCGCGCCTGCGCGAGCGCCCGTCCTATGCGCGCGCGCTGAGGGAGGCGGAGCCCTATCTCGCGCGGGTTCCCCGATAGCGGCGCGCCCGCAGGCAGCCACACCAGGAGGAGGAGAGACCATGCTTGTTCAGAACTATCTGATGTTCGACGGCCGCTGCGACGAGGCGCTGGCCTTCTACCGCAAGGCGCTCGGCGCCGAAGTGCAGATGCGCATGACCTTCGCGGACAACCCCGACAAAGGGAAGTCGGAGATGTGCATGAAGGTGCCC
>JAEUKZ010000131.1 GCA_016793045.1 Alphaproteobacteria bacterium
CGCGACGATCGATCTGGTGCGCCGCCTCGGCGCCGGCGGCTGGCTGAAATACGCCGTGCCTTCGCCCTATGGCGGCAACGCACCGAAGCTCGACGTGCGTTCGCTGTGTCTGATCCGCGAAACGCTGGCGCGGCACGACGGCCTCGCCGACTTCGCCTTCGCCATGCAGGGACTCGGCAGCGCCTCGATCGCGCTGTTCGGCGACGACGAGCTGAAGCGGCGCTACCTGCCGGAGGTCGCGGCGGGAACGCGGGTCGCGGCCTTCGCCCTGTCCGAACCCGAAGGCGGATCCGACGTCGCGGCGATGCGCACCACGGCGCGACGCGACGGCAATCATTTCGTCATCGACGGCAGCAAGACCTGGATCTCCAACGGCGGCATCGCCGGCCACTACGTCACCTTCGTTCGCACCGGCGAGGCGCCGGGGGCGAAGGGCCTGTCGGCCTTCGTGGTCGACGCCGACACCCCCGGTTTGACCGTCAGCGAGCGCATCGCCACCATCGCGCCGCACCCGCTCGCCACCCTCGCCTTCGAGAACTGCCGGGTGCCGGCGGGCCAGCTGCTCGGCCGGCCCGGCGACGGCTTCAAGATCGCGATGGCGACGCTCGACATCTTCCGCTCGACCGTCGGCGCGGCGGCGCTCGGCTTCGCGCGGCGCGCGCTCGACGAGGCGCTGGCGCGCATCGACGCGCGCGAGGCCTTCGGCCAGAAGCTCGCGGACTTCCAGCTCACGCAGGCGAAGATCGCGGACATGGCGGTGGAGGTCGACGCGGCGGCGCTGCTGATCTATCGCTCGGCCTGGACCAAGGACGTCGTCGCCGACCGCGTCACCCGCGAGGCCTCGATGGCGAAGTACTACGCGACCGAGGCGGCGCAGCGCGTCATCGACGCGGCGGTGCAGCTCTGGGGCGGCATGGGCGTCGTCTCCGGCGTGCCGGTGGAACGGCTCTATCGCGACATCCGCGCGCTGCGGATCTACGAGGGGACCAGCGAGATCCAGCGCCTGGTGATCGCCGGCCAGGTCATGGCGGCGGCGCGCGAGGCGCGCGCCGATGGCGGGCCGTGAGCGACGACGCCGGCGAGGGGGCGGCCGACCGGCCCTCGGGCCTTGCGCTTTGCCCGGCCTGCGGTAAACGTTTCTTCTGCGATCCCAACGGCGCATGCTGGTGCAAGGCGCTTCCGCCCGTCCACCCGATGCCCGACGACGAGGCCGCGTGCCTGTGCCCGCGCTGCCTGGAGGACCGACTGTCGTGAAGCTGCTCGAGCCGATCGCGATCAACCGCATGACCGTGCCCAACCGCGTGCTGGTGCCGGCGATGGTGACGCGCCTGTCGGGCGAGGACGGCTTCGTCAACCAGGGCATCATCGACCGCTACGTGCGCTACGCGAAGGGCCATGTCGGCCTGATCGTCGTCGAGGCGATGGCGATCCACGGCTCCAAGTCCGGGCCGCTGCTGCGCATTTCCGGCGACGAGTTCATCCCGGGCCATCGCGACCTCGTCAACGCGGTGCACGATGCCGGGCCCTCGAAGATCGTGCCGCAGATCATCCACTTCATGAAGGTCGCGCGCTCGGGCTGGCGCCAGACCATCGACCAGCTCGAACCTGCCGAGATCGACGCGATCATCGACCAGTTCGCCGCCGCCGCGGCGCGCGCGCGCGAGGCGGGCTACGACGGCGTCGAGCTCCATTCGGCGCACGCCTACACGCTGTCGTCGTTCCTGTCGCGCCACAACAAGCGGCGCGACGAGTATGACGGCCGCACGCTCGAGGGCCGGCTGCGCATGTTCGGCAAGGTCTATGCGCGCGTGCGCAAGACCGTAGGGGACGACTTTCCGGTCGGCGTGCGCTTCCTCGCCGAGGAGGCGATCAAGGACGGCTACGGCCTGCCCGATTCGCAGCGCATCGCGCTGCGCATGGCGCAGCTCGGCGTCGACTACATCTCGCTGTCGGTCGGCGGCAAGTTCGAGGACGCGGTGCGCCGCGAGGGCCAGCCGCTCTACCCCTACACCGGATACTCGGGCGACCGCTGCATGCCCGGCGACTGGTATCCGCCGCTGCCGCACGCGCACCTCGCCGCCGGCATCAAGGCCTACGTCAATTCGAAGGGCTTCACCGTGCCGATCGTCTCGGCCGGCAAGATCAGCGATCCCGCCGAGGCCGAGCAGCTCCTTGTCGAGGGCAAGGCCGACATGATCGGCATGGCCCGGCAATTGCTTTCCGATCCGGACTGGGTCCGCAAGGTGGCCGAGGGGCGGCCGGAAAAGATCATCCGGTGCATCTACTGCAACGTCTGCAAGCAGCTCGACGAGAACTTCAAGCTCGTGACCTGTTTCCTGTGGCCGAAGGGTACGACGCAGGCGCCCGCGGAGGACCTGAGCGGTGCCGCCCCGCAATGGCCCGCCGGCGGCGCCGGCCTCGCCGCGCGCGCCGAGGGCGGGACGCTGCACCTTTCGTGGTCGAAGCCCGCCGGCGAGCCGACGGTGTTCGACGTCTACCGCGCCGAGGACGGCGGCGCCGCGACCGTGGTCGAGGCGGTGAAGACGCCAAAGTTCGCGGACCGCACCGTCCTGGGCGGCGTCGTCTACACCTACTACGTCGTCGCGTACGACAAGTCCGGCCGCCACTCCGTGCCATCCAACGCCGTGCGCGTCGAGATGCCGATCCCGCGCTTCGACGACAAGACCGAACCGAATTCCCGCGAGCCTTCCCATGCCTGACGCCAAGCTCACCACGCGCACGAACTACGACAGCTTCGCGCGCGACCATCTGCCGCCGCCTTCGCTGTGGCCGGAGATGACGTTCACGCTCCCCGAACTCAAATACCCGGAGCGGATGAACGCGGCGGTCGAGCTGCTCGACGTCATGGCGGCGGCCGGTCACCGCGACCGCCCCTGCATCTGGTTCGGCAAGGACGTGTGGAGCTACGGCGACCTGCTCGCCAAGGCCAACCAGATCGCGCGCGTCCTCGTCGAGGATCTCGGCGTGCGGCCGGGCAACCGCGTCCTGCTGCGCGCCGCCAACAACCCGATGCTCGTCGCCTGCTGGTTCGCGGTGCTCAAGGCCGGCGCGATCGCGGTGGCGACGATGCCGCTGCTGCGCGCCAAGGAGCTCGTCTACATCCTCGACAAGGCGGAGATCGGCTTCGCGCTCTCCGACGTGCGGCTCGAGGCCGACATGAAGGCCGCCGGCGAGCGCGCGAAGCGCCAGCCCGCCCTGCTGCTGTTCAACAGCGACGCCTCCGACTCGCTCGAGGCGCGGATGGCGCGCAAGGCGACGACGTTCGAGAACTGCGACACCGCGGTCGACGACGTGGCGCTGATCGCCTTCACCTCGGGAACCACCGGGCCGGCCAAGGGCACCGTCCATTTCCACCGCGACATCATGGCGATCTGCGACTGCTTCCCGCGCTCGACCCTGAAGCCGAACCGCGAGGACCGCTTCTGCGGCTCGCCGCCGCTCGCCTTCACCTTCGGGCTGGGCGGGCTCGTCACCTTCCCGATGCGCTTCGGCGCCTCGACCGTGCTCGCCGAGCGGCCCTCGCCCGAAGCGCTGCCGCAGATCATCGCCGACAACCGGGCGACGGTCGTGTTCACCGCGCCGACCGCCTATCGCGTGATGGCGGAGAACGCCAAGAAGGAGCACTTCGCCTCGCTCAAGAAGGGCGTGTCGGCCGGCGAGCACCTTCCGCTCGCGACCTTCGAGCTCTGGCACCGCTTCACCGGCATCAAGCTGATCGACGGGCTCGGCGCCACCGAGATGCTGCACATCTTCATCGCGACCGCGGGCGACGACATCCGCCCCGGCGCCACCGGCAAGGCGATTCCCGGCTACGAAGCCTGCATCCTCGACGACGCGGGCAACACGCTGCCGCCGGGCGAGATCGGCAAGCTCGCCGTGCGCGGGCCGACGGGATGCCGCTATCTCGCCGACGAGGAGCGCCAGCGCAAATACGTGCAGAACGGCTGGAACCTGACCGGCGACGCCTACAAGATGGATGCCGACGGCTACTTCTGGTACCAGGCCCGCGCCGACGACATGATCATCTCCGCCGGCTACAACATCTCCGGCCCGGAGGTCGAGGGCGTGCTGCTCGAGCACCCGAAGGTGCGCGAATGCGCGGTGATCGGCGCGCCCGATGCCGACCGCGGCATGGTCGTGAAGGCCTTCGTCGTCCTGCGCGACGCGAAGCACGCGGCGCCGGAGACGGTCAAGGAGCTGCAGGACTACGTGAAGGCCGAGATCGCGCCCTACAAGTATCCGCGCGCGGTCGAATTCGTCGACGCGCTGCCGCGCACCGAGACCGGCAAGATCCAGCGTTTCCGCCTGCGCGAGCAGGAACAGGCGAAGGCGCAGCCCTGACCGCCGCCGCGAGCGCGCCGCGGTGGCCGCGATCCTGCTGCTGACCGGCGAGTTCCCGCCGCGCTACGGTGGCATCGCCACCTATTCGTACGGGCTTGCCGAGGCGGCGCAGCGTGCGGGCCACGACGTCACGGTGTTCGCGCCGAGCGCGGGCGCCGAGGCCGACCGTACGGTCGATGCGGCCTGCCCCTTCGCGGTCGAGCGCTATCGCCAGGATGGGCCGTGGACCGTGTTCGGGCCGCTGGTGCCGCGTACCTGGGCGATCGTCGCGCGCAGGCGCTGGGACATCATCCACGCGATCGACACGCCCCACGCGCGGGCGCTCGCCCTCATCAACCTCGTGCGGCGCACGCCCTACATCGCGACGGTCCATGGCGACGAGCTGATGTGGTGCCGCGGCATCCGGCGGTTTGTGTGGCGCGCGCTCGGCGCCTACCGCACCGCCGAGCGCATCGTCTGCAACAGCGAGTTCACCCGCAACCTGCTGCTCGCCAACCGCTTCGTCGCCCCGACGATGCGCACGGTGACGAGCTATTGCGGCGTCTCGGCCTTCTGGTTCGGCAGCGAACCCGCCGACGCCGACATCCGCGCGAAGCTCGCCCTGCCCGCCGACCGCGACATCGTGCTGACCGTGGCGCGGCTCGATGAGCGCAAGGGCCATCGCCTGGTGCTCGCGGCGCTCGACCGGCTGCCCGACGCGGTCAAGGCGCGCACCTGCTACGTCGTCGTCGGTGCCGAGTTGTCGGCGCCGTATGCCAGCGAGCTGCGCCTCACCGCGAGCGCGATCGGCCTGCCGGTGATCTTCACCGGCGCGCTGCCCGATACGCAGGTGCGCGCGCTCTACGGCGCCGCCCGCGTGTTCTGCATGCCCAACGAGCCGCACCCCGACCGCATCGAGGGCTTCGGCCAGGCCTTCCTCGAGGCTGGCGCCCAGGGCGTGCCGAGCCTCGCCACGCGCCTCGGCGGCATTCCGGAGGCGGTGCTTGACGGCCAGACCGGCCTGCTGGTGCCCTCGCTCGACGTCGCCGCGCTGTCGCGCGCGCTCGAACGACTGCTCGGCGACCCTGCCTTGCGCGACCGCCTCGGCGCCGCCGCACGCGAACGCGCGCGGCTGATGAGCTTCGAGCGCTGCATGCGCCTGACCTACGGGTTCGGCGCGGCGCCTGCCGGCGCGCAGGAGAACGCGCGGCTTGCTTGAAGGGCGGCGGTCTGTCGGCCCGACCCTCACATCGGATCGAGCGGGTACATCGGTCGGCGCACGTCCTTGAATACGAGCTGCGTGTTGTCCGACGTCGTCACGCCGGCGCCGTCGCAGGTGAAGGTGTGGCTGGCGATCGGGGCGAATCCGGCACGGTAGTGGATGCGCGATTTGATGATCAGGTACTTGCGCGTCGTCGGGTCGATGCCGTTCGCGGTGAAGATGCCGCGGTCGAACGGCTCGTGATGCTGCGAGACGATCACGATCTGCATGCGGCCGGTGTCGAGCACCGCGGTCGGTCCCGTATGGACGGTGACGCCGGTATACATCGGCCCCTCGATCACCCAGGTGCCGTCGGTCAATGACCTGACCGTGCCGGTCACGCGCAGCGGCTCGCCCTTGCGGCCGATCGAGGGCATCGCGCTGCGCCCACCGAGCTGCAGCGTCACGGTGGCGCCGAGGCCCGCGGCCTTCATCGCCTTGACCGCCTCCGGGTCCCATACCGCCGCCACCGCGACGTCGGGCAGGTTCTGGCGCAGCACCTCGGCGATCACCGTCATCACGTCCTCGGTGCCGCCCGAACCGACATTGTCGGCGTGGTCGAGCAGCAGCACCGGCTTGCCGGTCGGGATCGAGTTCTGCAGCCGGCTCGCTGCCGCCACGGTCGCCGCCAGCGGCCGGCCCTCGTAGACGAACTCGGCGCGCCGTTCCCACGCCGCATCGAGCAGCGCGTCGCGCGCGCGCTCGGCCTTGGCGGCGTCGCGGTCGGCGATCGTGATTGCCGACACGCCGGCGTCGGCGATGTCGGCCATCGGGAAGCCGCCGAAGAAGGTCGCCGCCAGCACGCCGTCGCGCTCGAGGTCGCGCGTCATCTGCTGGAGCGACTTCATCGGCTCGTCATCGGTGCCCATGCGCAGCGTCTGGGCGAGGATCGGACGGTTGCCCCACGCCATCACCGGGTCGGCCCGGCCCTGCAGCTTGGCGACGAGGATGCGGCCGACCTGCTCCGCCACCTCGTACATGTCGACATGGGGATAGGTCTTGTAGCCGATCAGCGCGTCGCAGTTCTCGACCATCGCCTGGGTGAGATTGGCGTGGAGATCGCAGGTGACGCAGATGGGCACGCCGGGTGCGGCCGCGCGCACGCGGCGCAAGAGCTCGCCCTCGCCGTCCGGGAAATCCTCGGCGACCATCGCGCCGTGGAGGTCGAGCATCACCGCGTCGCAGCCGGCCGCCACCGCCGCGACGATCGGCGAAGCCAGCGCCTCGTAGGCCTCGCGCGTGACGCGGCCCGAGGGCATCGCCTCCGCCGCGATCGGCGTCACCACCTCGGCGCCGAGCTCGCGCGCGATCTTGAGATAGGCGCCGATCGGCATGCGCGTCTTGGCGTAGGCGTCGATCACGCCCTGGCCGCGATGGAGCCCCCAGGCCTCGAAACGCGCGAGCGGCGTCGGCACCGGGGAGAAGGTGTTGGTCTCGTGCTTCATCATCGCGATCACGATGCGCATGGGGCAGATCCTGCTGGTGTGGGCATGGACGGCGGGCTGCCCACTGGAGCGGCACGCCGGGTGAAAATCAAGGCCGGCCGCGGTCCGCGGCCGGCCGCTGCGGACGCTGCGCGGCGAGCGCCGCGAGGCGTCGATTGTCGTCCGCGGCCTCGGCGAGCAGCCAGTCGCGGAAAAGCGCGATCTTCGGCAGGCCCGCCGTCGCTTTGGGACACACGATCCAGTAGCACTTGGCCAGCGGCAGCGTCACCGCGAGCGGCCGTATCAGGCGCTTGTTGAGGAGATCCCAGGCCGCCAGCGTCGTCCGGGCAAGCGCGATGCCTTGCCCGTCGACCGCGGCGTCGATCAGCATGCTCTCCCGATTGAGGGTCGGCCCGCGCGTGGGCGCGACGGCGTCGAGACCGGCGGCCTCGAGCCACCGCGTCCAGCCCTCGTCGGTGTCGAGGCGAAGCAGCGGGAAGCGGAGCACGTCGGCGGGCGACGTCACGCGGCCGCGGCCCGCCATGAGCGCGGGGCTGCACACGGCGAAAAGCCGCTCCGGGCTGAGGCGAACGGCGTCGAGGCCGGGCCAGCGGCCGTCGCCATGGCGGACGGCGAGGTCGACGTCCTCGCGCGCGAAGTCGACGTGATGAAGCGATGCGGATACGCGAAGGTCGATCTCCGGATGCGCCTCGGCGAACCGGCCGAGCCGATGGACCAGCCACTTGGCGGCGAAATCGGGCGACGTGCTGACCGTGAGGACGCCCGCGCTCTGCCGCTGCACCAGGCGCTCGGTCCCGAGCGCGATGCGGTCGAGCGCGTCGCGCACGACGTTCAGGTACTCGCGGCCGGCATCGGTGATCACGAGCCGCTGGCGCTCGCGGTTGAAGAGCTTGATTCCGAGTTCCGCCTCGAGCGCCTTGACCTGGTGGCTCACCGCGCCCTGGGTGACGCAGAGTTCCTCGGCCGCGCGCGTGAAGCTTTCATGGCGAGCGGCGGCCTCGAACGCCTTCAAAGCATTGAGCTGCGGCAGGCGACGCGCCATCGCGCCTCACTTCATGAGAAAATCTCGGGCAGCGTAGAGAAACCATGCTTTGCCCACAAGCGGCGTCGGTTCTACGTCTCCCGCTCCCCGGCATCGCCTCGGACGAGGCGGCCGCAATGTGGAGCAACATCATGGTCAAGTCCCCTGCCCTTGCGCCGATGACTGCCGCCCGCGATGACCCGTTCGCCGTTGCGGCCGAACCCTCCCGGATTTCGCGGCAATTCGGCTTGCCGCTCCTTCTGACGTGGATCGCGCGCAGCCGCGAGCGCCGCGCCGTCGCCGACCTGGCCGAATCCGGCCGCCTGCTCCGCGATGTCGGCCTCATGCCGGCGCAAGCGCTGCGCGAGGCCGCAAAGCCGTTCTGGCGGTCCTGATCGTCGCGGCCCCGGTCATGAGCGAAACTGGCACGCGCGATCGCGGTGGATCGAACCGAAGCGGCGCCCCATGCCGGCCGGCACCGCTTGCGCGCCGCCCATTGCGGTTCGCGGCTGCCCTGCGCCGCCTGGCGGCGTGTCTTCGGGACTTCAGGGCGCGCGCCCCGGCCGCGCTCGCACCCGACCGCGCGGCGCTGGCCGCGGCCAGCGAAGCCGATCTGAGCGAGGCGGGCCTCAGCGCGCGCCGCGAGGCGCTGGTGGCGCAGCACGAGCATGCGCGCCGGCTGCGGCTGCGGGCACGGTCGGGAGCGCACGGCGGCCCCTGACCTGGCCCCGCGGCGGCGACTGTCGACGCGCCCCCCGCGCAGCCTGTAGCGTCTTGCGGCCACAATGAAGGGAGTCGCTCCGGCATGGCTTCACCCAACGTCGTCAGGCTGCGACGCGTCGCGCCGTGGTGGTCGGTGCCGTCGCAGGGCGCGATCGTGATCGACGGCGGCCGGCGCCTGGCGGGCACGCTCGCCATCGCCGGCGCAAAGAACGCGGCGCTGCCGCTGATGATCGCGTCGATCCTCAGCGAGCGCCCGCTCGTGCTCCGCAACCTGCCGCGCATTCTCGACGTCGCCGTGCTTGCCAACATCCTCGAGGGGATCGGCGTCTCGGTCGAATGGGACGAGCGCGGCGACACGCTCACCGGACGGTTCTGCGGCCGGCGCCTCGGCAGCGGCGCCATCGACGGCGTTCTCGTCACGCGCATGCGGGCGTCGTTCCTCGTCGCCGGCGCGATGCTGGCGCGGCTCGGCCGGGTGGCGCTGCCGCTGCCCGGCGGCGACGCGATCGGGCTGAGGCCGGTCGATTTCCACCTCGCCGGCTTCCGCGCCATGGGCGCGACCGTGTCGCTCGACGCCGGCGGCGTCACCATCGCGGCTCCGCGCGGCCTCCGCGGGGCGCGCATCGTCCTGCCCTCGCCCTCGGTCGGCGCGACCGAGAACCTGATGCTGGCCGCGACGCTCGCCCGCGGCGAAACGGCGATCGTCAACGCGGCGCGCGAGCCCGAGGTCGGCGACCTCGCGCGCTGCCTCGTGGCAATGGGCGCGCAGATCGATGGCGTCGGCACCGACGTCCTGCGCATCACCGGCGTAGCTGCGCTCGACGCGGCAAACCATGTCGTGCTCGCCGACCGGATCGAGCTCGGCACCTTCATGTGCGCCGCGGCAATCACCGACGGCGATCTGACGCTGACCGGCGCCGATCCGGCACTGCTTGCGGCCGCCGGTCCGGCCTTCGCCGCGGCGGGTATCGCCGCGACGGGAACCGGCGACGGCGTGCGCGTGCGCCGCGCTTCCGGCGGGCTGCGCGGGATCGACGTGGTGACTCAGCCCTTCCCCGGCTTTGCGACCGATCTGCAGGCGCAGGCGATGGCGCTGCTGTGCCGTGCCGAGGGCGCCGGCGTGATCACCGAAACGCTGTTCGAAAGCCGCTTCCGCCACGTTCCCGAGCTGCAGCGCATGGGCGCCAACATCCGTGTGGTCGGCCGCAACGCGATGATCCGGGGCGTGCCGGCCCTGCACGGCACCGCGGTCGAAGCGGGCGACGTGCGCGCCGGTGCCGCCCTCGCCATCGCCGGCTTCTCGGCGGCAGGCACGACGACGATCGCCGGCGTCGAGCATTTCGACCGCGGCTACGACCGCTTCGTCGAACGCCTGGCACGCTGCGGCGCTGCGATCAGGCGCGTCGCGGGCTGAGGCCGGCTACCGCGGCGCACCAGGGCGGCGCAGCATCGGCACGACCGGCGGGCATGCGCCCACCCTGATCTCGCCGACGGCCCTGAAGCCGTGCCGCTCGTAGAAGCGCTGGTTGCGCGGATTGGTCGATTCGAGATAGGCCGGCAGGCGCGCCGCGTCGCATGCGGCGAGGACCGGCTGGAGGAGCGCCGCGCCGAGCCCCGTCCCCTGGCGCGCGGGATCGACGCCGATGAACGGCAGATACCAGTGCGGCTCGCGCGGATGACAGCCTTCCATCGCATGGATCACCGCCGCCAGGTCGGCACGACGGTCGGGCGGCAAGGTGGCTTCGAACAGCGCCATCAGCGCCGCTTCGTCGGGCGCGATGCCGGGGCCCAGCCACAGCGCGACGGCGGCGCAGTCCTTGTCCCGGAATGCCGTGCCGTGCGGCAATGCCGCGCCGCCGAGGCCGCGCGCGAAGGACGGGAAGTGCCTGATGTACGCGGCAGCGTCCGGGTACATCCATCGGTTCGGCGGGTCGGCGGCGAAGGCAAGCGTGAGGACGTCGAACACGCGATCGGCATCCGCGGCATCGGCGACGACGACCCCGGCGCCAACCGGCCGGTGGGGCAAGCTGCGGGACATCGGACCTCCGTCGATGCTCGCGCGGCGACGGGCCGCACGCGGCAAAGCCAGCGCACGAGAATAGCGCGGCACGGCCGCCGGCGTCAGTCCGCCGGTCCGCGACGGCCGCGAGGCCGGCGGCCGCGTCGATCGGCGCCGGCTAAGCCGGCCGGATGTCGGTCGCGTAGAGCCGCTCGTCGCCGCGCGCGGTGATCTGCAAGCCGCGCCGCGCGGCGAAGACGAGCACCTCGTGGTGCAGGCAGATCACCGCCGTGTCCTCGCGGATGATCCGCGCGGCCTGGAACATCAGGTCCTCGCGGCGGCGGTCGTCGATCTCGCGCAACGCCGCCGTGATGATCTCGTCGAGCGCCGGACTCGAGTAGCCCGACTCGTTCGACACGCCGAGCGCCGCCTGCATGTTCTTGGTCGCGGCCATCGCCGCCACCGGCTGCAGCGATTCGAGCGGCGGCCCGAACCCGTGCATCAGGAACGAGTAGCGCCCGCCGCGCCACTGCGACAGCCACACGTTGAGCGGCACGGCGTTGACCGACGTGCGCACGCCCGCGCGGGTGAGCGACGCGGCGATCGTCTGCGCGATCTGCACGCCGTTGATGTTGCGGTCGTTGGGCGTCGACAGCGCCACCTCGAAGCCGTTGGGATAGCCCGCTTCCGCGAGCAGCGCCTTGGCGCGGTCGATGTCATAGGGCTCGAGGCCGAGCGACGGCTCGTGGCCGAAGCGGCGCGGCGCGACGATCTGCCCGGCCGGCACGCTCAACCCGTCCATCACCCGCTCGGCGATCGCCGCGCGCGGAATGGCGATCGACACCGCGCGGCGCACGCGCTTGTCGGCGAAGGGGTTGCGGCCGTTGGTGCCGGCCACGTCGGGCAGCACCTCCGGCTTCTGGTTGAACTGAAGATAGGTGATGCGGGTCGACGGTGCCTGGAACAGCGCCACCGCGCTCTCGCGCCGCAGCCTTCCCATCGACGCGGTCGACGGGTTCTGGATGAAGTCGACGTCGCCCGCCAGCAGCGCGGATTCGCGCGACGCGGTCGCGGTGATGATGCGGATCTCGACGCGGCGCCAAGGCGAGGCGCCGCCCCAGTGCGCGTCGTTGCGCTCCAGGATCAGCCGGTCGCCGCGCGCCCAGCTGGCGAACTTGAACGGGCCGGTGCCGATCAGCGCCTCGCCGGAGTTGAAGCGCTCGGTCGTCGCGTCGGCGAGCCGCGCCGGAACGACGTAGACCGCCGACAGCATGATCGGGAGGGTCGGCGACGGATCGCGCGTGCGGATGATCAGCGTGAGCGGATCGGGCGATTCCATCGAGGCGATCGGCCGGGTGAAGACCGTGAGCGGCCCTGGCGAGTTGGGCACGCGCGGCACGCGCTCGATCGAGGCGATGACGTCGCGCGCGGTGAGGTCGCTGCCGTCGGAGAACTTCACGCCGGCGCGCAGCTTGAACTCCCAGCCCTCGCCGCCGAGCGGTCGCCAGCTTTCGGCCAGCCGCGGCACCACGCGCTCGTCGGCGTCGGTCGCGGTCAGCGCGTCGAAGACGTGATGCGCGATCGAGAGATTGGCCGGGAAGCTGTGGAAATGCGGGTCGAGCGCCGTCCACTCGCTCGCCACCGCGACGCGCAGCTCGTCGCGCGCGCGGCCCTGCGCCCGCGCGCCCGTGCCGGCCGCGAATGCCAGCGCGCCAGCGCCGAATCCCGTCAGAATCTCGCGCCTGGTGACCATCAGCGTTCCTCCCTTTGGATCGTTCAGTAGGACGGCTTCATCGGGAACCAGCCCGGCCGCTTGTCGTCGAGATAGGCACCGCGGATCGCGTCGACGCGGTACTTCTCCAGCTTGTCGAAATCGGGGGCGACGCCGAGGCCCGGGCCCCGCGGCACCGCGATGCGCCCGCGCTCGATGGCGAGGCGGCCCGCGATGACATCGTCGTCGTAGTAGTAGTACTCGGTGTCGATCGCGATCGTCATCGTCGGGATGCTGGCGGCGAGATGCACCAGCGCCGCCTGCGAGAAGCCGAGCTCGCCGCCGCTGTGCAGCGTCATCCCCAGCCCCGCCGATTCCGGGATCGCGGCCGCCTTGCGGACCTGCCACAGCCCGCCCATCTCGTGCGGGTCGAGCAGGATCACGTCGGCCGCCGCCATGCGCACGATGTTGCCGACGTCGCTGAGCGTGTAGGCGCTCTCGTCGAGCGCCACCGGGACCGGCTGGACGCGGCGCAGCTCGGCATGGCCCACGAGGTCGTCGAGCTCGAGCGGCTGCTCGATATAGGCAAGGTCGTAGGGGAGCAGCTTCTGCAGCTGCCGGCGCGCCGTGCCCGGCGTCCAGCCGCCGTTGACGTCCGCGCGCAGATGGACACCGGCGCCGATCGCGCCGCGAACCGTCTCGACCAGCGCGACGTCGCTCGCCTCCCCGGCGCCGAGCTTGATCTTGAAGGAGTCGTATCCCTGGCTGCGGAAGGTCCGCGCGGTCTCGGCGAGCGCGCCGTGATCGGCCATGAACAGGTAGGCGCTGACCTCCACCTGCTCGCGCCACTGACCGCCCCACAGCGCGGAGACCGGCAGGCCGGCGAGCTTGCCGAGCGCGTCCCACATCGCCATCTCGACCGCGCACAGCGCCATCACCGCGGCGCGCTTGTGATGGTAGTAGCCGGCGCCGAGGACATGGCGGTGGATGCGCTCGACCTCGCTCACCGATCGGCCGACGGCGAGCGGCATCACGACCTTGTGCAGCACCGGCTCGATGAAATCGAGCAGGCAGATCGTCTCGCCGTAGCCCTTGATGCCGCTTTCCGTCGTCAGCTCGACGACCAGCCGCGTGCCGCCGGTGCGCGTGCCCGACCCCCAGGTCATCGCGATGTTGTACGGCAGATAGACGAGCCAGCTGCGGAAGCCGACGATGCGGCCCGCGCGCGCAATGGCGTTGGCATCTGCGGGCGCGATGGCGTTCATGGGCGATCCTCGTGGCGGCGGCCTTCGGCGGCCTGAATTTGATCAAATTATGCAATAGTTGATCAACACCGTCCAGAGGGTGGACAGCGCCGCCGTGATCGGGCGGATTCCTACCGGCGCCGCCGCGCGAATCGCATGGACCACCGACGGGCACGCAATTGACCAAGGAAACCAGCACCGAGCGCATCCGCGACCGGGTCCGCCACGACATCGCCACCGGCGCCTTCGCGCCCGGCACGCGCCTGACCGTGGCGGCGCTCGCCAAGCGCTATGGCAGCAGCCCGATGCCGATCCGCGCAGCACTGCAGGAGATGCAGGGCCAGGGCCTGATCGTCACGACGCCGCGCCACGGCGCGCGCGTGCGCGACGTCGACGCCGGGTTCATCGCCAATGTCTGCGACCTGCGCGGCGCGGTGATCGCGCTGCTGATCCCCGGCACGGTGCGCCACATCACCAACGCCGGCATCGAGACGCTGGCTGCGATCCAGGACCGGCTCGAGGCCGCGACCGCCGCCGGCGATCCGATCCTGGCGATGCGCCACAACAGGGACTTCCACCGCACCATCTTCGGCCTCGCCGGCAATCCGGTGGCGCTCGAAGTGATGGAGCGGACCTGGGCCCTGCTCGACGGCCTGCGCGCGCGCTACGGGTTCGGCGAAGGACGGCTCGAAGCCGCCAACGCGAGCCATCGCCGGCTGCTCGCCGCGCTGAAGCGGCGCGACGCCGCCAGCGCGTCGCGCATCCTCCTCGACTCGCTCGCCAAGGCGAAGCAGGACCTGATCGATTGCGTTGAGCGCCAGGAGAGCGCGCCCGCGCCACGCCGTCGGCCGCGTTGACCGCCGCCGCAGCTGAATCTCAAGGCTTGCGGCCGACGGTGAGCAGCAGCTCGTTCGGGCCTTCCCAACCCTGCGCGGTGTCGAAGGCCGCGAGGCGCGTTTCCATCTCCGCCCACGCGGCATGCCGCCTTGCATCATCGAGCCGTTCGAGGATCTGCAGGATGGGGCTCGCCGACGCGGCGACGAAGTCAAGATAGTGCTTCGCCGACGGCAACCGGAACGGTGCCGGGACCTTGGTCGTCGCGACCCGCGCGAATCCGGCCAGGCGGAACAACTCGTCGATCAGGCCGGGGCCGCCCAGGCTGAACAGGCTGCCCGGCTGATTGGGATCGCGCGACGGCAGGCCCGCGTGCTTGAGCGCTGTCGCCACGAGAATGCCGACGCATGGGTTCCGCTCCGGCGTGGAGAACACCATCGTGCAGGCGAGGCCACCCGGTCGCAGCGCCCGCGCCATCTCGCCGAGGCCCCGGAGGGGATCGGGAAAGAACATCAGGCCGAGACGGCAGATCGCGGCATCGAAGCTGCCTGCCGGCACCCGCAGATCCTCACCGTCGGCGACCTGGGTGGCGACGTTGGCGAAGCCGGCACGGCGCGCATTCTCCGCCGCGAATGCAAGGATCGCGGGCGACAGGTCCGTCGCCAGCACGGAGCCGCGCGCGCCGACGCGCCGCGCGATGTCGAGGGTCTGGTCGCCCGCGCCGGCGGCGACGTCGAGCACGCGCGCGCCCTCTCCAATCTCGGCCATCGCCAGCATCGCGTCGGTCGCCTCGCGCAGCCACGCGCCGACCTGCGCGCCGTGTTCGTTCCAGCCAGCGGCATGCCTGTCCCATTGCGCGCGCGTTGCCGCCTTGAAGCTGCCCGCGTCGATCCGTGCCATCGTGCTCATGATCCCGCTCCTCCGATCCCGTGTCCTCGCAGCGCCCGTCATGTGCTGCTTAGGCCGATGCGGCGCGCGCGGGCAGCCGCAAGATTGCGACAAGGGGCCGCGAAAGCGCATAATGCTCACGTGTTCGACTGGAACGACCTCCGGCATTTCCTCGCTGTTGCGCGCCGCGGCAGCACGATTGCCGCGGGGAAGGCGCTGCGCGTCAACCAGTCGACGGTGCACCGGCGCCTCGCCGGCCTCGAGAAGCGGATCGGCCGCAAGCTGGTGAAGCGCACCGCCGCCGGGTACCGCCTGACGGCATTCGGAATCGAGATGCTGCCTCACGCCGAGCGTGTCGAGGCCGCGGTCGGCGATCTCGAGCGGCACGTGAAGGGGCGCGGACGGGACCCCGGCATCATCCGGGTGACCTGTCCGGAACCGATCGTGCAGCGGATGGCGCCACTGATCGAGCGCTTCCACGCACGCAATCCCGATCTGCGCGTCGAGTTCGTGATGAGCGACCGCTATCTCGATCTTGCGAAGGGCGAGGCCGATGTCGCGCTGCGCTCGGGCGACACCGACGACGAGCTCGTCGGCCGCAAGATTGCCGACTCCGTCTGGGCGGTCTACGCGAGCCGGGCGTATGTCGAGCGCCACGGCCGGCCCGAGCGCGTCGAGGATCTGTCGCGCCACGCGCTGATCAGCTTCGACGAATCGATGAGCGGCCACCGTGTCGCGAAATGGCTCGCCGCGGTGGCGCCGGAGGGCCGTATCGTCGCGCGCAACAACAGCGTGCTCGGGCTTCTCTATGCCGCGAAGTCCGGCGTCGGCATCGCCGCGCTGCCGACGCCGATCGCGGACGGCGAGCCCGACCTCGTGCGCGTGTTCGGCCCGGTCGCGGAGCTCGCGCGCAGCTGGCGCGTGCTGGCGCACCCCGAACTGCGCCGTGCGCCGCGCGTCGCCGCATTCTTCGACTTCCTGGTCGCGGAGCGCGATGCGCTCAAGACGATCCTCGCCGGCTAGCGCCCCCGACGGCGCGTCCGAACGGGCTTGCATCGCCGGCCACGGCGCAAGAAACTGGCGCCAGTCACAGTCAAAGCCCGTTCGGGCGACAGGGAGCAGGAATGTTCAAGACGCTGCTGGGTGCCGTCGGCACGGCCATCATCATGGGCGCGGCAATCGTCGCGCCCAGCCAGGCGGATGCGCAGAACCGCATCAAGATCGGACTCATCACGACGCTGTCGGGGCCCAATGCGGTACTCGGCCGCGAGATCGTCGACGGCTTCGCGCTCGGCGTACGCCATTCCGACGGCCGCCTCGGCGGCATCGAGACCGAGGTCGTCCAGGGCGACGACCAGTTCCGCCCCGATACCGGTCGCGAGCTCGCCCAGCGCATGGTCGAGCGCGACAGGGTCGACATCGTCACCGGCGTCGTGTTCTCGAACATCCTGCTCGCGGTCGCCGATCCGGTGCTTCGCGCGCGCAGCAACCCCTTCGTGATCAGCGCCAATGCCGGCCCCTCTGAGTTCGCCGGCGCCGACTGCAACCCCAACTTCTTCGTCGCGTCATGGCCGAACGACGGCACCCACGAGGCCGCCGGCCAGCACGCCCAGAACGCCGGCATCCGCCGCGTCTACCTGATGGCGCCGAACTATCCCGCCGGGCGCGACGCGCTCGCCGGCTTCAAGCGCTTTTTCCGCGGCGAGGTGGTGGGCGAGGTCTACACCCAGCTCGGCCAGACCGACTATGCGGCCGAGCTCGCGGCGCTGCGCGCGGCGCGGCCCGACGCGACCTACATCTTCTATCCGGGCGGGATGGGCGTCGCCTATATCCGCCAGTACAGCCAGCTCGGCCTCATCCAGCAGATCCCGCTGATCGCGCCGTCCTTCAGCGCCGACCAGACGATCCTGCCCGGCGTCGGCGAGGCCGCGCTCGGCGTCTTCGCGAGCACCTTCTGGTCGGAATCGCTCGACAACCCGGCCAACCGCCGCTTCGTCACCGACTTCGAGGCCGCGTACAACCGCATCCCCAGCCCGTATGCCGCGCAGGCTTACGACACCGCGCGGCTGATCGACAGCGCGGTGCGCGCGGTGAACGGCAACGTCGCCAACCGCGACGGACTGCGCGCGGCGATCCGCGCCGCGAACTTCCAGTCGGTGCGCGGGCCGTTCCGCTTCAACCGCAACCAGTTCCCGATCCAGAACTACTACCTGACGCAGATCGAGCGGGATGCGCGCGGCCGGCTGGTCATGGCGATGCGCGGCACGATCTTCGAGAACCGCGGCGACGCCTATGTCGAGCAGTGCCGGATGCCGGGGTAAACGGCTAATGCGGCGCCCCTTGACGGGCGCCCTCACCCCCATCGCTCCGTCGGCGCGAACGAGTCCAGTCCCCCTCTCCCGCCTCGGCGGGAGAGGGGCCAGCGCGCAGCGTCTGCGACATGGACCGACGCGGGTGAGGGTCTGCCCGCCAGCATGAACGCCCGATGACCGTCCTCCTTTTCATCGAGCAGCTGCTCAACAGCCTGCAGCTCGGCGTGACGCTGTTCCTGATGGCGGCGGGGCTCACCCTCGTCTTCGGCATCATGAACATGGTCAACCTCGCGCACGGGTCGTTCTACATGATCGGCGCCTATCTCTGCGCCACGCTGATCCAGCACACCGGGAGCCTGCTTCTCTCCGTGCCGCTGGCCATCCTCGGCGCGGCGGCGGTCGGGCTCGTGGTCGAGCTGACCACCCTGCGCGCGCTCTACCAGCGCGACCATCTCGACCAGGTGCTCGCGACCTTCGGGCTGATCCTGTTCTTCAACGAGCTGGTCAAGGTGCTGTGGGGGCCGGGCGCCATCCTGATCGACGTGCCGGCGCTGCTCTCCGGCCGCGTCGAACTGATCCCCGGCGCGCCCTACCCCGTCTACCGGCTGGTCGTTCTTGCCGCCGGCCTCGCCATTGCCGTGTTCCTGTGGTGGCTGATCGCACGCACGCGGCTCGGCATGCTGATCCGCGCCGGCGCCTCCAACCGCACCATGGTGGGCGCGCTCGGCGTCAACATCGCGCGGCTCTATTCGCTCGTCTTCGCGCTCGGCTGCGCGCTCGCCGGCTTCGCCGGGCTGATGGCCGGTCCGATCTACGGCGTCGAGGCCGGCATGGGCGACGCGATCCTGATCAAGACCTTCGTCGTCATCGTCATCGGCGGCATCGGCTCGATCCGCGGCGCCTTCGTCGCGGCGCTGATCGTCGGCCTCGTCGACACGTTCGGCCGTATCCTGCCGGTGCTGCTCGGCCTGCCCGCCGCCCTTGCCGAGATGGCGATCTACCTGCTGATGGCAGGCATCCTGTTCTTCAAGCCGGCCGGGCTGTTCCCGGCGCGGGGCTGAACGGCGATGGCCCTCGACCGCCGCGCGATCGTCATCGCCGTGCTGCTCGGCGCCTTCGCGGTGCTCCCGCTCGCGGCCGAGCTGCTCGACCAGACCTGGTATATCGGCCAGTTCCGCAAGATCCTGATCTTCGCCATCGCGGCGGTGAGCCTCGACCTCATCCTCGGCTATGGCGGCATGGTGTGCTTCGGCCAAGCGGCGTTCTTCGGCATCGGCGCCTACGTGGTCGCGATCCTGTCGTGGCACGCGCAGCGCAACATTCCGGTCTTCGGCCTGTTTCCCGGCACCAAGGCGATCTGGATCACCTGGCCGCTCGCCATGCTCGTCGCCGGCTCGACCGCCGCGCTGATCGGGCTGTTCAGCCTGCGCACCGCCGGCATCCACTTCATCATGATCACGCTCGCCTTCGCGCAGATGATCTATTTCTTCTTCGTCAGCCTGCGCGCCTATGGCGGCGAGGACGGATTGCGGTTCAGAAGCGAGACCACGGTGTTCGGCCTCGTCGACACCCGCGACGAGGTGGGATTCTACTACGTCGTCTACGCGATCCTCTGCCTCGTGCTGTTCCTGTCGTGGCGGCTGGTGCGCTCGCGCTTCGGCATGGTGATCCTCGGCGTGCGCGAGAACGAGCGGCGCATGCGCGCGCTCGGCTTCGCCACCTTCCCCTACAAGCTCGCCGCCTTCACCATCGCCGGCGCCGTCTCCGGCCTCGCCGGCGCCCTGTTCGCGGTGGAGGAATCGTTCATCAGCCCCGCGGTGATGCACTGGACGCGCTCGGGCGACCTCATCGTCATGGTGGTGCTCGGCGGCATGGGCACGCTGTTCGGCCCGGTCGCCGGCGCGACGCTGTTCCTGCTGATGGAGAAGTTCATCCCGGACTTCACCGAGCACTGGAAGCTGATCTTCGGGCCGGCGATCGTGCTCATCGTCCTGTTCGCCAAGCACGGGCTGATCGGCTGGGCCGCGCCCAAGGGAACGCAGCGTGAAGGCCACTGAACCGCTGCTCGAGACCACGGCGCTCGCCAAGCGCTTCGGCGGCATCCTCGCCACCGACGCGCTGAGCCTGTCGGTAATGCCGGGTGAGATCCATGCGGTGATCGGCCCCAACGGCGCCGGCAAGACGACGCTGGTCGCCCAGCTCTCGGGCGAGCTCGCGCCCGACGACGGCACGATCCGCTTCGCCGGCGCGGACGTGACGCGGCTGTCGGTGCCCGAACGCTCGCGCCGCGGCCTCGCGCGCTCCTACCAGATCACCAGCGTGTTCCGCGGGCTCACCGCGCTCGAGAACGTCGCGCTCGCCGTCCAGGCGCATGACGGGCACAGCTTCCGCTTCTGGCGCGCCGCGCGCCGCGACCGCGGTCTCGTCGAACCGGCGCGCGCGATCCTCGACGAGGTCGGACTCGCCGCGCGCGCCGCGACGATCGCCGCCAATCTCGCGCACGGCGAACAGCGCCAGCTCGAGATCGCGATGGCGCTCGCCGGCCGGCCGCGGCTGCTGCTCCTCGACGAGCCGATGGCCGGCATGGGCCGGGAGGAATCGGCGCGCATGGCGGCGCTGCTCGCGCGGCTCAAGGGCCGC
>JAEUKZ010000137.1 GCA_016793045.1 Alphaproteobacteria bacterium
CGCGGCCGAACGCGCGCAGATCGTCGAGGCGCAGGGTTCGGCCGCGGCCGAGCGCGACGAGCTTGCCCGGCGGATCGAGGTCGACCGCGCCGATGTCGAATCGCGCGATCAGGCCGTTGCGCATGCGACCGCGGCGGTCGCGGCCGCCGAGGCCGAGCGCGCCCAGCTGCGCCGCCGCGCCGACGAAGCCGCCCAGCGCATCGCCCGGCTCGAAGGCCGGCTGGCCGATCTGGCCGGCGAACGCGAACGGCTCGAGGCCGAGATTTCCCGTGCCGCCACGCTCGAGCTTGCCGCCGCGCAGGTCGCGGCGAGCGAGCGCGCCTTCGCCGATGCGCGCCAGCGCCAGGACGACATCGAAGGCCGCCGCCGTGCCGCGCAGGAAGAGGAATCGGGGGCGCGCAAGGCGCTCGCGGCCGCCGAAGCCGACCTTTCCAAGCTCGACGCCGAGGCGTCGGCGCTGTCCTCCGTCCTTGCCGAAGGCAAAGTCGAGGGCTTCCGTGCGGTGCTCGAAGATTTGCACGTCGATCCGGGCTACGAAGCAGCGCTTGCCGCGGCTCTCGGCGACGATCTCGACGCGCCGATCGACGGTGCCGCACCGCGCCATTGGCGCGCGGACGGTGCCGGCGACGGCGCCGGACCGGCGCTGCCGATCGGTGCAACGGCGCTCGCCGATCATGTCCGCGCGCCCGCAGCACTGGCGCGCCGCCTCGCCCAGATCGGCGTCGTCGACGACGAGGCGGGCGACGCGCTCGCACCGCAGCTTGCGCAGGGCCAGCGTCTGGTCAGCAGGGCCGGCGCGCTGTGGCGCTGGGACGGCTTCGTCGTGCGCGCCGGGACGCCGGCCGCCGCCGCGGCACGGCTGAAGCAGAAGAACAGACTCGCCGAGCTGACCGCCCAGCGTGCGCCGATCGCCGCGGTGGTCGAAGGCTGCCGCACGCGGCTGGTCGACTCGCAGGCGGCGCTCCGCGGCGCGCAGGTCGACGAGGAGCAGGCGCGCGACGCCTCGCGCCGCATGATGAACGAACTCAATGCCGCCCGTGCCGCCGCAGCCGCCGAGGCGCAGGCCGCCGCTGCCCGCACCGCGCGGCGCGACGCGCTGATCCGCCAGGACGGCGAACTGACGGCCGACCTCGCCGAGCACCGCGGCCAGGCCGAAGCCGTGGCCGCGCGCTTCGCCGAAATCGCCGATCCGGCGGAGGCGCGCGCGCAACTCGAAGCCGACCGCCGGGCGCTGCACGACGCGCGCACGGTGCTGATGGAACTGCAGGCAACGATGTCGCGTCTCGCTCGCGAGGGCGCACAGCGCGAAGACCGCCTGCGGGCGATCGGCCGCGACGAGCAGGCGTGGACCCAGCGTGGCGAGTCGGCGCGCCGCCAGCTCGCCGTGCTGGTCGAGCGCACCACCCAGACGACCGCCGAGCGCGAGCGCATCGCCGCACGGCCCGACGAGATCGTCGCCGAACGCAACGGCCTGTTCGAGCGCATCGGCGCCGCCGAAGCGACACGGCGCGATGCCGCCGACCGTCTCGCCGAAGCCGAGCACGAGACCGCCGAGGCCGGGCGCGCGCTCAAGGCGATCGAGGCCGAACTCGGCGGCGCGCGCGAGGATCGGGTGCGCACCGAGGCGAACCGCGACCAGGCCGAGCGCGACGGCGAGGAACTCACGCAGCACATTCGAGAGCGCCTCGACTGCGCGCCGGAGGAGACGCTGCCGCTCGCGCAGGCCGACAGCATCGACGACCTGCCGCCGCTCGCGCAGCTTCAGGCCCGCCTGGAGCGGCTGGTCAAGGAGCGCGAGACAGTCGGCCCGGTCAATCTGCGTGCCGAGGAAGAGGCCGAAGAGCTGTCCAAGCAGATCGAGGGCATGCGCAACGAGCGCGACGACCTCACCCGCGCGATCGCGCGGCTGCGCCAGGGCATCTCGAGCCTCAACCGCGAGGGCCGCGAGCGACTGCTGGCGGCGTTCCAGACCGTCAACAAGCACTTCTCGGAACTGTTCAGCAAGCTGTTCGGCGGCGGGCGCGCGCATCTGGCGCTGTCGGCCGTCGCGCCGGCGGACGAGAACGGCAAGGTCGACGACGATCCGCTCGAAGCCGGCCTCGAAGTGATGGCGAGCCCGCCCGGGAAGAAGCTTCAGTCGCTGACGCTGCTGTCCGGCGGCGAGCAGGCGCTGACGGCCTTGGCGCTGCTCTTCGCCGTGTTCCAGACCAACCCCGCGCCGATCTGCGTACTCGACGAGGTGGACGCGCCGCTCGACGACGCCAACGTGGACCGCTTCTGCACCCTGCTCGACGCGATCACGCGGATGACCGACACGCGCTTCGTCGTCGTGACCCACCACCGCATGACGATGGCGCGCATGGACCGGCTTTTCGGCGTGACGATGGGTGAGCGCGGCGTCTCGCAGCTCGTCTCCGTCGACCTCGCCCAGGCGGCTCGGCTGCGCGCGACGGCGTAGGGCCGCCCGGCACGGCCCGACCGCGCCGCCGGATCCAGATTCGCAGTCACGGTCGGGACCGGCCCGCGACGTCGCGATAGGGTCGCACCATGAGCGACCGCCGGCGCACGATTGCGCGCGATGACACGATCCGCCGCCACCTGATTCAGGTGGCGCGGGTGGTGCGTCTCGTTGTCGGCGATCTCGACGCGCCTCATTGTGTCGCGTCGCTTGCGGCCGAGGCCGCAATGTCGCCGTTTCACTTTCTGCGGGTGTTCCGCGCACTGGCCTGCGAGACGCCCGAGGCCTTCGTGCGGCGGCTGCGCCTCCAGCGCGCCGCGTGGATGCTGGTGTCGGGCGACGACACGATCCTTTCCATCGCACTCGCAGCCCACTTCGAAAGCCCGGAAGGCTTCGCGCGCGCCTTCCGACGCCTCTACGGCGCCACGCCCGCGCTGTTCCGCACGGTGCGCGGCGACCCGTGGGCGCCCTTCTCGCGCCATATCGCCAGCTATCGGCCGCCGCCGGGCGTGCGGCGCGGCGCATCCCTGGGAGGTCCCGTGCAGATTGAACTTCGCCCGATGCCGCCGTTGCTGTTCGCCGCGGTCCGCTCCGTCGGGCCTTACAATACGGTCGGCCCGGCCTTTCAGCGCGTCGTCGGCTGGGCCATGCGGTCCGGCCTGATGACGCCGGACACCCGAGTCATCGGCCTCTCCTATGACGACCCGGAAAGGAACCCCGCCGACACGCTGCGCTACGATGCCGCCGTCACGCTGGCACAGCCGGTCGCGACTCCGCCGGACGTGCGGGTCGGCGTGCTGCCGGCTTGCACCTGGGCAATCGGCCGCCACCATGGCCCCTACAGCGGCATGACCGAGAGCTTTCGCGCCCTGTTCCGAGCGCTCGAAGGCCGTCCGAAGCTGCTCAAGGCGTGGCTGCCCTGCATCGAGATCTATCTGAACGACCCGCAGAACACGCCGGCGGATGCCCTGCTCACGGAGATCGGGGCCCCTGTCGTCGAATGGACGTAGGCGCCCGCAAGACCGAGTCCCGCGACAATTCGACGCCGCGACCGGGGAGTCCCGGCCGGGACGCCCGCACGGCGCCTTGTGCATGCGCAGCAAAGCGGCACTTTACCGCGGTTTTCAAGCCCTTGCGCGGGGTGCGGGCGCGCTTGACACCCTGCAAGGCGCCCTATACTTTCCGCGCCGCTTCACTGGGCCCTCCGGCCTGGAGGGCGCGTGTCGGAACGCGACTCGGAATCGCTGAAGGACCTCGACGCGCGGCTCAAGGCCGCGCAAACGCGTGAAAGATTGACCGAAGCGCCGCTGGGCAAGACTGCCCAGGTGGATCAACGGGCAGTCGGCGTCGGGGTGCGGATCGCGGTCGAGCTGCTGTCCGGCCTTCTGGTCGGTCTGGGCGTCGGCTACGCGCTCGACCATTGGCTGGGGACGCGCCCTTGGCTCATGCTCGCCTTCTTCGTCCTGGGGACGGCAGCGGGGTTCATGAATGTCCTGCGGGCGGTGCGCAGCCTCGAGCAGCGCAAGCAGCCCGTCAGCGACGGGAAGTCGTAAGCCGCCGGCACGGGGTCGGCGGCGTGGGAGAGCTAGGGTCAGATCATGGCGAGCCCGCTCGAGCAGTTCACGATCAAGCCGATCGTTTCCATCAACATCGGCGGGCTGAATCTCTCCTACACCAATTCCGCCCTCTACATGACCATCGCGGTCGTGGTGATCGTGCTGGGCCTGGTGTGGCTGACGTCGCGCCGTGACATGGTGCCGGGCCGCGGCCAGGGCTTCGCCGAATCGATATACGAATTCATAGCCGGCCTCATCCGCGACAATGCGGGAGAGGAGGCGATGCGCTATTTCCCGCTGATCTTCTCGGTGTTCGTGTTCGTGGCGGTCGGCAACGTGATCGGGATGATTCCCGGCACCTTCACCTACACCAGCCACATCGCGGTCAACTTCGCGCTCGCGCTGTTCCTTTTCATCGTCATCACCGGCATCGGGATCGCGCGCCACGGCACGCATTTCTTCAGCCTCTTCCTGCCCGAGGGCACGCCCGGCTGGCTCGCGCCGCTGATGGTCCCGATCGAGGTCATCGCCTATCTGTCGCGCCCGGTCAGCCTCGCCGTGCGGCTCTTCGCCAACATGACCGCCGGCCACATCATCATGAAGGTGTTCGCCGGCTTCGTGATCTCGCTGGGCGGCTTCTTCGTGCTTCCCGGCATCTTCCCGTTCGCGCTGCTCTTCGGCCTGACGGGTCTTGAGATCTTCATCGCCGTGCTGCAGGCCTACATCTTCACCATCCTGGCCTGCGTCTACCTGCACGATGCGATCCACCTTCACTGAGCTCTAGCGTAAGAAAGGATTACGACGATGGAAGCAGCAGCAGCCAAGTTGATCGGCGCGGGCCTCGCGGCGATCGGCATGATCGGCGCCGGTATCGGCGTCGGCTCGATCTGGTCGAGCATCATCGCCGCCGTGGGCCGCAACCCGGCCGCCAAGGGCGAGGTGCAGACCTACGCCTATATCGGCTTCGCGGTGACCGAGTTCATCGCGCTGCTCGCCTTCGTCGTCGCCGCGCTGATCCTGTTCGCGTTCTGACGACCGCTTGACCGCGGCGGAGCCACCGGATTCCCGGTCGGCTCCGCCCGGTGGATTGTTGGAAGCCATGCCGCAGCTCGATATCTCGACCTTCGCCAGCCAGATCTTCTGGCTCGCCGTCACGTTCGGCGTCCTTTACTGGGTGCTCTCGACGACGCTCCTGCCGCGGGTGGGAGAGGTCATCGCCGCCCGCGCCGAGCGCATCCAGGGCGATCTGGCGCGCGCCCAGGTCATGAAGCGGGAAACCGACGAATTGATCGCCGCCTACGAAGCGAAGCTCGGCGAGGCGCGCCGCAAGGCGAGCGAGATGGAGCGAGCTGTCGAAGCCGCGGCGGCCAAGACGGCGGCGGAACGCCAGGCGCGACAGACGGCCGAGCTCGCCGAACAGATCAAGTCGGCGGAATCGCGCATCGCGGCCGCGCGCGCCCAGGCGATGGGCAATCTCAAGGATGTGGCCGGCGAGGTCGCCCGCGCGGCGGCCGAGCGGCTGGTCGGCCGGCCGATCGGCGCCGATGTGGCGCGCGCCGCGGTCGATGGCGCGATCGCCGCCCGTGGAGGACAGTGATGGCCGATGTCAGCCACGGCGGCAGCCTCTGGACCAACGAGTATACCTGGCTTGCCCTCGCGCTCGCGGGGCTGATCGCAGTCGCCTGGAAGCCGGTCAGTCGTGCCATCACCGGCAGCCTCGACGAACGCTCGGCGCAGATCCGCAAGGATCTCGACGAGGCTGCCCGGCTCAAGACCGAAGCCGAAGGGCTGCTGGCCGAATTCAAGGCCAAGCACGCCGAAGCGATGAAGACCGCGGACGAGATCGTGGCGCACGCGCGTGAAGAGGCCGGCCGTATTGCCGCCGAAGCGGCCACGGCGCTCGAGGAATCGCTCAAGCGGCGGGAGCAGATGGCGATGCAGCGTATTGCCCAGGCGGAGGGTCAGGCCCTTGCCGAGGTGCGCAGCGCTGCCGTCGATGTCGCCATCGCTGCGACCCAGCGCCTTGTCGAGGAGAATCTCGACCCGGCGCGCGCCGATGCCCTGATCGATGCGGCCATCGCGGACGTCCAGCGCAAGATTGCCTGACCCCGCGGCGTTCTGCCGCGGCGTCCACCATACTCTTCTCCAACGACCCCGATCGGACCGGCAGCGTCTCTGCGCCTGTCGCGTGCACATGCACGCATGCGCCTGACCCAGTCATTAACCCAAGCGGTCTGATTTGATTCCCACAGCCGAGCGTGTGGCTTGAGCCAAGCGCACCGCGCATTCGGCTCAATTCCGCCCCTTCACCTTGCTGCTCTTCCCGCGCGATCAGGCCGCTCAAGGTCGCCACGTTATCCCAGTGATTTCCTCGGTCGTCCTGCCGGAGACCACGCCTGCGCTTAACCATGGCGGCGCAGATTGGCGACAATTTGCGACGATTTCGGCCCAAATGCGTCTCAATAACCAATTGAATTATCAGCATAATTAATACGGCCATTAGGATTTGGCGATAGCGTCCCTGGCGTAACCGAGGCCGCGACGACCGCGAACGATTGCGGTCGCTCTGCCTCAGAAAAACCAGGACTTTCACCATGGCTGCGCCACTCGACCAGTCCCCTGCTACCGCTCCCATCGAACTCGCGCAGGCTGCGCCGCGCACCGGCGCTCAGCCCAATGCGACGGGCGACGCCGCGATGGTCGCCAGCCTCCCGGCGGACTGCGAACGCGCCAGCCTGGCCGTGACGGTCGACCAGACGATCCGCTACCACCTTCCGGAAATCCCGAACGTCGCGTCATTCCGCAAGCAGATCGCCGGCGACGCGATCGTCGTTACGTCGCAGGGTCACGGCCTGCTGGTGATGGATGGCTTCATGCGCGCCGCGCAGTCCGGCCACCCGCCGGTCATCGTGCTCGGCGATGGAACGGTGTTGACGGCCGCGCAGGTTCTCGCGCTGCCCGAACAGACGCTCGCTCCCGAGCTTTGCGTGCCCCAGCAGGCCCAGGCTCCCGGGGCGGCGGATGATGCCGGCGCCGCAGCGGCACAG
Source organism: Alphaproteobacteria bacterium (assembly GCA_016793045.1). GTDB lineage: Bacteria > Pseudomonadota > Alphaproteobacteria > CACIAM-22H2 > CACIAM-22H2 > JAEUKZ01. The sequence goes on from JAEUKZ010000137.1 coordinate 7,062, forward strand.
CAGGCCGACCAGACCCCGCAGGCTCTTGCCCAGGTCGCACCGGCGGCACGAACGCCGGAGCAGCTCGCGCAGATTGCGCCGGCTGCCGGCCCCGGCGGGGCCGCCGATGGCGGCGAGACGAGCGGCGGCCACTTCAACTCGACCTTCGCGCCGACCGCGTTCGAAGGGCTCAACTACGGCACCGTCGATCCGCTCGCCTTCAGCCGGACCCCGCCCGTATTGACCCCCGGCACCGGCACGCCCGAAGAAGCGCCCCTGGTCAACGATTCGACCCTGCGCCTCGGCGACATCGCGGCCAAGGAAGACCTCGGCCAGGCAGCCGACCAGATCGCCTCCGTGCCGCAGCCCGCCGCCGGACCGATCCCGATCGCCATCGGCATCGCGTCTGGCGACCCGAACGAAGCGGTCACCGGCATCACGATTTCCGGCGTGCCGGCCGGCGTCACCTTCAACAAGGGCCAGGCAGGCCCGAACGGCACCTGGCTGCTCACCGAGGGCGACCTCAGCGGCCTGACACTCAGCGGCACGCCCAGCGACGGCGATACGGATTTCACGCTCACCGTCACCGTCGACGTGTCGCAGAACGGAACGCCCCTGCCGCCGCTGACGGGCACGATCGACGTCGTCGTCGATGCGGTCGCCGACCTGCCGACCTTGACGTTGAACGGTACGGCTTCGGGGGCCGAGGAAACGGCGATCGCACTGCCCGACATTGCCGCCGGACTTCAGGACCTCGACGGCTCCGAATCCCTGACGCTGACGATCTCAGGCGTGCCGACCGGCGCGACGCTGTCCGCCGGCACCGACAACGGCGACGGCTCGTGGACGCTCACCGGGCTCACCCAGGCCCAGCTCGACGCGCTGACGATCACGCCCCCGGCGGATTTCAGCGGCTCGTTCGACCTCACCGTCACGGCGACCGCGACCGAAGCGGCGACCACCGCCGGCGGCGGCGAGCTGCAGGAGGCGGACAACGTC
>JAEUKZ010000167.1 GCA_016793045.1 Alphaproteobacteria bacterium
TGCGGGCTCGCTGGTGACCAAGGATGTCCCGGAAGGTGCGCGCGTGGTCGGATCGCCAGCGCGCCGCATCGGTTCGGCCGGCGGTCCGCGATGACGCAGCGCATTCCCACGTTCCGGCCGGCATTGCCCGATGCAGCTGCCCTGATGCCGCTCCTGCGGGAGATCGACGCGAACCGTTGGTATTCCAATTTCGGCCCGCTTGCGCGGCGCTTCGAGGCCGCGCTGGCGCACCACTTCGACGTCGAGCCGCACTGCGTCGTGACGGTCTGCAACGCAACGCTCGGCATCGCGATTGCGCTTGAGGAGGCCGGCGGTCGCGGCGGCCTGTGCATGATGCCGGCGTGGACCCATATTGCGTCCGCCAGCGGCGCGATCGGCGCCGGCCTCACGCCCTGGTTCGTCGACGTGGATGCCACGACGTGGCAGCTCGAGCCGGCTGCCGCGAAAGCCCTGATTGCCGCGGCGCCGCAGCGGCCAAGCGTCGTCCTGGCCGTCTCGCCGTTCGGCGCCCCGGTCGATTCCGGCGCCTGGGAGGCGTTCACGGCCGAAACCGGCGTTCCCGCCGTCATCGATGCAGCGGCGGCATTCGACACGGTGCGCGCGGCCCGGGCCACCGCGCAGGTCGTGAGCCTTCACGCGACCAAGGCGATGGGAATCGGCGAGGGCGGCTTCATCATCGTCGCCGACGCTGCGCGGGCCAATCGGCTCCGGCGAATGACGAATTTCGGCCTCAATCCGGAGCGCGTCAGTCTGTGGACGGGCACCAACGCCAAACTGACCGAGTTCGCCGCCGCGATCGGCCTTGCAGCCCTGGCGCAGTGGCCAAAACGTCGCGCCGAATTCCGCGCACGCGCGCATCACTACGCAGTCGCCATGGCTCGAATCCCGGGCATCGCACCCGCGCCATGCTTCGATGGATCGATCGCGACGAGCACGGCGAACTTCATCCTTCCGGACCCGGTCGTCGGGACGGTCATCGCGCACATGAATCGCCAGGGCATCGAGGCAAGAAAGTGGTGGCCGGTAGGCTGCCACGACCATCCCAGTTGCGCCGGATTTCCGAGTGCGCCGCTGCCGGTCACCGAACGCCTCGCCGACCGCGTCATCGGCCTGCCGTTCTATCCGGACATCACCGACGCGGAGATCGGCGCCGTCGTCGACACCCTGGCGGTTTCGCTACGCGCCTGCTAGGGCCGCCGCCGTCGCGCGGCCGCGGCGCGCGCATTGCGTCGCGCATTCGACGTCACGCTTCGCGCGGCCGCCGCAGTTCCTCCTCGACCAGCCAGCGCACGACGTCGTCCATGTCGGCCTTCGCCCGCCAGCCGAGTTCGCGCGCCGCGCGCTCGGGGCGGCCGACGCTGTAGGCGACGTCGCTCGGCCGCGACAGCGCCGGGTCGAAATCGACGTGGTTTTCCCAGTTGAGACCGACCGCATCAAACGCCGCTGCCACGAATTCTCGCAGCGCGCGCGGCGCGCCCGTCGCGATCACGTAGTCACGCGGCTCGTCCTGCTGAAGCATCATCCACATCGCCGCGACGTATTCCTCCGCCCAGCCCCAGTCGCGCACGATCGCGAGGTCGCCGAGTTGCAGGCGGTCGGCACGGCGGTTGGCGATGTCGACGGCCCCGGCGACGATCTTGCGCGTGACGAAGCGGCGTGGTCGCAGCGGGCTCTCGTGGTTGAAGAGCAGTCCCGAGCAGGCGAAGATCTTGTAGGCATCGCGATAATTGGCGACCGCCCAGTGTCCGGCCGCCTTGCCGACCGCATAGGGGCTGCGCGGCTGGAACGGCGTCGTCTCGGTCGCGCCCTCCGGGCCGGTATTGCCGAAGCACTCGCCCGACGAAGCGTTGTAGAGGCGCGCGTCGAGGCAGAGGAACCGCAGCGCCTCGAGGATGTTGATGACGCCGAGCACGGTGCTGTTGATGGTATTGACCGGCTGGCTGAACGACAGCCCGACCGAGGACTGTGCCGCAAGATTGTAGACCTCCGTCGGTTTGACGACCGACATGATCTCGACGATCGCTCGATAGTCGCCGAGCGACGCCGAGTGCAGTCGGATGCGGTCGTAGAGGCCGAGGCGCTTGAGGTTGCCGAAGCTCGCCATCTCGTGGTCGCGCGAGGTGCCGTGCACCGTGTAGCCGCGATCGAGGAGGAACCGCGCCAGCAGCGCGCCGTCCTGGCCGCCGATGCCGACGATCAGCGCCCGCTTGTCGCTAGCCATTGGAGCTCGCGGCGCCCCGGCGTGCCAGCGCATAGATTCGAATCAGTCCGCCACGCCTCCCTGTTCCGCCCTGACGCATTGGCCCGCTTCCATAGCACGAACCTCGGCTGCGGCACGACCTGCGCCGCGACGCGGCTTCCGTCGCGGCGATCCATCAGACCGCTTCGAATCGTTGGCGCCGGCCGGCCGCAGCGGTCATGCTGGACGCCCAATCTTGCGGATACGTCATGGCGCTGTCAGTCAACCGAAGCTTGGCCGGCGGTATCGCCGCCCTCCTCCTCGCGATGGGCATCGGTCGATTTGCCTACACACCGCTGCTGCCGGCGATGCAGGACGCGACCGGCCTCAGCGATGAAGGCGCCGGGGTCATCGCGTCGATCAATCTTGCCGGATACCTCGTCGGCGCCCTTGCGCTGACCGCGCTGCCGGACGCGGCCCGCGGCCTGGCGGCCCTGCGGCTGTCGCTGCTCGCCAGCGTCGTGTCGACGATCGGGATGGCGGCGAGCGATTCGATCGTCGCCTGGACCGTGCTGCGCCTGATCTCGGGGCTGGCGAGCGCCGGCGTGTTCGTCCTCGCGACCGCCGTGGTCCAGCGCGCCCTGACCGAGGCCCGGCGGCCGGGACTGATCGGCGTCCATTTCATCGGCGTCGGTTCCGGGATCGCCCTCTCCGGAGCAACGGTCGCGTTGTTCGGCAGCGCGCTCGGCTGGCGCGGCGGCTGGCTGGCGCTGGGCGGACTGGCCACGGTCGCGCTCCTCGTCGCCTGGCATGGGCTCGGCGCCCCGCTCGCCCCCAGCACCACGGCTGCCCCGCGCCGGCCGGCCGGAGCGCGGCCGGCCGGCTTTGCGCTGATGATGCTGACTGCAGCCTATTTCTGCGAGGGCGCCGGCTACATCGTCACCGGCACGTTCCTGGTGCGCATCGCGCGCGACATGCCGGCGCTCGGCGACTGGGCGCCGCACCTGTGGACGGTCGTCGGCGTGGCGGGTGCACCCTCGGCGATGCTGTGGGCCTGGCTTGGCCGCCGGATCGGCTACCTGCCCGGCCTGATCGCCGCGCACCTGCTGCAGATCGTCGCCATCGTGCTGCCGGCGCTGACGCCGGAACCCGCCGCTGCGATCGTCGCCGCCATTCTGTTCGGAGGCACCTTCATGGGCATCACCGCGCTGACCGTCGGCTATGCCGCGATCCTGGCGCCCGCCCAGCCGGCGCGCGCGATCGGCATGCTGACCACGGTCTACGGCATCGGCCAGGTCATCGGCCCAAGCGCCGCCGGCTGGCTCGCCGCGGGAACGGGCAGCTTCGCCGCCGCCCTCTATGGCGCCGCCGCGTCAGTCGCGATCGGTGCGGTACTGCTCGCGATCGGCGCCCGGGCCCGTCACTGACCGGGCAGGACGGGCGACGCGCGCAACGCCGCGACCGCCGCCGCGACGATGGACGGCGGATCGTTCGTGACGTCGGCGACGATGGCGTCGCGCGGCTCCTCCAACGTCGCGAACTGGCTCTTGAGCAGCGAGGGCGGCATGAAGTGGTTGCGCCGCCGTGCGAGACGCGC
>JAEUKZ010000204.1 GCA_016793045.1 Alphaproteobacteria bacterium
TCGGTCGGCGATCTGCAGTGCTTTCCCGCGCTTGCAGCGCTGCCGGAGGTGCCGGACTGCGTCGTCGTCGCCGTCGGCAAGGACGGCGTCGAGGCGGTCGCGCGCGACTGCGCTTCGCTGGGGGTGGGCGGACTGGTCGTCTACGCCTCGGGCTATGCCGAGGTCGCCGACGCGAGCGGCGCCGCGGCACAAGAGCAGCTCGCCCGCATCGGCCGCGATGCCGAGATGCGCATCGTCGGCCCCAATTGCGCCGGCATTGCCGCCCATTCCGGTGGCGCGCGCGCCGCCTTCGCCGAGTTCCGCACCGCGATTCCGCCCGGCGCAAAGGCGATCGGCCTCGTCAGCCAGTCCGGCGCACTGGGCCTGTCGCTGTCGCAGGCGGTCGCGCACGGCGCCGCGATCAGCCACGTGCTGAGCTGCGGCAATTCCTGCGACGTCGACGTTGCCGACTATGTCGCTTATCTCGCGGCGGACGCGGAGTGCCGCGCGATCGCGCTGGTCTTCGAAGGAGTCGCCGATGCCGGTCGTCTTGCGGTCGCCGCGCGGTCCGCCGCCGCGGCCGGAAAATCCGTGGTCGCCTGCAAGCTGGCGTCGAGTCCCGCCGGCGCCGCGGCATCGCGATTCCACACGGCGACGCCGGCCGGCACGCCCGAGGACTTCCGGGCGCTGTGCGCGGGAACCGGGATCGTCGCACTCGATCGCGTCGAAACGTTGATCGAGACGGCGGCCTTCTTCGCCAAGCTGCCGGCCGCTGCCGCTCGCACCGCCGGCGTCGGCGTGATCTCGGCATCCGGCGGCACGGCGATCCTGGCAGCCGACGCGGCGGCGCGCCATGGCGTCGCCCTGCCGCAGCCGGCCGAAGGCACCGAACGCGCCCTGCGCGGCGCACTGCCTGGCTTCGCGGCGGTCCGCAATCCCTGCGACGTGACCGCCCAGGCCGCGGCGCAGCCCGACATGATGGTCGCGTGCGCCCACGCGATGCTCGCCGATACGCGGATCGGCGCCCTGGTCGTGCCATGGGGGCGCACGATCCAGGGCGACGTGCTGGCACGTCTCGGCGCAGCCGGCAAGGATGCGGGAAAGCCGGTCTGCATCGTGTGGATGAGCCAATGGCTCGAGGGGCACGGCGCCGCCGACGCCATGGCCGATCCAGGCATCGCGCTGTTCCGTTCGATGGATTCGTGCTTCGCCGCCCTCGCCGCGTGGCACGGGCGAGGCGCCGCCTGACGATCACGCGATCGAGCGGTCGGCGACCTTCCAGAAGGGCTCGCGCAGCACGCGCTTCAGAACCTTGCCGCTGGCATTGCGGGGCAGCGCCTCGACGAATTCGTAGCGGCGGGGAATCTTGTAGCCGCCGAGCCGCTCGCGGCAGAACGCGATCAGCTCCTCGGCCTGCGGCGCGCGCCCGGGGCGCGCCACGCAGATCGCCATCACGGCCTCGCCCCATTTGCGGTCGGGCACGCCGATCACCGCGACGTCGGCGAGATCGGGATGCTCCATCAGCGCGTTCTCGACCTCGCGCGGATAGATGTTCGTGCCGCCGCTCACGATCATGTCCTTCATGCGGTCGTGCAGATAGACGTAGCCGTCCTCATCCATCGACGCGGCGTCGCCCGAATGCAGCCAGCCGCCGCGCAGCGCCTCCGCGGTCGCGGCCGGATTGTTCCAGTAGCCCTTCATGACATTGGGGCCGCGCACCAGCAGCTCGCCGGTGACGCCCGGCGGCACGTCGCGGTCCTCGGCATCGACGATCCGGATGTCGGCGAGCACGACGGCGCGCCCCACCGAACGCAGCAGCTCCGGCCGGCCCGCCAGCGCCTTCTGGTGATCGACCTCGTTCAGGTACGCGATGCCGCCGGTCGATTCGGTGAGGCCGTAGCCCTGGATCAAGTCGCACTTGAAGACCGCGAGCGCGCGCCGCAGCGTGGAGACCGCGATCGGCGCCGCGCCGTAATAGATGACCTCGAGGTGGCGGAAGTCGCGCGCGGCGATGTCGGGAATGTCGTCGAGCAGCGTCAGCACGATCGAGGGGACCATGTTGACGGTGTTGATCCGCTCCGCGATCAGCAGATCGACGAACGTCGCGGCGTCGAAATGCTCCATCAGCACGACCGTGCCGCCGTTGATCGCCGCGGTCATGATGCGCAGCACGCCGGCCGCGTGGTAGAGCGGAGTCGCGACCAGCGCGCGCTGCCCCGGCGAGCGGCCGGCCGAGGTCGCGGTCATCGACTGCTCGACATGCGCGATCACGTTGGCATGGGTGATCATCACGCCTTTGGGATGGCCGGTCGTGCCGCTGGTGTAGATCAGGTAGATCATGTCGTCGGGGCCGACCGGCCGGCGCAGTGTCTCGTCGCTGCCGCGCGCGAGGAACGCGTCGAGAGTGATCCATCCCGCCGGCGCGTCGGCGTCGACCGCGACAAAGCATTCCACGAAGGGCAGCTGCGCGCGCAGGCTCTCCACCGCGCCGACATATTGCGCGCCGCGCGCGAAGACGATGCGGCAGGCGCTGTCCGCGAGGATCCACAGCCATTCGCGCGGCGCGAGGCGATAGTTGAGCATGACCGGCGCGACGCCGGCCTTCGCCGTCGCCATGGTCATCACGCCCATGTCGATCGCGTTGGTCGACAGATAGGCGATCCGGTCGCCGATCGAGAGGCCCGATTCCGCCAGCGCCTGGGCCCAGCGGTTGGCCCGGCGCTCCGCGTCGCCGTAGCTGAGCGAGACGCCGTCCTGGCGCAGGAACGGCACGTCGGGCCGGGCACGGGCGTGATATTCGAACCAGTCGAAGACGCGCATCGCCTCAGGCCTTTCGCCCCGCGGCCGGAGCGGCGGCGACGCCGCGCGCGAAGATCTCCATGAAGTAGTCGGCGACCGCTTCCGGCCGCAGCGGCCGGTCCTGCTGATACCAGAAGGTGATCCAGTTGAAGGCGCCGAACAGCGCGAACGAAAGCACGCGCGGATCGCAACTGCGGATCGAGCCGTCGGCGATGCCGAGCGCCACGATCCGCTCGACCTCCTTGTTCAGCCGGCGCCGGCCGCCACGCAGCTTGTCCCAGCTCTCGCGCGGCAGTGCGCCGGGAACCGAATTGCGGATCAGGCAGATCCCGAAATCGGTCGTCATCACCTTGGCGTAGCCGCGGAACAGCATTTCCAGCTTCGGCCAGCCCGGCAGATCGGCCTTGCGCACTTCGTCGAGGACCGCATGCAGCTCCTCGGTCGCGATGCGCGAACATTCGAAGAGAATGTCCTCCTTGTTCTGGAGGTAGTAGTAGAGGAACGGCTTGCTGACGCCGAGCGCCTCGGCCACGTCGGCGACCGAGGTGCGATGAAATCCGCGCTCGTTGAAGATCTTGGCGGCCGAACGCAGGATCGCGAGACGCTTCGCTTCGCGTTGCGCGGCGTCGCGTTCCGGGCGCTTGAAGGCGATCGGTTCGGTCATGGGCATCCACATGTGTTCGGGCCGCGCCAATCTATCGCGCGGACCGCATCAAGTCTACCAGCGGGTAGAATCCCGTCGAGATCGGCGACGCAGGGCCCGGCGCCGAAGCGATCAGCGGACGACGATCACCGGGCAAGGGGACCCCGCGGCCAGGCTTTCAGCGCCGCCGGCGGCCAGGCAGGACAGGTCGGCCGCCAGGATCAGCGCGTCGTTGCCCGCGGACAGCGCCGCCTGTTGGATCTGCGCGACCGTCGCGGCGGCAACGCGCCGTATGCGCGGCTCGATCCCGCGTTCGCGAAGCCAGGCCGTGGCGGCGGCTTCGATGCCGTCGACCGTCCCGGCGGCGAGCGCGATGTCGAGCGTGCGGCCACCCCCGGCGAGGAGCTGGCTCGCGACCCCGAGCGCCGCGATGGCGAGCCGCGCGTCCGTGCCGAGGACGACCAGCGGCCGCTGCAGCCCGGCCGGCCGCGACAGCAGGGCGAAGGATCGTTCGGCTTCGAGCGCGGCGCGGCACAGCAGCGGGCCCAGGCTGCCGAGTGCCGGGCGCGCGCGCGTCGGCGCCGCGAGGACCAGCAGGTCGCGCGATGCGACCGCCGCGATCACGGCCGATGGCACGGCGCCGCGCACCGCGCGGAACGACCAGCGCACGCCTGCCCGCTTCGCCGCGATCGAGACCGCATCCTCCGCGCGGCGCGCAAGCGCACGCAGATCGGATTCGAGCTGCGCCGGATCGAACATCGACCCGGCCGTCGGCGGCCCCATGGCGATCTGGCGCGCGACCGGCAGGGCCGCGAGACGGAAGAGGTTCGCATCCTCGATGAAGATGCCTTCCAGCGCCGCACCGAACCGCGCGGCGAGGTCCGCCGCCATGCCGATCTCCGCCATGTCCTGCGCGGCCAGATCGAGCGCGACGACGAGCCGGTCGATGCCGTCCTCGCCGCGCCGCGGACCTGCGGGCGGGCTCATGCGCGATCGCCCTTGCGCTCGCCGACGGCGAATTGCTGCGCGCGATCGGCCAACGCGGCGAGTTCCGCCTCGACGCGGCCGTTGACGCTGTCGGGCGGGTACTTGCCCGCCGCATCGGGAACGCCCGCTTCCACTCCGGTCAGAATCTCCATCGCCTGGTCGACGCCGGCCACGGCGTGGACCGCGAACCGGCCGGCCGCGACCGCGTCGACGACATCCTGGCGCAGCATCAGGTGCTTGACGTTGGCGGCCGGAATGACGACGCCCTGGCGGCCGTCGAGGCCGGCGCGCAGGCAGACGTCGAAGAAGCCCTCGATCTTCTCGTTGACCCCTCCGATCGGCTGCGACTCGCCGTTCTGGTTGACCGATCCGGTGATCGCGAGGTTCTGGCCGATCGGCACGCCGGCCAGCATAGACAGGATTGCGCACAGCTCCGCCATCGATGCGCTGTCGCCCTCGACGCCGCCGTAGGACTGCTCGAAGACCAGGCTCGCCGACAGCGCGAGCGGGCGCCGGCGGGCGAAGCGGCCGCCGAGAAACCCGGCGAGGATCAGCACGCCCTTCGAATGGATCGGTCCACCGAGTTCGACTTCGCGCTCGATGTCGACGACCTCGCCCTTGCCGAGCCGCACGCGCGCGGTGATCCGGCTCGGCCGGCCGAAGGCGATGCCGCCGAGCTGCGTGACCGACAGCCCGTTGACCTGGCCGACCTTGGCGCCGGCCGAATCGATCATGATGACGCCGCGTGCGATCTCGTCGAGGACGCGCTCGCGGATGCGGCTCGCGCGACGGATCTGCGCGTCGATCGCCGCCTGGATGTCGGCGGCCGCGGTGACCGGCCGTCCCTCCTGGCGCGCATAGTGATCGGCCTCGCGCATCAGGTCGGCGATGCCTTCGAGGCGCACCGACAGCCGCTCGGCGTCGCCGGCGAGCCGCGCGCCATGCTCGATCATCCGCGCGACCGCCCCGCGATCGAGCGGTTGAAGCTTCTCCCGCGACGCGATTCCGGCGATCAGGCCGGCATAGGCGAGCTCGGAGTCCGCGGAACGCGCCATCTCGTCGTCGAAATCCGCCGCGACCTTGAACAGTTCGCCGAACTCGGGATCGTACTCGCTCAGCAGGTAGTAGAGCAGGCGATCGCCGGTGAGGACGACCTTGACGTCGCACGGGATCGGCTCGGGATCGAGCGTCGAGGCGCTCGGCAGGCTGAGGAGATCGGGCGCCGAGCGGATGCGGATCTCGCGCGCGCGCATGGTGCGCTTGAGTTCGTCCCAGGCGAAGGGCTGGAGCAGCAGCCGGCGCGCATCGAGCACGAGATAGCCGCCATTCGCCTTGTGCAGCGCGCCGGGCATGATGAGGCTGAAATCCGTCACCAGCGTGCCGAACATCGAACGGTGCTCGATCCGCCCGATGAGGTTGCTGAGGCTCGGGTGATCCTCTTCGAGCACCGGCGCGCCGGTGTCGTTCGCGTGGTCGACGATGAGGTTGACGAGATAGCGATCGAAGGTGCCGGCCTCGCGGCCCGCCCCGCGCACGGGCGCCTCGAGGGCGCCGTCGCCCGCCATGGCAGCGCGCTGGAGCAGAAACTCCTCGGCGTTCTCGGCGAGATCCTCCTCGACGACCTTGAGGTGCTCGGTCACGTCGGGCAGGTCCGCGTAGCGTTCCTTGAGCGCCTGGATCAGGTGCCCGATCGCGAAACGGATGATCTCGCGATTGAGGTCGCGGACCGCGGCGCGCCGCTCGCTTTCCCAGCGCGGCAGCTGCTGCATGACCTCCTGGAGCTGCTGGTGGATCGCTTCCATCTCCTGCTGCAGCCGCTCCTGCTCCTCCGCGGGAAGCTGGGCGAACTGCTCGGGCGCCAGGACCTCGCCATTGCGCACCGGCGCGAGTCCCATGCCCATCGGCGTGCGGATGATGCCGACGCCCTGCGCCTTGGCGCGCTGCTCGATGGCGCTGATGAGCTTGTCGTGCCTTTCCTTGAACTGGCCGTCGATGACGTGGCGGCGCGTGCGGTAGTCCTCGCTCTCGAACGCGGCCGGAATGGCGACGCGCAGCTCCTCGATCAGCGAGCGCATGTCCTGGCGCAGCGCCCCGCCGCGACCGGGCGGCAGCTGGATCGCGTTCGGCCGGTGCGGATCGGCGAAATTGTTGACGTAGATCCAGTCGGCCGGCGTCGGCTCGTCGGCCGCGCGCTGGCGCATCAGATGCAGGATCACGCTGCGCTTGCCGGTTCCCGACGGGCCGAGTGCGTAGATGTTGAAGCCGTCGCGCCGCATGCCGAGGCCGAGTGCGATCGCTTCGATCGCGCGCGCCTGGCCGGGCGCATGGGCGAGCGGCGCGAGTTCGGCTGTCGTCGCAAACGTCAGGCGCGACTGGTCGCAGCGTCGATAGAGCATTTCCGGCGCCAGCGCGCTCGTGCGGTCCGCCGAGCCGGCAACCGAGCCATTGCGCATGTCGAGCCCTTCACTCCCGGTATTGCTTCGCGCACATTGCACTCTCGAGTCGAGCCCGTATCTTGATCGACGTCAAGGTCGCCTCGGCACGATAACATTGAATCTGCGCAGCCATTGCGGGCGGGAGCAAGTGCCATGGCAGACGAACGCGAACGCGTGCTGATCGCCGGCGCGGCGGGCCGCGACTTCCACAATTTCAACGTCGTCTATCGCGACGATGCGCGGGTTGAGGTGGTGGGATTCACCGCCACGCAGATCCCCGGCATCGCCGGACGCCGCTATCCGCCGGCGCTTGCCGGCGCGCTCTATCCGCAGGGGATTCCCATCGCCGACGAATCGGAGCTCGAGGCGATCTGCGCGCGCGAACGGGTGCATCGCGTCGTCTTCGCCTATAGCGACGTGCCGCATGAGCACGTGATGCACGTGGGCTCGCGCGCGCTTGCGGCGGGCGCCGATTTCTCGCTGCTCGGCCCGCAGCGCACGATGCTGCGTGCGCATCGGCCGGTCATCGCGGTCTCGGCCGTGCGCACGGGCTGCGGCAAGTCGCAGATCGCGCGCTGGCTCGGTCGCCGCGTGCGCGATCGCGGCCTGAGGGCGGCGGTGCTGCGCCATCCGATGCCCTATGGCGACCTGCTGTCGGAACGCGTGCAGCGCTTCGCGGCGCGCACCGATCTCGACGCGGCGCGCTGCACCGCCGAGGAGCGCGAGGAGTACGAACCGCACATCGCGGCCGGCAATGTCGTATTCGCAGGAGTCGACTATGCGGCGATTCTCGAGGCGGCCGAGCGGGAAGCCGACCTGATCGTGTGGGACGGCGGCAACAACGACTTTCCCTTCCTGAAACCCGATCTGCACATCGTGGTCGCCGACGCGCTGCGGCCCGACCACGTGGCAACCCACCATCCCGGCGAGACGGTCGCACGGATGGCCGATATCGCGGTGGTCAACAAGGTCGATTCCGCCTCGCCGGCAAACGTCCAGCGCGTCAGCGACGCGATCCGCGCCGTCAATGCGCGCGCGGCGATCGTTCACGCCACCTCGCCGGTGCGGCTCGACGACGCAGCTGCGGTGGCGGGACGACGGGTCCTGATCGTCGAGGACGGGCCGACGATCACCCATGGCGGCATGGCCTATGGCGCGGGCTACGTGGCGGCAGTGGCGGCGCACGCCGCGGCGATCGTCGACCCGCGCCCCTTCCTCGATCCGCAGATCGCCCGGATTCTCGCATCATACAAGCATATCGGGCCGGTCCTGCCCGCGCTCGGCTACGACGCCGAACAGCTCGCGGCGCTGCGGCGGACCATCGATGCCGCGCCGGCCGACCTTGTCATCTCCGCGACGCCGCTCGATCTCGCCGCGCTGATCGCGATCGACAAGCCGATCGTACGCGCGCGCTACGAGTTCGCCGAAGCCGCCGAACCAGGGCTGGGCGCGCTGGTCGACGCGTTCCTGGCGCGATTGCCGGCGCCCCGATGCTGATCGTCGCGGCACTCGGCGGCAATGCGCTCGTCCGGCGCGGAGAGGCGGCCGATCTCGCGACCCAACGCCGGAACCTTGCCGCGGCGGCGGATGCGCTGGCGCCGCTGGCGCGCGACCACGCGCTCATCCTCACCCACGGCAACGGCCCGCAGATCGGGCTGCTGGCGCTGCAAAGCGAGCAGGGCGCCGGCTCGCGCGCCCTGCCGCTCGATGTGCTCGGCGCCGAGAGCGAAGGCCTGATCGGATACCTGATCGAGCAGGACATCGCCAACCGCCTCCCCGGCCGCGAGGTCGCGACGCTGCTGACCCGCGTGGTCGTCGATGCCGCCGACCCGGCCTTCGCGGCACCCACCAAGCCCATCGGTCCGGTCTACGGCGAGGCCGACGCGCGCCGCCTCGCCGCCGAACGGGGCTGGCGGGTCGCTGCCGACGGTGCGCATTTCCGGCGCGTCGTCGCGTCGCCCGAACCGCGGCGCATCATCGAACTGCGGACGATCCGGCTGCTCGTCGACCACGGCGTCGTCGTCGTCTGCGCGGGCGGCGGCGGCATTCCCGTGGCGACCGACGAAGCCGGTGCGGCGCGCGGCGTCGAGGCGGTGATCGACAAGGACCTTGCCGCGGCGCTGCTGGCGCGCGATGTCGGCGCGGACGTGCTGCTCTTGCTGACCGATGTTCCGGCCGTGTACGACGACTGGCCGGAGCCTGCCATGCGGCCGCTTCGCGACGCGACGCCGCGTGGCCTGCGAGCGCGGCGATTCGCGGAAGGATCGATGGCACCGAAGATCGAAGCGGCGTGCCGCTTCGTCGAATCCGGCGGCCGCTTTGCCGCGATCGGCGCGCTGGCCGACGCCGCGCGCCTGCTGCGGCGCGAGGCCGGAACGATCGTGGCGGCCGACCCGACACGCTGAAATCGGCGCAGCGGCGCCGCGTCATCGTGCTAAACCTAGCATCCTCGAGCATCGAGGAGTCACGAGCGTGGCCGCGCCTGCCTTTCCGCCCGACTGGTCCAGCATCGAAGCCGCAAGGAGCGCCGCGCTCGCCGTCACCATGGACCGCATCGCGAGGGCCCATCCGCGCTATCGGCAGATGCTGAAGGAACACGGCATCGCGCCCGCCGACATCCGCACCACCGCCGACCTCGCGCGGATTCCGGTTACGTCCAAGGCTGCGCTGCTCGCCGACCCGGCCGCATTCCAGCTCGACCCCGCCGCAATGCCGGAGGCGCCGGACGAAGCGCGGACCGTCTGGGACACGATGTATACGACGGGGTCGACGTCGGGCACGCCGACGCCGTTCGTTTCGACCACCGCCGACTTCTACGACATCCTGATCCTGCAGCGCCGGATGCTCGAAATCCGCGGCGTCGGCCCCGACGACCGCATCGCGAGCCTGTTCCCGCTGACCCGCCATCCCCATGGCGCGTTCATCCGCCCGCTGCACGCCGCGGCATCGATGAACATTCCCATCGTGCCGTGCCTGCCGGGCAACCCGTCGCCGCTGTTCGCGCTCGGCCAGGATCTCGATGCGGTCGTCGACACGCTGGCGCGCACGCGGCCGACGATCCTGTGGGGCGTGCCGTCGTATCTGCGCCGCGTACTCGCCCATGCCGCCGAGCGCGCGGTCGCCCTGCCCGAAGTGCGCTGGCTGTTCGTGACCGGCGAGGGCCTGTCCGAGGAGGGGCGGCGCGAACTCGACGCGCGGCTCGTCGCGGTCCGCGCCGCGGCGGCCCGCGTCTCGATCAGCTACGGCATGACCGAGATCCAAGGCGGGCTGATCGAATGTGCGCCCGGCACCGGCTATCACAATCCGCTGCCCGAGGCGCTGGCCTTCGACGTCGTCGATCCGCTGACGCATGCGCCGGTCGCGGACGGCACGGCGGGTCTGATCACGCTGTCGCATCTGCGCCGCAGCGGGACCGTTCTGCTGCGCTACGTCGTCGGCGATCTGTCGGTGCGCACGCGCGAGCGCTGCCCGCATTGCGGGCGTACGACGGAACGTTTCATCCGCCAGCCGGAACGCGCCGACGACCTGGTGAAGATCAAGGGCACGCTGGTCAATCCCGCACGCGCGATCGCCGCGGTCGAAGGCGTTTCGGCGGTGCGCGACTTCCTCTTCACCGTCGCCAAGGCGGCGCCGGGCGACGCGCTGGCGATGGACGTGCTGCGGCTCGCGGTCGTGCTCGAGCCGGGAGCGGATCGCGGAGTGCCGGCCGCGATCGCCCAGCGCGTCAAAGATGCCGTCGGCGTCACCCCCGCCGTCGAGGCGATGTCGCCGGATGCCTTCGCGGCGGCGGTCGGTACGGGCTGGAAGGCGAAACGCTTCGTCGACGCGCGCGCAAGGTCGTGATCAGGCCGGCGGCCGCGCGGCACCGCGCCCCGCCGCCCCCATGTAGAGCTTGGCGACGCGGTCGTCGGCAGCGAGAGCGCGCGCGCTGTCGGTCAGCACGATCCGCCCCATCTCCATGACCACCGCGCGGTCGGCGCAGGCAAGCGCCTTCTTGACGCTCTGCTCGACCAGCAGCACCGCGCGCCCCTGGGCGGCCAGCGCGCGGATCGTCGCGAAGAGCGTGTCGGCCATCTTGGGCGCAAGCCCGATCGACGGCTCGTCGAGCATGATCGCGCGCGGATCGAGCAACAGCGTGCGCGCGACCTCGAGCATCCGCTGCTCGCCCCCGGACAAGGTGCCGGCGAGCTGGCGCAGGCGCTCGCGCAGGCGCGGGAAAGTCTCCAGCGCGGCATCGATGCGCCGCTCGACCACGCTCTCATCGTCGAGCGCATAGGCGCCCATGCGGAGATTCTCGGCGACGGTCAGCTTCGGGAAGACGCTGCGCTCCTGGGGCACGTAGGCGAGGCCGCCGGCGAGGATCAGGCGCGGCGCGAGCCCATCGAGGCTGCGGCCTTCGAGCGTCAGCGCGCCGGTGCGTTTCAGGAGGCCGAACAGCGCGCGCAGCAGCGTCGACTTGCCGGCGCCGTTGTGGCCGAGCAGCGCCACGATCTCGCCGGCCGCGACGTCGATCGTCACGTCCTCGACGATCATGCGGCCGCCATAGCCGGCCGAAATGCCCGCGGCCCTCAGCATCGGGGACGCCGGGTCAGCCGAGATAGGCATCGATGACGACCGGGTCGGCGCGCACGACGTCCGGCGGGCCCTGTGCCAGCACCGCGCCTTCGTGCATCACGACGATGTGGTCGGCGAGCCCCATGATGAACTCCATGTTGTGCTCGACGATCAGGAACACGCCACCCTGGTCGCGATGGACCTGCCGCAGCAGATCGGCGAGCACGGCGATCAGCCCGGGATTGATGCCCGAGGCCGGCTCGTCGAGCAGAAGAAGCTGCGGCCGTCCGATCAGCGCCGCCGTGATCTCCAGCAGGCGGCGCTGGCCGAACGACAGCAGGCTCGCCGGCGCGTCGGCATAGCGTTCGAGCGACGCCAGCTTCAGCAGCCGCATGGCTTCATCGCCGGCCGCTGCGGGCAGCGCCGCGCGGCGCGTGAACGAGCGCAGCAGCGCCGCGCCGACGCCGCGCGGGCGCAAGGCGAACAGCAGATTGTCGCGCAGGGTCCATTCGGGAAAGACGCGGCATTCCTGAAACGAGCGCGCGAGGCCGAGGGCGGCAAGCCGTTCCGGCCGCCAACCCTCGACGCCCCGGCCGGCGATCAGAATCTCGCCGTCGTCCGGCACCTGACGTCCGGCGACACAGTCGAACAGCGTCGTCTTGCCGGCCCCGTTCGGACCGATCAGGCCGTAGATGCCCGGCCGCTCGATCGCGAAGGACGCACCCGCGAGCGCGCGGATGCCGCCGAAGCTCTTGCGGATTCCGCGCAGTTCGAGAAGTGCGCTCATGCCGGCCGGACCCCGCCGCGGCGCATGCGGCCGACCGCGCGCGCGATGATCCCGCTGAGTCCGTCCGGCGCGAAGCGCATCAGCAGGACCAGGATGATCCCGAAGACGACCAGCCGCCATTCCGATGCCACGCGCAGCGCTTCCGGCAAGGCGACGAAGAGGATAGCGCCGAGGACCGGACCGA
>JAEUKZ010000209.1 GCA_016793045.1 Alphaproteobacteria bacterium
GATGCGCTCGACCCCCTCGACGACGCACAGGCTCCAGGGCTCGTCGCCGCTCGCCGGCGGCGACGGCGCCTGCACCGCCGCCCACAGCAGCTCTTCGATCAGCGCGCGCGGGACGGGGTCGGGCCGGTAGGCGCGGACCGAACGCCTGGTGTGAATCGCCTCGATCGCATCCACGGCAGCCTCCCCGGGCGCGCTAGATCTCCCCACCCGCGACCGGCAGCGCGGCGCCGGTGACCGACGCCGCTTCCGGCAGGCACAGGAAGGCGACCGCGGCCGCGACCTCGGCCGGCGCCACCAGCCGGCCCATCGGGTTGCTCGCCGCGAAATCGGTCTTGATCGATGCGGTATCGCGCTTGGTCTTGGCGGCGACGATCTCCGCCGAATGGTCGAGCATCGGCGTGTCGGTGTAGCCCGGGCAGACGGCGTTGACGGTCACGCCGGTCTTGGCGAACTCCAGCGCCAGCGCGCGGGTGAGGCCGATCAGGCCGTGCTTCGCGGTCACGTAGGCGCTGACATAGGGATAGCCCTTGAGGCCCGCGGTCGAGGCGACGTTGACGATGCGGCCCCAGCCGGCCTTGACCATCGCCGGCACCACCGCGCGCGTCGCGAGATAGGCGCTGGTCAGGTTGAGCTCGATCATGCGCGCGAACAGCGCCGGGTCGGTGCGGGTGAACGGTGCGCTTTCGGCGCCGCCCGCGTTGTTGACCAGGATCGACGGCGCGCCGCCCAGTTCCGCCGCGCGCGCGAAGGCGTCGGCGCTCTCGTGCTCGTGGGTGAGGTCGGCCGCGACGGCGCGCGCGGTCGCTCCGGCGCGGGTGAGTTCGGCCGCGAGCGCCTCCAGCGGCTCAGCCTTGCGCGCGATCAGCGTCAGCGCGCAGCCGCGCCGCGCCAGCTCCCGCGCGACCGCCGCGCCGATCCCGCGCGACGCGCCGGTGACCACGGCATGGCGGCCGGCGAGGGGCTGGGTGTCGGTATGCGTCGGTGCGGGCACGGCGGCGGTCCGGGGACGTTATTGGTGATCGCTGGCACCCTAGACGAAGCATCGCGCCCCCGACAAGCACGGGCGGCAAGCGGGAACGAGGAGCGCGCCGTCTTGCCTCGCGCCCGCCGCGCATGCCACAACCGCACCGGGACAAGGAAGAATGAACGAGCCCGCGGTCCGTCGCACGCCTCTCTCGGCCCATCTCAAGGTCGCGCTGATCGCCGTCGCATTCGGGCTCGCGGCCTATGCGGTCATCCGCGCGGCGATCGCGCTGACCGACCGGCTGGGCTGGCTCGACTGGCTGCGCGGGGGAACGCATGGCTGAGTTCGACATCGCACGCGCGCGCACGATCCTCGCGCGCGATTTCGCGCCCTGGGTGCAGGATCTCGGCCTCACCGTCGCCGCGGTCGGCAAGGACGCGGCGACGCTCGCCATGGCCGCCGGCCCGCGCGTCGCGCGCGCGGGCGGCATCGTCTGCGGCCAGGCGCTGATGGCGCTCGCCGACACCGCGATGGTCTTCGCGGTCGCCGCGGCGTCGGGCGGCTACCGGCCGATGACCACGGTCGGCCAGACGATCAGCTTCATGAAGCCCGCCGCGGGCGATCGCGTCGTCGCCGAGGCGAAGGTGATGCGCCTCGGCAAGACGCTCGCCTTCGGCGAGATCGCGCTCAAGGACGCGGCGGGCGCGCTGGTTGCCCACGCCACCGCGACCTACGCCATACTCGGGCCCGTGCAGGAGGAACCATGAATCTCGCCCGTCACGTCGCGCGCAACGCCAAGGCCTATCCGGATGCGCCGGCGCTCGCCGTCGGACCGCGCGTCGTCGCGACCTGGCGCGAGATGGAGACCCATGTCGCGCGCCTTGCGGGCGGCCTGCGCATGACGCTGGGCCTGGCGCCGGGCGAATGCGTCGCGCTGATCATGCGCAACTGCCCGGAATACGCGGAGGTGCTCTATGCCTGCTGGCATGCCGGCCTCACCGCGGTGCCGATCAACGCCAAGCTGCATCCCAAGGAGCTCGCCTTCATCGTCGACCACAGCCAGGCGCGCGTGGTCTTCGCCACCCCCGATCTCGCCCAGGCGGTGAACGAGGCGGTCGCCGATGCGGGCGCGCGCGCGCGCGTGATCGTCATCGGCACGCCCGAGCATCGCGCACTCGCCGGCGCCGATCCGATCGCCATCGCGCGCGTCGAGCCGGACGACCTCGCCTGGCTGTTCTACACCAGCGGCACCACCGGCCGGCCCAAGGGCGCGATGCTCAGCCACCGCAACGAACTCGCGATGACGACGAGCTACTTCATCGACATCGACCCGGCGCAGCCCGGCGGCGCGATCGTCCATGCCGCGCCGATGTCGCACGGCTCGGGCGTCTACATGATCCCGTCGGTCGCGCAGGGCAACTGCCAGGTCATCCCGGAGAGCGACCATTTCGACGCCGGCGAGGTGCTCGGCCTGCTCGACCACTGGCGCCATGTCTCGATGTTCGCGGCGCCGACGATGATCAACCGCATGGCCCAGCATCCGCGCGCGGCGAGCGCGAAGCTCGAAAACCTGCGGGTCGTGGTGTGGGGCGGGGCGCCGATGTACGTCGCCGACCTCGAGGCGGCGATCGCCAAGTTCGGCTACCGCTTCGCGCAGCTTTACGGCCAGGGCGAATCGCCGATGACGATCACCGGCATGACGCGCGCCCTGGTCGAGGACGCGCATCGCCGCCGCGACATGGACCGGCTCGCGTCGGCCGGCTTGCCGCAGACCGTCGTCGAGGTGAAGGTGGCGGACGCCGAGGACCGCGAGCTGCCGGTCGGCGAGGTCGGCGAGATCCTGGTGCGCGGCGATTCGGTGATGCGCGGCTACTGGCGCAACGAGAAGGCGAGCGCCGAGACGCTGCGCGGCGGCTGGCTGCACACCGGCGACCTCGGCAGCTTCGACGCATCCGGCTATCTCACGCTGCGCGACCGCTCGAAGGACATGGTGATCTCCGGCGGTTCCAACATCTATCCGCGCGAGATCGAGGAGGTGCTGCTGCGCCATCCCGACGTCGCCGAGGCGTCGGTGATCGGCGTGCCCGATCCGCAATGGGGCGAGGCGGTGGTCGCCTACGTCGTCGCGCGCCCGGGCGCCACGCTCGACATCAAGGCGCTCGACGCGCTCTGCCTCGACAACATCGCGCGCTTCAAGCGCCCCAAGGCCTACCGCGAGATCGATGCGCTGCCCAAGAGCGCCTACGGCAAGATCCTCAAGACCGAGCTGCGCGCGCGCTACGCCAAGGAATCCGGATAAGCGCGCCGCCGCGCGCGAACAACTGCAAGGCACACCACGCGGGAGAGAACGCACATGACCGGACGGCTCGCAGGCAAGGTCGCGATCGTGATCGGGGCGGGGTCGTCGGGCCCCGGCTGGGGCAACGGCAAGGCGACCGCCGCGCTGTTCGCGCGCGAGGGCGCCAAGGTGATGGCGGTCGACAACCGTGCGGCCGCGGCGGAAGAGACGCGCGCGATCATCGCCGGCGAGGGCGGCACGGCGATCGCGCAGGTCGCCGACGTGACGAAGCGCGCCGAGGTCGAGGCGCTGGTCGCGCGCTGCGTGGCGGCGTTCGGCCGCGTCGACATCCTGCAGAACAACGTCGGCATCGTCGAAGCCTCGCCGACCGACCAGACCTCGGACGAGAGCTGGGAGCGCGTGCTGCGGGTGAACCTCACCAGCATGTTCATCGCCTGCCGCGCCGTGGTGCCGCAGATGGTGAAGCAGTTCGAGGCCGACGGGCGCGGCGGGGCCATCGTCAACATCGGCTCGATCTCCGGCATCCGCTGGACCGGCGTGCCCTACATCTCCTATGCCGCCAGCAAGTCGGGCATCGGCGGCATCACCCGCACCATCGCGCTCGAATATGCGCGCAAGGGGATCCGCTGCAATTCGATCCTGCCCGGGCTGATGAACACGCCGATGATCCGCGAGCCGTTGAAGCAGGCCTATGCCGGCGGCGACGTCGACAAGATGGTGGCGATCCGCGACGCGCAATGCCCGATGGGCCGCATGGGCGACGCCTGGGACGTGGCGCACGCGGCGCTGTTCCTCGCCTCGGACGA